>CAVGCY010000022.1:0-28774 GCA_963627915.1 Bacteroidaceae bacterium | reverse complement strand
TTGGATTGTACTGTTCGATAATTTGTTTTGCGAGGTTTTCTCCCGGTGTGCTTTCCTTTTTTCTTGCCATTTCGTTCATTCCTTTTTGTCCTTTCTTTCATTGTAGCACACTTTACTAAAATTACAAAAAGTGTGCAAGTTGTTTTTTTAAATTACACACTTTATTTTACAAGGTCGCTTTATCAGATATTCTTTATTCATTTATTTTTCTTATAGCTTCAGCTCTGTCAATTTATATTGATTTATTATAAAGTTCCTATCGGCTATATCTTTTATAAGTTTTTCTTTATCCGAATCTTTCATCTATTACACCTCTTCATCGCTGTTAAATACTATTATATCTCCATACTCAACCAAATTCACATTACCCATCTCTTTCGCTTTATCTTCACAGCCTTTTGTAAAGCCTGATTTTGAGAACAGATAATAATGTTTGGTTTTGTAATTAAACAGTTTACTTCGCTTAACAAGTGTTTCCAAAACGCCGAGGTCAACCTTTTCGTTTGTCCACTTACACTCTGCAAAAAGGGCGGTGTTTTTATCCTGTTCGCCCATAATGTCAATTTCTTCCTGACGCTTTTCTTTCGGATTATTACCCCACCAGCGACCGAGGGCAGTAAACTCAACAGGGCAGTTGCCGAAAAGGAGCTGTTTCCACAAATACTGTTTGCAGATTTCCTCAAAAACCTTGCCCATATAGTCCGAAAGCTGCGGCTCGATACGCTTATATGCCAAATCTGCGGCGCCGCGGGCGATAATTGAATTATTTTCAAACACGAACCGATACCAGAAACGGAACATATTATCTTCAATCGAATAAACCGACTTTCGCGATGCCTTTTCGCCATACGGTGTTTCCTTCTGCACAATTCCCAAGTTAATCAAATTTTTGAGATACATTGCGCAAACATTGGAATCTTCGCCGACCTTGCCCGAAATTTCTGACATTCTCGACGCTCCCGTTGCAATAGCGGCAATTATCGCCGTATAGATTGCCGGTTCTCTTACTTCCTGTTTCAAGAGGTTTATCGGCTCTTCATACAAGAATGAAACGGGGTTCAAAAATGTATCTTTGATATTATCCTCAACGCTCAATGCGTCGTTGATCTGCAATAAATACTGCGGAGTGCCGCCGACAACCCCATAGATAAGAGCCTTATCTTCGGCGGTGAAATTTTTGAAGTAATGACAGGTTTCCTCAAAGTCGAATGGCAAAAGTTTCATTTGCGCTGTTCTTCTGCCATACAGAGGTGCTTTATAGGCAAGAACGTGATCTTCCATATACGACATTGACGAACCGCAGAGAATCAGCATCAGCTTTGATTTATCCTTGTATTTATCAATCAGAAGCTGAAGGGTAGAAGCAAGGCTCTTTGATGAGCGTGCGACATACGGGTATTCGTCGATTGCAAGAATGATGCGTTCTTTTTCGGCAAGTCGGAACACATATTCGAGCGCCGATTGAAACGACGAGAATATGCTGTCAATTTCCGTGCCGCTGACATACTCCATAATGCTCTTTGAAAAATTTTCGAGATTTTGCTTTGCATTGCTCTCAACACACATAAAATAAATCGCATTTTTATCGTCAATAAATTTGTTGATAAGTGCAGTTTTACCTACGCGGCGTCTGCCATAGATAACCGCAAATTCAAATTTATCCGATTTGTATAATCTTTCAAGAGCTGAAAGCTCTCGCTGTCTGCCTATAAACATAATTCAACCTCCAATTCGAGTTACTATCATTATACCATAAATTTTATAAATAGTCAAATGTAATTGAGTAATTTGTAATTTGATAAGTGTGTTTTACTTATAACTCCGAACACATCTCCAAACATCATTCATTAAATTCACCACACTATCAATCCGACTATCCGAAATATGTCTTTCAGCGTTTGCGATATGGGCGATTTGATTGATATTGTTGCCGATGTGGTTTTCAGCTCGTTATAAATCTTTGAAAGCTCATCTGTCCTTAATGGGTGAATCTCACGCTCCGATATAAGTTTTGTAATAACCGCCGTCATTTTCAAACCGGAATCTTTCGATAACTTTTCAAGCTTTTTTCGCACCTCATCGGAAACATAAAAATTTAGTTTATTTGTGTTTGCTCTCATTGCTTTTCTCTCCTTTCGGCTTTGGAAAGAATACTGTTAAAACGATTACAGATTTTTTAATCGATCTGTTTCCAAGTCTTCTACCTATATTCTAACGAACTCAATCGCTTTTTTCTACCATTTTTTCATTTCAGTCTCACATCAATTGTAACTCTACAGTCGATTTTCATTTCTTTTATTTTTTGCGCTTGTGTTATTGTTCAATATATGATAATATATATAGAACATGGGTTCGTACGCCCGGGAGGAAATACATATGAAAACGGTTCTTGTTCTTTTCGGCGGAAAATCGAGTGAATATGAGGTTTCGCTTCTTTCGGCAGCTTCTGTTATCAGAAATATTCCGCGCGAAAAATATAATATTGTAACCCTCGGCATAACAAGGGACGGCAAATGGCGTCTGTTCGAGGGCGATACCGATAAAATAGAGTCGGACGACTGGTTTTCCGATTCGCTCAAGGCTTATATAAACATAGATTATAAGTCAAAACAGATTATCGCCGAGGACGGCAGAATTATAAACGTCGACGTGTGTTTTCCCGTTCTGCACGGCAGAAACGGCGAGGACGGCGCTGCGGCGGCTCTCCTGACTCTTGCGGGAATACCGTTTGTAGGCTGCGATAATCTTGCAGGCGCGGTATGCATGGATAAAGCGGTTACGAACGCGCTTGCCGATTATGAGGGCGTTCCGCAGGCGAAATGGCTGAAAATCGATAAATTCAAATACGAAAAAAACGGTTCCGCCTTTTCGGACGAATGCTTTGAAAAGCTCGGCTGTCCCGTATTTATAAAGCCCGCAAATACGGGTTCGTCCGTCGGAGTTGCAAAGGCTTCAAATAAGGAGGAGCTTGAAAAAGCGATAAACGAGGCTTTCAAGTATGATAAGAAAATCGTCGCCGAGGAATGTATCGCCGGCAGAGAGGTTGAATGCGCCGTTCTCGGCAATAATGCTCCCGTCGCCTCCGTCGTCGGGGAGATAAAGTCCGCAAACGAATTTTACGATTACGACGCAAAATATAAAAACGAAAGCTCCGTTCTTCTTATCCCTGCCCCTCTTGAGGAGAAAACGAGCGAGGAAATACGCTCTCTTGCCGTTAAAATATTCACGTCGCTTAACTGCTCCGGCCTCTCACGCGTTGACTTTTTCGTTCAGCCCGACGGCGGCGTTAAATTCAACGAAATAAACACATTGCCCGGATTTACGCCGATAAGCATGTATCCGAAGCTTTTTAACGAATGCGGCATAAAATATCCGGAGCTTATCGATACTCTTTTGACATTGGCAATCGAACGCGAAGCATGAAAAAGGAAGCGTTAATTGTAGTTAAGGACAAACAGACCGCGTACAACGGCACTCAGGGCGTGGAAATAACGACGAGGGGATATATCATTTACGGACATACGGACACGTATATGATATGCTATGACGAGAGGCTGGACGAGGAAAATACCTGTCATACGACAATAAGAGTCAAAAACGGCGAAAATGTTTCCGTAGTAAGAAGCGGGGCGTATTCGTCGGAGTTGATTATAGAACGCGGAAAGCGTCAAAGCTGTTTTTATCGGACCCCGTACGGCGAGCTTCTGATAGGGATTTACGGCAAGCAGGTAAAAAGCACCGTAAAAAACGGCAGCGGAGAGTTAAAATTAAAATATACAATAGATTATTACGGCGATTTTGCCGCCGAAAACGAAATGACAATAATTGTTACCGCCGACGGCGGAAAGGATGAAGCAAATTGAGTTATATTGTAAAAAAAGCGGAAGAACAGATAACGGAAATAATTAAAAAATCCGCAGAAAAGGCATGCGAATCGGGCGCGTTGGGCGAAGGCGCGCTTCCGGTATTTAATGTTGAAATTCCCGCAGACAGAACGCACGGCGATTATTCGACAAACGCCGCCATGGCGTCCGCAAGAGTATTCAGAATGCCCCCGGTTAAAATTGCCGCCGCGCTTGTCGATAACGCGGAGCTTGAAAATACGTATTTTGATTCGATAGAGAACGTAAACGGATTTATAAATTTTAAATTAAGTCCGAGATATTACGCTGATATTCTCATGGATGAGAACGAAAAGGGTAAAATGTACGGTCATTCCGACATGGGAAAGGGTAAAAAAGCTCTTGTTGAATTTGTTTCGGCAAATCCGACGGGACCGATGCACGTCGGAAACGCGAGAGGCGGAGCGATGGGAGACTGCCTTGCCGAGGTTCTTTCCTGGGCGGGCTATCATACCGAACGCGAATTTTATATAAACGACGGCGGAAACCAGATCGAAAAATTCGGACTGTCGCTCGATTTGAGATATCAGCAGTTGTACAAAGACGGCGTTGAAATGCCGGAGGATTCATATCACGGACAGGATATTATCGACCACGCAAAGGCTTTTGCCGGGATTTACGGCGATAAATACATGCATGTTTCCGACAAGGAACGCAAAAAGGCTCTTGTAGACTACGCGCTTCCGCTAAATATCGCGGGACTTGAAAGGGATCTTCTTAAATATAAAATCAAATACGACACCTGGTTTAAAGAAAGCGCGCTGCATGAGTCGGGCGCTGCGAGAAACGTCGTAAAGCTCCTGACCGAAAAGGGCTATACCTACGAAAAAGACGGCGCGGTGTGGTTCAAAGCCGAGCAATTCGGATGCGATAAGGATTTTGTTCTCGTCCGTTCCAACGGATTTTTAACGTATATCGTTCCCGATATCGCATATCATTACAATAAGCTTTGCATACGCAATTTCGATATGGCGGTTGATATTCTGGGCGCAGATCATCACGGATATGTTCCGAGATTAAAGGCGGCTCTTCAGGCTCTCGGAGTAGATCCGGACAGGCTTAAGGTCGTACTTATGCAGATGGTTCGCCTTGTAAAGGACGGCGAGGTTATCAAGGCTTCAAAGAGGAGCGGTAAGGCTATCACGCTCGTGACGCTGCTTGAGGAAGTACCCATCGACGCGGCTCGTTTTATTTTCAACATGAGAGAGGCGAACACCCACTGCGATTTCGATCTTGACCTTGCGGTGGAGGAATCGTCGTCGAATCCCGTTTATTACTGTCAGTACGCGCATGCGCGTATATGCTCCATATTCAGAAAAACGGACGCCAAGGGCGTTAAGTTCGACGGTTGTACCGTCGAGCAGGCTCAGCTTCTCACTGCGGATGAGGAAAAAGAGCTTATACGTCATATAGCGTCGCTCACCGGCGAAATCGAAAGCTCGGCAAAGGCTCTCGACCCGTCAAAAATCACAAGATACGCGATAGAGCTTGCGACGCTTTTCCATAAATTCTATAACGCGTGCAGGTGCGACGTGGAGGATGAAAACCTCCGTACGGCGAGACTGTTTTTGTGTAAATGTACAAAGGACGTAATGGCAAATATACTTTCGCTTCTTAAAGTCGACGCCCCGGAAAGCATGTAATTATTCGGCGAATTGCAGCCGGTATATACGCAAAGCATTTTACGGTTTATTTGAGAAAAGGGTGATATAATGGCAGACAATGATTCTCGCGCCGCCGCGCAGAACAAAAAAGCGTATCATGATTATTTTGTAATTGAATCGTACGAAGCCGGAATCGAGCTTTTCGGCACGGAGGTAAAATCCGTCCGTCAGGGCAAGCTCAATTTAAAAGACTCGTGGTGCAGTATAGACGGCGGTGAAATTTTCGCGAACGGTATGCATATTTCGCCCTACGAACACGGCAATATTTTCAACCGCGATCCGATGAGGCCGAAAAAGCTTCTTATGCATAAAAAAGAAATTAATAAGCTTTACGGATTGACAAAACAGCAGGGATATGCGATAATTCCGTTATCGGTATATTTCAAAAAGGGCAAGGCCAAGGTTCAGCTCGGACTTTGCAAAGGTAAAAAGCTCTATGACAAGCGCGAGGACGCCGCTAAAAAATCGGCGGCAAGAAGCATTGAACGTGCGGTCAGGGGCGAGAAAAATATCTGATTATTATTTATTCTGTGTGTAAATAATATTAATACATTGTCGGCGTTGACTGTGCGCCGGAAATACGGGGATGAAAGGATTTCGACGGGGATCCGGAGTTTCGGTAAGCGGGCAGAGAAGTGGGCTCTCTTTAAAATCCACAACGTTTAAATAATAAACGACAATAATAACACAGTTTTAGCTGCCGCTTAATTGCGGCCGCCGTTCCCCCCGGGAGTACCGCGGCTCGGACGGGAGCGTCATTTAGCGGTGAACGTGAACAGACACAGCGTTTCGTAATCTGTCATGCATAACGAAACTGCCCGAACGTAAGCCTGCCGACAGGCTCGCGCAAGGGGAGAAAACAATATATCGGCTACGCTCGTAGAAAGCCGGGAGGATGGGTTTTCGGACAGGGGTTCGACTCCCCTCATCTCCACCAGAATCGGTAAATCTTGTTAAAGGTTTGCCGATTAATTTCTTCACATTTCAACTCACTGAAATATTTTTAAATCAAAAAAGGATGTACAATATGGATTATACAAACCGTTTTGACGGCAGGGGGGAAATATACGCAAAGGCAAGACCGAAATATGCCGAAAAGCTTTTTGATTATATTAAAAATGATTTAAAAATACCCGCAGGGAGCGTATTTGCCGATGTCGGTTCAGGTACGGGAATTTTTGCACGGCAGCTGATTGACTGCGCCTATCGCGTATTTGCGGTCGAACCTAACGCGGACATGCGAAGAAAAGCCGAGGAAGAGATGAACGGAAACTGTAATTTTACCTCTGTCGAAGGCAGTGACGAAAATATGAATCTGCCGGAAAATTCGGTTGACTGTATCAGCGCGGCGCAGGCCTTTCACTGGTTTAATCACGAAGCGTTCGGAAAGGAATGCAGACGCGTTCTTAAGCCCGGCGGAAGGGTTATTATCGTTTATAATTCAAATGTCGAATCCGCCGGGTGTACAAAGGCTCTTGCAGAATTGAATTATAAATATTCTCCTGATTTTTGCGGTTTTTCAAACGGAATAAGCGGCGAAAAATGTCTGTCTTTCTTCTCGAAAAACGGAGTTGTTTTTCGTACGGATAATACATTGATATACGACAGGCAGGGGTATATAAACCGTGCGCTGTCCTCGTCATACTCATTAAAAGAGAACGATGAAAATTACGGCGGATATTTAAGAGGTTTAAATGAAATTTTCGATACGTTCTCAAAGGACGGATTCATTTCGATTCCGAACGAAACTGTCGCATATACGGGCGAGCTTTAATATAAATTAAAAAAATCAAACGCATTATTTAAATTTGATATATTAAAAATACAGAGCCGGTTATTTATGCCGGCTCTGTTTTGCTGATTCAATTTATATCAAACCGAGTGAATCGGATAATTTCGGACGCGGGAAGAATTTTTACCGGCGAAGCCGTACGCGGGATACGGCATGACAATAAAATTCGTCGTGCGCCGAAAGCAATGTTTCTTACGCCTTGCCCGCGCAGCCGAGAACATCGTTAATCTTATGCTCTACCATGTCCTTAATTGCCGTTCTGGCAGGGGCAAGATACTGACGGGGATCGAAATGATCGGGATGCTCGGCGAAGTACTTACGGATGGAGGCGGTCATTGCAAGGCGGAGATCCGAGTCAATGTTGATTTTGCAGACAGCCATTTTCGCCGCCTTCGCAAGCTCTGACTCGGGAATACCGATAGCATTGGGCATATTTCCGCCGTAGGAATTAATTTCCTTAACGAACTCCTGGGGAACGGATGAAGCGCCGTGAAGAACGATGGGGAAGCCGGGAAGTCTTTTGCCGACTTCTTCAAGGATATCAAGACGGAGCTTGGGGTCCTGTCCGGGTTTGAATTTATATGCGCCGTGAGAAGTTCCGATAGCGATGGCAAGCGAGTCAACGCCGGTTCTCTCTACGAAATCCTGCACCTCTTCGGGTCTTGTGTAGCATGCGTTCTCGTCGGACACGTTAACGTCGTCCTCGACGCCGGCAAGCTGACCGAGTTCGCCTTCAACGACAACTCCGTGAGCGTGAGCGTACTCAACGACCTTAGCGGTAAGAGCAACGTTCTCCTCATAGGGATGATGAGAGCCGTCAATCATAACGGATGTAAAACCGCCGTCGATGCAGCTCTTGCAGATATCAAAATCCGCGCCGTGGTCAAGGTGGAGAGCGATGGGAAGTCCGGTTTCAATAACTGCGGCCTCAACAAGTTTCGTAAGATATGTATGGTTTGCATACTTTCTTGCGCCTGCGGAAACCTGAAGAATAAGGGGAGCTTTAAGCTCTGCGGCAGCCTCGGTGATACCCTGAACTATCTCCATGTTATTAACATTAAAAGCGCCGACGGCGTAACCGCCCTCGTATGCTTTTTTAAACATTTCCGTTGTTGTTACAAGTGGCATATTTAACACTCCTAAATTTTAAAAATTTCTACGATTAACATTATATACGTCATGTATTATTTTGTCAAGAAGCAGAGTTCTTCGCTTTTTTTCTCCTTTGCGCAAGAACGGGCTTTAAATCGAATCTGTATATTGCGATTGCTACGGATACAAGACTCATCGAGTCGGCGAACAGAGCCTCCCACATATTAAACGTAATGTTGTATACGACCCACATTATCGCCGTCGGGACGTTTAAAAATCTTATTTTCCTCGGATTTTTCATCGAATATGCGGCGGTCGAGAACAGTTTTCCGACAAGCGGAAAAATTGACAGCCATCCGTCCCATGTAAGGATTGCCGAAACCGTAAACACAGCCATAAATACAAGCATTGCGATACGCGTGCTTCTGCCCTTTTCGTCAAGCTTTAAATATGTGAAATTCCTGAGTGAGCCGAGGATATTGAGAACGCATCCCGTATATGCGCCGACGAGCAGATACTGTATGCCGAAAATAAATTCCGATATGAGCTTGATAATTACAATATTTTTATGTTTATTGCTTTGAAACGCGGCAAACGTAAGAATGACTCCGGCAAATCCGACGATACGTACGAATATATCGGATTTTATAAATTCAATAAACGTCATTAAAGCTTTTTAAGCTCCCCGTCAAGTATTTCGCCGATAAGAACGGGGTTGCCCCTGCCCTGAGTTTTCGCCATGACCTGACCCATTATCGCCTTGGCGGCGGCCGTTTTTCCTTTCTTGTAATCCGAAACGGATTTCGGATTTGCCTCGATTGCTTCAAGAACGGCTTTTAAAAGAGTATCCCTGTCGTTTATCTGATTCAAATCGTTATCCTTAACGTATTCGACGGGGTCGGTATCGTTCTCCCAGAGAGCCTTTATAACCTTTTTGCCGACGGATGAATTTATCTCCGAGGCTCCGAGCATTTCGGCAATCGAAGCAATATGCTCAGATGAAATTTTAATATCGCACGAATCCGAGTCGAGAAGCTTCATGACGTCCGAAATTATAAGATTTGCAAGAATTTTGTGATACTTTGTAAGCTTTGCCGCTTTTTCAAAATAATCCGCAATCTCCTTTTCGTTAATTATAAGCTCCGCGTCATACGGCGTAAGAGAATATTTTTCGACGTATAATTTTTTTCTTGCGTCGGGAAGTTCGGGAATCGAATCGGTGAGATTCTTTAATTTTTCATCCGATGTTATAATCGGCACAAGGTCGGGGTCGGGAAAATAACGGTAGTCGTTTGCGTCCTCTTTTGTTCTCATGGTAAACGTCTTTCCGCTTGCCTGGTCGTAACGGCGCGTTTCCTGAACTATCGTTCCGCCCGCTTCAATCTCATCGACCTGACGCTTGTATTCATATTCTATCGCTTTCTGAATAAACGTAAACGAGTTCAGGTTCTTCATTTCGGTTCTCGTGCCGAATTTCTCCGCTCCTTTTTTCCTGACAGAAAGATTGACGTCGCATCTTAACGAGCCCTCCTGCATTTTACAGTCGGAAATGCCCGTATAAAGAATTATAGCGCGGAGCTTTTTCATATAAGCGACGGCTTCCTCGGCGCTTCTGATATCGGGCTCGGAAACTATTTCGATAAGAGGAACGCCGCAGCGGTTGCAGTCGATAAGCGTACCCTTGCCGGGGACGTGTACAAGCTTGCCGGCGTCCTCCTCTATATGAATCCTCGTAATGCCTATCCTTTTAGCTCCGCTTTCGCCCTCTATTTCAAGATAACCGTGCTCGCACAGGGGCAGATCGTACTGTGAAATCTGATAAGCCTTCGGAAGATCGGGATAAAAATAGTTTTTTCTGTCCTGCTTCGAATATTTTGCAATCGTACAGTTTGTTGCGACGCCCGCCTTTATCGCATAGTCGACGACTTTGCCGTTGAGAACGGGAAGCGTACCGGGCATGCCCATGCATACGGGACAGCACTGCGTATTCGGTTCTGCGCCGAACGAAGTGGGACAGCCGCAGAATATTTTGGTTTCGGTCTTTAACTCACAGTGAACCTCGAGTCCTATAACCATTTCGTAACCTTTATAATAATTCATTTAAACTCTCTCCCTTCGTCCGTTATTTATTAAGATGATACGCGCCGGTTTCGCGCTCGAACGCATAGCCCAATCTGTACAGCGTTTTTTCGTCAAACGCCTTTCCGAGCAGCTGCATGCCTACCGGCATACCGTCTCTGTCCTCTCCGCACGGCATTGACAGCGCGGGAATACCGGCTATGTTTACCGGAACGGTGTAGATATCGCCCATGTACATTTCAAGCGGATCGCTTGTTTTTTCGTTTAATTTATATGCGGCGGTCGGAGCGACGGGGGAAATTATGCATGCGCAGTCCTTTAATATATCGTTAAATCCGCGCATTATAAGCGTTCTGACCTGCAGCGCTTTTTTGTAATAAGCGTCATAATAGCCCGAGCTTAAAGCGAAGCAGCCGAGCATTATACGTCTTTTTACCTCGCCGCCGAAGCCCTCGCTTCTCGTATTTTTGTAAAGCTCCGTAATATTCTCGTAGTTTTTCGATCTGTAGCCGTAGCGCACGCCGTCAAATCTCGAAAGATTGGACGAAGCCTCGGCTGAGGAAATAACATAATATGCGGGAAGCGCGTATTTCATTGTCGGAATCGTAACCTCCTCAATGACAGCTCCCAATTTTTCGTATATTTTAGCCGCGTTTAAAACGGCGGTTTTTACGTCGTCTCCGATTCCGTCTCCGAAATACTCTTTCGGCAGGGCGATTTTCATACCCTTTACATCCTTGCCGATATCCTCGCAAAGATTGCCCGGCTCTCTGTCTACGGATGTGGAGTCAAGTTTATCATGTCCCGCAATCGCGCCGAGAACTATCGCGGAGTCCTTAACGGTTTTTGTGAGCGGTCCTATCTGGTCAAGCGACGAAGCGAACGCAACAAGTCCGTTTCTCGAAACAGCGCCGTATGTAGGCTTCATTCCGACTACTCCGCAGAACGCCGCGGGCTGACGAATCGAACCGCCGGTGTCCGAGCCGAGCGCGAAGGGAGCTTCGTTCGCCGCGACCGCAGCCGCCGAGCCGCCCGAGCTTCCACCGGGTACGCGGGATAAATCTCTCGGATTATGAACGGGCTTAAATGCCGAATTTTCATTCGTAGAACCCATAGCAAATTCATCCATGTTCGTTTTGCCGAGCATTACCGCGCCCTCTGCGTTCAGCTTGTCATAAACGAACGCGTTATAAGGCGGAACGAAATTTTCAAGCATTTTTGAAGCGCAGGATGTAATCTCGCCCTTTGTGCATATGTTATCCTTAAGTCCGTACGGGATTCCCGTAAGGGCGGACGACTCCGAGCGGGCGATTTTTTCATCCGCTTTTTTCGCGCCGTCAATCGCCGTTTCCTCGCAAAAACGCAGATACGCGCCTATTTTTTCATCGGAAGTTTTTGCGTATTCAAGATATTCCTTTGTAAGTTCAAGTGAGGATATCTCTTTGTTTTTAAGCTTGCCGCTTAACTGTTCAACCGTTAATTTTCGTATATCCATCGTCGCGCCTCCTTACTCCACTACCTGCGGAACGAACACGCATCCGTCCTCTTTTGCGGGGGCGTTTGCAAGAAGCTCGTCTCTGTCGGGCTTATTCGTAACCTCGTCGGGTCTGAAAACATCGCTCATGTCAACGACATGCGCCGTTATGCCGACGCCGGACGTGTCGAGTTCCGAAAGAGTGTCGGCAAAATCTATTATTGAAGCAAGCTCCTTCTTCATGCTCTTCTTTTCGCTCTCGGAAAGAGAAAGCCTTGCAAGATTCGCAACGGCTTCAACGTCTATTTCGACGGATTTCTTTTTCTTTTCCGCCTTTTCGCCGTCCTCATGCTTTTCAAACGCCATGCCTAAATTAAGCACCTCAAGCTGCGCGGGGTCTACATAGTCGGGTGCGCCGGTAAGCGGACATGACGCGTCTTTTGTTTTCGGAAACGCTATAACGTCTCTTAACGAATCCGCGCCCACCATAAGCATTACGAATCTGTCAAGACCGAATGCGAAACCCGCATGAGGCGGAGTTCCGTATTTAAACGCGTTGACCATAAATCCGAAACGATCCTCAATCTGTTCGTCGGTAAAGCCGAGAGCCTCGAACATCTTCGTCTGTACGTCGGGCTTATGGATTCTGACGCTGCCGCTTCCCAATTCGATACCGTTTAAAACAACGTCGTACGCCTGCGCCCTGACTCTGCCGGGGTCGGTGAGAAGATATTGAACGTCCTCTTCATAAGGCATTGTAAACGGGTGATGCGTCGCCATAAATCTGTTTTCCTCGTCGCTCCACTCGAACTGCGGGAAGTCGGTGACTATCATAAATTTATAATCGTCTTTATTTTTTAAATGCTGAATGTCGGCAACGTCAAGTCTTAAATTGCCGAGAACGCGCCTTACGGTTGAGAGCTTGTCTGCGCAGAAAAGGATGAAGTCGCCGGGCTGAGCGTTAACGGCTTTTACAATAGCGTCGATATCCTCTTTTGCAAAGAATTTTGTAAGAAGCGAATAAATCTCGCCGTCGGGTCTTATCGCAATCCACGCCATGCCCTTCGCGCCGTAGGAGGTCGCTTTTTCGGTCAGATTTTCTATTACGGTACGGGTAAATTCAGCTCCGCCTTTTACATTGATCGCTCTGACGACTCCGCCGTTGTCGGCTGCCTTTCTGAATACCGAAAAGCTGCACGTTTTCGCAATATCCGTAATATCGACTATCGGCAGACCGAATCTCAAATCGGGCTTGTCGCTTCCGTATACGTCCATGCATTCCGTCCATGTAAGACGCGGGAACGTTTCGGTATATTCAACGCCCTTTACCTCTTTGAATATATGCTTGAATAATTTTTCAAGATGAACGAGAACATCCTCCTGTTCTACGAACGACATCTCCATGTCGACCTGCGTAAACTCAGGCTGTCTGTCGGCTCTCAAATCCTCGTCTCTGAAGCATCTGGCGACCTGATAATATTTATCTATACCGCCGACCATGAGAATCTGCTTGAATATCTGGGGCGACTGGGGGAGCGCGTAGAACGTGCCGGGATGAACTCTGCTCGGAACTATATAATCTCTCGCGCCCTCGGGCGTCGATTTCATAAGCATGGGAGTTTCAACGCAGAGAAATCCTTCCCTGTCAAGATAATCCTCCGTTACCTTCTGAATCTTGTGTCTTATCTTAAGATTATTAATCATAACCGGGCGGCGCAGGTCGAGGAATCTGTATTTAAGCCTCAAATCCTCTCTTATCTGCGCGTCGTCGTCAAGCGAAAACGGGAGCGTTTCGCTCGTCGATATAAGCTCGATTTTGTCAGCCATAAGCTCGACTGTGCCCGTTACAATTTTTTCGTTTATTGTTTCCTCGTCGCGCAGTCTGACGACTCCCTCGCACAGTACTACAGACTGACTGCGAAGTCCCTCGGCGACGGAAAAATCCTCGCCGGATAAATTCTGAGCGTTGCATACTACCTGCAATACGCCCTCTCTGTCTCTCAAATCAAGGAAAATAACGCCGCCCATATCACGCTTTGTCAGCATCCAGCCCGTGACCGTAATCCGCTGACCGATATGGCTTTCGCGGACGAGGCCGCAGTATATTGTTCTTCTCAAAACAATTCCTCCTGTCTTATTTCGGGAAAATAAAAAGCTCCGCCCGATAATTCATAAGAATTATGGGACGAAGCATAATCTCCGCGGTACCACCCACCGTGACGCGTTTTTGCGCCCGCTCTGCCGTTACGGGGTTATTAAATATATAAATAATCCGATAACGTAAGGATTAACGCTCCTTGCACGTCTGCGCCTAATTGGATAGAAATAAAACCGTTCGGACAGAAACTCGGGGACGTTCTTCATATATACCGGACTGCCGGCTTTCCAGCGCCGCCGGCTCTCTTTGAATCGTTTGTATATACTACTCTTCCCGTCACAGTCTTTATAGGATGTATTCAATTACTAACATTATATATATGTCGAAAAAAATTGTCAACCCGATTTTTTTAATTTTTTTCAAAAAAAGCTTTACAAACGGATTCGTTTATGTTATGATAATAACGAAAACAATAATCATTATCATATTAAAGGTGATACAATGACCTCGAAACCGAAAAAACACAGCAAAAAGCGCGACGCCGTACGCGAGGCTCTTATAAATACGAAGGAGCACCCGAGCGCGGAGATGCTTTATACAAAGCTGAAACGAGATATTCCCGATTTGAGCTTGGCGACAGTTTACCGCAATCTTAACGAGTTTATCGGCGACGGCGAGGCAATCAGCGTGGGTTTTGTTAATTCGCAGGAGCGTTTTGACGGCAATACGAAGCCTCATACTCATTTCATATGCGAAAAATGCTCACGTGTTCTTGACTTTGATTGCTTTAACGAGGACTTTGTTCTTGATTCCGAAGCGCAGAAGTCATTCGGCGGAACGGTCAGATATCACAGTCTTGTTTTCTACGGACTTTGTCCCGAATGTGCAAATAATGCCTGACGGCTTATTTAATATTAAATTGTAAAATCATAAAATTAAAATTTTTTACGGAGGTAATTATTATGAAAAAATGGGTATGTCCCGTATGCGGTTATGTTCACGAGGGAGACGAGCCTCCCAAGGAATGTCCCCAGTGCCACGTCCCCGGCAGTAAGTTCACTGAGGTTAAGCAGGACAATAAGGTTTGGGCGGCAGAGCATATAGTAGGTATTGCAAAAGACGCCGATGAGAGAATTATCGACGGACTTCGCGCCAATTTCAACGGCGAATGCTCCGAGGTCGGAATGTATCTTGCAATGGCGAGAGTCGCACACAGAGAGGGTTATCCCGAAATCGGTCTTTACTGGGAAAAGGCCGCTTACGAAGAGTCGGAGCACGCCGCGAAATTCGCCGAGCTTTTAGGCGAAGTCGTTACGGATTCGACAAAAAAGAATCTTGAAATGAGAGCGGAAGCGGAAAACGGAGCAACGGCAGGCAAATATGAACTTGCAAAGCTTGCAAAAGAGCTGGGACTTGACGCCGTTCACGACACGGTTCATGAGATGGCAAAGGACGAGGCAAGACACGGTAAGGCTTTCGAGGGACTTTTAAAGAGATATTTCAATAAGTAAGAATCGGGAAATTAAAATTTTATTTTCTGCGATAAAAAAAGACGCTTACCGAATAAGCAACAGAAGGTCACTGTCAATCCGCAGCGACCTTTTTTGCTGTACGGTATTATCAAGCATCGCGCTGCGTATTGCGCCGTCAGCGTGACATTTTCCTATTTTGTTTTTATAAATAAAAATAAATTCTTAAATATTTTATTTTACAGTTGATTTTTAAATATATACATAATATAATATAAAAGAATAGATATAAAATATCTTGTAAAGAGGAGGAAAAGTACATGCCGGAGTTTACTTATGAAATCGTAAAGTCCTTTGGAGTTATTTCCGAGGGCGCAGGCGGATGGGCAAAGGAGCTTAATCTTATCAGCTGGAACGGCAAGGAGCCGAAGTACGATATCCGCGACTGGGGTCCCGACCATGAGAAAATGGGCAAGGGCGTTACCCTCACCGCGGCGGATATAAAAGCGCTGAAGGAACTGCTTAACGATATCGACTGATATTAAATAACGCCGTATCTGTTAAAAGAATGATAAAGAACGCAAACTGATAATCGGTCTGCGTTCTTTTTACTTACGATTTAAAAACCGAAAAGGTACCGAAAAGTCGGATTATTACATTAACAGCCTGCAGCTTACAGAAAACGAGGATTATCATATAAAAAAGGTTTTTGTCGTATCCGGTAAACGAAAGGTTCTGAAAAAAGGCAAGATAACCTATATTCCGATTTATTGCATTATGTTTTTTAACGCAAACGGAGAAAATGACCCTGTTATTTGACAAACCTTTTTTTTAGTGATAAAATACGTTTCATAACAGAGCAATGACGTTCGTTCCGAGGGGACAGCCTCCCCTCGGGACGATTTTATTTTTATAAGAATCGGTGATGCTTATGCTGCTTGAAGGACAAATCAGGATTCCGTCGGGATGCGCGATATCCGCAATGATTTCAAGGGACGGAAACAAAATGACCGGCGAAAAAATAATCAAAAGCATGATTCCCATGCACGACCGTTCAAACGGACTGGGAGGCGGATTCGCGGGATACGGAATATACCCCGACTACGCGGAATTTTACGCGCTTCATATATTCTATACGGACAATGAAGCGAGGGTCGATTGCGAACGCTTTCTCAAAGACAGCTTCGAAATTGTAAAGGCCGAAAATATACCGATAAGAAAAATTCCCGAAATTACGGACGTTCCTCTTATATGGCGGTATTTCGTCGCCCCGCTGTCATCCGTGCTGTCAAGACTTCAGCTCGACGAAAAAGAGTACGTCGCCCGGACGGTTATGAATATAAACACCCGCTTCGAGGGCGCGTACGTATTTTCTTCGGGCAAAAATATGGGCGTATTCAAGGCTGTCGGTTTTCCCGAGGACGCGGGCAGATTTTACAGACTGGAGGAATATTCCGCCTACTCGTGGACGGCGCACGGCAGATATCCGACGAACACACCCGGCTGGTGGGGCGGAGCGCATCCGTTCGCGCTGCTCGATTATTCCATAGTACACAACGGTGAGATATCGTCATATGACGCAAACAGACGGTATATCGAAATGTTCGGATACAAATGCACGCTGCAGACCGACACCGAGGTTATAACATATATCGCCGATTATCTCTTAAGACGGCAGGGACTGACGCTCAGCGAAACGGCTTCCGTAATCGCCGCGCCGTTCTGGAGCACCATTGAATCAAAACCGCCGCTCGAGGCGGATCAGCTGAGCTATTTAAGAAAGGTATATCCCGAACTTCTGATAACGGGACCGTTTTCGATAATCCTCGGATTTGAGGGCGGGCTGATGGCTCTTAACGACAGACTGAAGCTCCGTTCCATGGTCGTCGGCGAAAAGGACGATATGGTTTACATTGCAAGCGAGGAATCCGCAATTCGCGCAATCGAGCCGGACGCAATGAACATCCGTTCTCCCATGGGCGGAGAACCGGTTATCGTTAAGGTTAAGGAGGGCGCGTACTGATGGGACTTGATTATATTATTCCCGAATACGAGATTGAAAGAAACCGGGAACGCTGCACATCATGCCGTATATGCGAAAAGCAGTGTTCAAACGGCGTACATATATTCGATTCGGAAAAAGGTCTGATGACGGCGGACGAATCGAAATGCGTCGACTGCTTAAGATGCGTTTCGTTCTGCCCGGAACACGCATTGAAAATCGTAAAAAACAACTGCACATTTAAAGAAAACGCGAACTGGACGGGCGATTATATAAATGAAATTTATAAGCAGGCTGGCAGCGGAGGAGTTCTGCTCTCGTCAATGGGAAATCCGAACCCTGCCCCCGTTTATTTTGACAGAATACTGATAAACGCTTCGCAGGTTACGAATCCTCCGATAGACCCGCTCAGAGAACCTATGGAAACAAGGGTATTTCTCGGAAAAAAGCCTTCAAGCGTCAAACGCCGTCCCGACGGCAGGCTCGATACGTCGCTGAGTCCGCGCCTTGAGCTGTCAATGCCCGTAATGTTCTCGGCAATGAGCTACGGTTCGATAAGCTACAACGCGCATGAAGCGCTGGCAAGAGCGGCAAGGGAATTAGGAATTTTATACAACACCGGCGAGGGCGGACTGCATGAGGATTTTTACGTCTGGGGCGAAAATACCGTCGTACAGGTTGCCTCGGGACGCTTCGGAGTTCACGAAAAGTATTTAAATGCCGGAGCGGCTATCGAAATTAAAATGGGACAGGGCGCAAAGCCCGGTATCGGCGGACATCTTCCCGGTACAAAAATCATAGGCGACGTTTCAAAAACGAGAATGATTCCCGAAGGCTCGGACGCAATCTCCCCCGCTCCGCATCACGATATATATTCGATAGAGGATTTAAGACAGCTTGTATATTCGCTGAAAGAAGCGTCGGATTATAAAAAGCCCGTAATTGTAAAGGTTGCGGCAGTTCACAATATTGCCGCCATCGCAAGCGGAATCGCAAGAAGCGGCGCGGATATTATCGCAATCGACGGATTCAGAGGCGGAACGGGAGCCGCACCGACAAGAATCAGGGACAACGTGGGAATCCCGATTGAGCTTGCGCTTGCCTCCGTTGACAGGAGGCTGCGCGACGAAGGCATAAGAAACAGCGTATCTCTGATAGCGGGCGGAAGCATACGCTCGTCCGCCGATATCGTAAAAGCCGTTGCGCTCGGAGCGGACGCGTGCTATATCGCAACTGCCGCGCTTGTTGCAATGGGATGCCATCTGTGCCGGAAATGTCAGACAGGCAACTGCAATTGGGGTATAGCCACACAGAAACCGGAGCTTGTAAACAGGCTCGACCCGAACGTATCTGCGCAAAGACTTATCAACATGCTGACCGCATGGAAACACGAAATAATGGAGCTTATGGGCGGAATGGGCATAAACTCAATTGAAGCCCTGCGCGGAAACCGCCTTATGCTCAGAGGAATCGGAATGACGGAAAAGGAACTCGAAATTTTAGGCATTTCTCACGCGGGAGAATAATTGTTTTACTTGACAACGGTATGTATTACGGCGTAAAATGTTATACGGAGTTAAGTTTTTTATTTCAGTCCGTATACGCCGCGAAAAAAACGGAGGATACGAATTATTATGACTGTTATAGACGCAAAAGGACTTGATTTTACACAGCTTAACGAAGCTTTGAGAAAATCCGATTCGGACTGTAAAATAATCGACTGCCTCGGTCAGCGGTTCATCGCCGCGGGCATGAGCGATATCAGGCTGTCGATATACGGGATTCCCGGAAACGCACTCGGCGCATATCTTACGGGCGCCGATATTACGGTAAATTCCAACGCGCAGGACGCGGTCGGCGATACGATGAACGCCGGACGGATTGTAATTCACGGCTGCGTCGGCGACGCGGCGGGCTACGCGATGCGCGGGGGCGAAATATTCGTAAAGGGAAACGCGGGCTACAGAGCCGGAATACACATGAAGGCGTATAAGGAAAAAATGCCCGTAATCGTCATCGGCGGCAGAGCCGGAAGCTTTCTCGGCGAATACCAGGCGGGCGGACTGATTATAGTTCTGGGCTTAAACGACGATAACAAGCCGATAGTCGGGAATTTCCCATGCACGGGCATGCACGGCGGAAAAATGATACTTCGCGGCGACTGCAAAAATATTAAATTTCCCCGTCAGACGTCACGGAGAAAAGCGGAAGAACGTGAAATTGAATCGATTAAACCTTATATAAAGGAATACTGCGATCTGTTCGGCGGAAATTACGAAAAATTGATAAACGACGAATATACGCTTGTGACGCCCGACTCAAAAAATCCGTACAAACAGATGTACGTTGCAAATTAAATTGCGAACTATGTTATTTTAATATTTAAACAGACAAATAAGGAATAAAAATAAAGCAGATTAATCAGAAGTTATATTATCATTTGGGAGGAGAAAATATGACGAAGTACATTTTTGTTACCGGAGGCGTTGTGTCGGGTTTGGGAAAAGGAATTACCGCCGCGTCGCTGGGACGGCTTCTTAAAGCAAGGGGATTAAAGGTCGCTGCGCAAAAACTCGATCCGTACATAAACGTCGACCCCGGTACGATGAGTCCGTATCAGCACGGCGAGGTTTACGTAACCGAGGACGGCGCGGAAACTGACCTCGATCTCGGTCATTACGAAAGATTTATCGACGAAAATCTGAACAGATTTTCAAATCTTACAACGGGCAAGGTTTACTGGAACGTTCTCAACAAGGAGCGCAGAGGCGAATATCTCGGCTCTACAGTTCAGGTTATCCCCCACATCACAAACGAAATAAAGGAATTTGTTTACAGAGTCGGCAGACAGACCGATGCGGACGTTGTTATCACCGAAATAGGCGGAACGATAGGCGATATCGAATCTCAGCCGTTTCTTGAGGCGGTGAGGCAGATTTCGCTCGAAGTCGGCAGGGAGAACAGTCTTTTTATACACGTTACTCTCGTTCCGTTTCTGAGCGGTTCGGATGAGCACAAATCAAAACCCACCCAGCACTCGGTTAAGGAGCTTCAGGGAATGGGAATCAATCCGAATATAATCGTATTAAGATGCGACGAGCCCTTGGAGGATTCAATATTTAAAAAAATATCGCTTTTCTGCAACGTCAAACCCGACTGCGTTATTGAAAATATTACCCTTCCGTTTTTGTATGAGGCTCCTCTCATGCTTGAAAAGGCTGATTTCTCGTCCGTCGTATGCCGTGAACTGGGTATTGACGCGCCCGCGCCGGATCTTACGGAGTGGACGGAGATGGTCGAAAGAATCAAGAATAGGGACGACCGCGTTAAAATAGGTCTTGTCGGCAAATACGTTCAGCTTCACGACGCATATTTGTCCGTAGCCGAGGCAATGCGCCACGCCGGCTACACTCTCAACGCTCATATTGATATAGAATGGATTGATTCGGAGACTCTTACAAACGATAACTATACGTCCGTTCTCGGCAGTCTTGACGGAATTATCGTACCCGGCGGATTCGGAGGCCGAGGTATCGACGGAATGATTCTTGCGGCTAAATTCGCGAGAGAAACAAATATCCCCTACTTCGGAATTTGTCTTGGCATGCAGATTGCCGTTATCGAATATACAAGAAACGTCTGCGGCATCCCGGACGCAAATTCCGGCGAATTTGACGAACTGGGCAAACACAAGGTAATAGATTTCATGCCCGGTCAGAGCAACGATATCGATAAGGGCGGCACGCTGAGGCTCGGCGCGTATCCCTGCGTTATAAAAGAGGGTACGACGATGGAACGCTGCTATAATTCAAACAACATATCCGAACGCCACCGTCACCGCTATGAATTTAATAACGATTACCGCGACATTTTAACCTCGAACGGACTGACGCTTTCGGGACTTTCGCCCGACGGCAGACTTGTGGAAACAGTCGAGATTTCCGACAGAGATTTCTATGTAGGCGTTCAGTACCACCCGGAGTTTAAATCAAGACCCAATAAGGCGCATCCGCTGTTCAGGGGCTTTATAGCGGCGGCGCTGAAACACAGCAAACAGTGATTTATTTTGATAAATTATTGCTTAAAAGGGAGAAATTATGAAGTTTACAAAGATGCACGGTCTCGGAAACGATTATCTTTACGTATATTCGTCCGAAGAACCGAAAAATCCCGAAGAGCTTTCCATTAAGCTTTCCGAACGTCATTTCGGCGCGGGCAGCGACGGTATGATATGGATTCTGCCGTCAAAAACCGCAGACTTTAAAATGCGCATTTTCAACGCCGACGGCAGCGAAGCCATGATGTGCGGGAACGGTATCAGATGCGTGGGAAAATACGTCTACGACAAGGGATATACCGACAAAACCGAAATTACGGTAGAAACTCTTTCGGGTATCAAAATTCTTAAATTAAACGTTGAAAACGGCAGGGTTTCATCAGTCAAAGTCGATATGGGCAAAGCGTCCGTAGGACAGAAAAACAAAATCGAGGTTCTCGGCGAAACGGTCGAATACATACCCGTTTCCATGGGCAATCCTCACGCCGTCGTATTTGTCGAAAACGCCGATAACGCTCCGCTCACCACAACCGGAACGGCAATGGAGAAGCACGACGCTTTCCCCGGCGGAGTTAACGTCGAGTTTGTAAGCGTTATCAACAAGAATAAAATCCGCATGAGAGTTTGGGAGCGAGGAAGCGGTATCACAATGGCGTGCGGAACAGGCGCGTGCGCGTCCGTTTCGGCGGCCGTCAGCCTCGGATTATGCCCCGCGGGCGAGGACGTCGAGGTCGTTCTCGACGGAGGTTCGCTGTTTATAAGCGTTTCTGCGGATTACACCGTTACCATGACAGGTCCCGCCGCCATGATTTACGAAGGAGAGAGTATAGATGATTAAACCGAATAAGCATTATCAGGAATTAAAAAGCTCATATCTGTTTTATAATATCGCGCAGAAAACAAAGGCTTATACGCAGGAAAATCCCGGAACGCATTTGTTAAGACTTGGTATAGGCGACGTTACGCTTCCGCTTTGCAATGAGGTTATCTCCGCGCTTCACAAGGCTGTTGACGACCAGGCGGACAAAGCGACATTTCACGGCTACATGCCCGAATGCGGAGCCGATTTTTACCGTGACAGCGTTCAAAATTATTATAAATCAAGGGGAATCGAACTTGAGAACGACGAGGTTTTCGTTTCTTCCGGCGCAAGCGACGAGCTTGGCGATATTCTCGACTTATTCGATTCCGACAATACAACTCTCATAATGGAGCCCGCATATCCGGCATATGTCGACGCGAATATTATTGCCGGTCATAAGATAATTCATTTCCCGTCCGACGCTTCTTCGGGCTTCGCACCCATCCCCGATAAGGACGTAAAGGCGGATTTGATTTATATCTGTTCTCCCAATAATCCGACGGGAGCAGTGTTCACAAAAGAAAAGCTCAAGCTCTGGGTCGACTACGCAAACGAAAACGGTTCGATTATCATTTTCGACGCGGCATATGAAGCTTTTATCGAGGAAGAGGGACTTCCTCACAGCATTTATGAAATTGAAGGAAGCCGTACATGCGCCATTGAGATAAGTTCTCTTTCAAAAACCGCGGGATTTACGGGAACAAGATGCGGATATACGGTTATTCCGAAAACACTCGAACGCGAGGGTATGAATTTCAACGCCATGTGGGTGCGCAACCGCACAACCAAAACCAACGGAGTTTCGTATATTCTCCAGCGCGGCGGCGCGGCAGTTTTTACGGAAAAAGGACTTAAGGAAATTCATGAAAATATAGCCGTTTACAAGCGCAACGCGAAGGTTTTGATGGACGCGCTCGACGAGCTCGGAATTTGGTACTGCGGCGGCAGAAACGCGCCGTATATCTGGTTCAAATGCCCCGGCTCAATGTCAAGCTGGGAAATGTTCGACATGCTTTTAAACAAAGCACAGATTGTCGGCACTCCGGGCGAAGGATTCGGCAAATGCGGCGAGGGATATTTCAGGCTCTCAATGTTCGGCGACCCCGACGATACGAAGGAAGCGGCAAAAAGAATGAAGGAACTGCTTAAAAAATAAGCGTGCGTAAACGTTCGCCTTCTCACCGTAAAAATTTTTGCCGATAATAAATTGCAAATAAATTAAGATTATTATTGAGGCGTCCCGAATTTGAAAAAATTCGGGACGCCCGCTCTTTTGCTATAGCATAACACCCAATATCCGAACTCTTTAGGGTAAGAGTGTTATTGCCCGACAGATTGAATGTAAGCACAATCCGTTTGCCCCCATCGTCTTCATCGTAAACATATACAGAATTGACAAGCGTATCAATGATTTTTCGTTGGTACGCTTTGTCTTTTCTATCGCCGTTCTTAAACGAAGTGAGCCAGTATCGTATGCGCTCCTCGGTTAAGAGCGGCTTTTTCATTTCTTCACGGGCTATTTGTCCCTCGATGGTGGTCTTATCCCGTTCCAGTTCGTCAAGTCGCTCTTTCGTAGTGGAAGATACAATGCCTTGCTCAATAGCAGAGACAAGGTTTTTTATCTTTCTCTGCGTTTCCTTGAGGTCAGTCCGTAGCCCCTCCAGGTAGGCTGTGTCGGCTGACTCTTTTTCGATAAGCTCCATAGCTCTCTTTGCAATGCTTTTAATGTTTTCATCGGTCAGCACTTTTTCTACCGTAAAGCGAACGACAAGCTCCTCAATCCAATCTTTCTTTTCTGCTTTCTTTTTACAGGCGTGTTCTCGCTTGGCTTTCCCACACTTGTAATAGTAGTAAACCTGTCCTGTTTTGGAAGTACCGCTTTCGCCGACCATTGGTGAACCGCAATGACCGCAAAAGAGCTTTGCTGTGAGGAGATAATCTTCTTTCGCCTTTGTCCTTGCCCGTGCAGACGCATTATGTTTGAGCATGGATTGTACCTTGTCGAACAGCTTTTTATCTATTATAGACGGCATACCGTCCGGAACGACAATATCCATCATGCGATATACACCGATGTATTTATCGTTTCTGAGGATTGTCCGTAGGCTGTTTTTATTGAAAGCATTTCCCCGTGCCGTCTTATAGCCCTGTGAATTGCAGTAATTGACAATTTGTGTTGCCGAATAGCCGCCAGCGTACATTTGAAAAATTTCCTGTACAACCTTTGCTCCCGTAGGGTCGATAGCGTATTTTTTGTCTTCTCCAACGGTATAGCCAAGAAGCAGATTTGCCCCACCTGTTGCAACGCAGTTTAGAGCGTTTTCTCGAATACCACGCTTGATATTACGAGATAGGTTTTCGGAATAGTATTCAGCATATCCCTCAAGGACGGACTCAAGGATAATACCCTCCGGCGTATCCGAAATGGGTTGTTTGGCATAAAAAATACGAATACCGTTCTTTTTGAGCTTTGCCTTGTAAATAGCCGAATCATAGTGATTACGGGCGAAGCGGTCAAGGGTGTACATTATCACCGCTTCAAACTGTTGCTTTTCGCTGTCTTTAATAAGTCGTTGAAAACTGGGACGGTTGTCTGTTTTTCCCGATAGAGCTCTGTCAATATATTCGTTGATAATGGTAAAGCCGTTTTTAAGGGCGAAGTCGTGACACTCACGAAGCTGTCCCTCTATGGACTCCTCACGCTGACTGTGGCTCGAATATCGAGCGTATATTACCGCTTTCGTAGTATCACCTCCAATGTACGCTTACGCTTGAGAAGTTCTATGGGTACAGTCTTCTCAACCCGTAGCACTTGTATTATCCCCCTCTAATTCTCTTCGATTTTCATATTCATATACCATTGCCATGAACTCATGCTTTGCCCTACGGGGCAGAGAGCGATAGATACGCAATATGTCTTTTTCGTCCTCATTGTTGGGGACGATTTCTTTTTTAATTAAATCCTCTTCGTCTGCAAAGAAGTCCATAACCGAACAATTCAATTCTTCGGCAAGGCGAATAAGTACCTCTTGCTTCGGCAAAGAGCCTTTATACCATGCCGACACTTTAGATGTGGATAGTCCCCATTTCTTCATTATGGCAGTCGGAGTAGTCCCTCTATCTTTGCAGATACGCTTCAAATTCTCCTCGAATGTCATGGTTGATACCCTCCTTTTCGAAAAAATTTCTGAAATTTAGAATTTACCTCTTGACAACTCTGCCAATCAGAATTATAATAAGACCAAGAAATCTGAAAAACGGATTTGGCAGTAAGAAGCCGACCCTCTCAAAATTGGCGTTTTGACAGGGCGTTGTTATTAAGAAGTCCAATAAGAATAATAACATCAATTCTGCCTTTTGTCAAGATGATTTCTGGAAAACAGAATTTCAGAAAGACTAACTATTAAAAGTCAAGTCCTAAAATGAAGATTTTACAAAAAATCCGTCGCCCTTGACAAACAGAATTTGAATGCAATAAAAAGTGCAGCGAAGGCGATGGATGGCAGCGTCCGTTACAGTATAGCATTTTTTGTCCTTGGAGAGGGACATAAAAAACTACTACTTTATTATACGAGGAGGAAATTCTAATGAATGTTCTCGAAAGAATGAAAAAGCTCGGTCTGAAACAGGGGGACATGATATTGGAACTGCAAGTGCGAGGTATCGTAGTCCAACCGCCCGAAATGTCGAGCATTTTGAGAGGGATTAGCACCTACCCCAAAGCTAAAAAGGTGCTTGAGGAGTGCGAAAAAATTGTTACCGAACATGAGTCCCATTCTGACTGATGAACAAGTAATAGACCTCGCAAGACCTTTAGTGGGTATCTTGGAAGCCTTTTACCAAGACCCTAAAAATGAGGAGGATTTTCAGAGATGGCTACTGAGTGTAGAAAAAGAAAAGTCAACAGATACAAAATCGTGAGAGCCGAAGCGTGGGTGGTTCTGCTCATGTTGTTCCTTGGCGGCGGGTTGATTGGCTTCCTTGTTGGAAAGTCACAGGCAAAGACCGTTACCAAGACAGAAACGCTCACAGAGTCGGTAGAAGTTCCTGTTTATGAAGCAGACAATCTCCCCGAAATGTCCGAAGTCGTGTACTTCGATGTACCGCTCTCTCACAGTCTCCAACGGTATGTCTATGAGATATGTGCCGATGAAGAAGTTCCCGTAACGCTGATTATGGCAATGGTTGAGCATGAGAGTCAATTTAACCCTGAAATCGTCAGCAAAACCAATGACTACGGGCTTTTACAGATTAACACCGTCAATCATACACAGCTTGCGGAAAAATACAGAGCCGCCGATATGCTCAACCCCTATCAGAATATATTCTGCGGAGTAAAAATCATCGGCAGTTATCTTAGGGCTTATGACGGTGATTACACTAAGGCTCTGATGGCTTACAACATGGGAGATTACGGAGCGGCAAAAGCAAGGGAGAGCGGGATTACTTCTACTACTTACACAGATAAAATTCTCGCTCTCATGCAAAAGTATGAGGAGGTACTGAAATTGGAGGAAGAATATGGACACTAATAAGTCTCTCGGAAACAGCTTTGAGTCCAAGTTCTGTGACCTCCTGTTCCAAGAGGGGTTTTGGGTTCATAATCTCGCTCAAAATCAAAGCGGACAGCCAGCCGATGTGATAGCCGTTAAGACCGGTGTCCCCTATCTCATTGATTGCAAGGTATGTTCCAACGGTAAATTTCCGTTTTCCCGTGTTGAGGAAAATCAAGACCTTTCCATGACACTATGGGAAATGTGCGGGAACGGTCAAGGCTGGTTTGCTCTCCTGCTTGAAGATGAAGTGTTCATGATACCCCATGCGGTAATCAATCGCTATCGTGCGAGACAGGCGAGTTTCAATGAGCGAGAGATACGGGACGGTATTCCTCTTGATTTATGGATTAGGTTAAGGGGTGTGTCACCGTGAGAGTTATCGTATCAAATGTGCTGACCGTCACGAACTACCCCGAAAGCGTGGTCGAGTGGTGTGAAAAAGAGCTACGAATAGCCAATCCCGAATACGCAAAAAAGCTCCGTATGCACTTATGGCTTGGTAATACGCCAAAGACCTTGAGCTTGTACGAGAAGCACGGTGAAGCGTTGGTTTTACCTTTCGGAACACTACGGAGATTTCCCGAATTTGCGCCGAGTGACACAGAATACCTACCGGGCTTCACCAGAGCGTCACCGGTCGATTATAAGGGGAAAGATGTTCCGTTATACCTCTATCAAAGAGAAGCCGTAGAGCGCGTTTATAAGGGCAAATACGGCATACTCCAAAGCCCCGCAGGAAGCGGCAAGACTCAAATGGGTATCGCTCTCGTAAAAAAGTTCGGCAGACGGGCATTGTGGCTTACTCACACATTGGACTTGCTCAATCAAAGTAAGAGACGAGCGGAAATGTACCTCGACAATAGCCTTATCGGAACGATTACCGAGGGCAAGGTCAATATCGGAGAGGGTATCACATTTGCCACTATTCAGACCATGTGCAAGCTCGATATGAACCGATATAAAGACCTGTGGGACATTGTGATTGTGGACGAGTGCCACCGTTGTACAGGAACACCGACCGCAATGACACAGTTCTATAAAGTTCTTAACGCTCTTTCTGCACGGCACAAGATAGGTCTTTCCGCTACCGTACATCGGTCTGATGGCATGATTGCCGCTACCTACGCTCTACTCGGTGAAATTATTTATACCGTGCCAGAGATAGCCGTAGGGGACAAAATCATGAAAGTCGGTATCTACCCCGTTGGTACAGGGGTCGGAATGAGCCGTGAGTGCATGAACACGGACGGCACATTGAACTATCAAAAGCTCATTAGTTACCTGTGTGACAACCGAGACCGCTTACATTTCGTAGCGTCATTGATTGTCTCGGAGAGCGAACATTCTTGTCTTATCCTCTCCGACAGGTTGGAACACCTTGAAAACCTCATGAATTGTCTCCCCGCCAAAATGAGAGCGGACGCAGTTATGGTGAGTGGCAAAATGACCTCCAAAAAGGGCAAAGCCGAACGGGAACAAGCCATTGAGGATATGCGGACAGGACGCAAAAAGTATCTATTTGCCACCTATTCTTTCTGCAAAGAGGGGTTGGATATACCGAGACTCGACAGGCTCTTTATGACTACCCCCGTCAAGGATTACGCCGTAGTGGTACAGTCCATCGGGCGTATTGCAAGAACCTTTGAGGGCAAGGACGAACCCATTGTGTATGACTTCGTGGATAACATTGGTTATCTCATGAGGGCGTACAAGCAGAGGTGTAGGCA
>CAVGCY010000021.1:0-47787 GCA_963627915.1 Bacteroidaceae bacterium | reverse complement strand
GTTTTTTTGCCCCGCCGCGGGGCGGATGATTCCCGCAAACCATAAGAGGACTGCGTGTCAGAAAAGCCCTCTCATATATATAGTCGGGAAAATTGCTGTTTCTTACGGAAAAAAATCTATTGTTTACAAAAAGTTCATATTTGCTCGTCAAAAATACGATTCTATTGGTATAAAAGGCGTAAGTGCAATTTCCGATTTTAAATTTATTCTCTGTTTTTACCTCATTGACATAAACATTGTATAAAAGAGCCTCGGCACACATCATCATGTCTGCCGAGGCTATAATATTTTATTTTGCCGTAATTACAATAAATACGGACGTATTCGCTTCAACAAAAAGACTTAAATCGATTTCGCCGCCGCATACAGTTTCCTCGCTCGTATAATCAAGAGCGGAACACTCGATATATTTATCGCGCAGTTCATTTTCGTATTTTTCGCTCAGTTCATCCGAGATAATATTGCCGTCAAGAGTATATGCGTCGGGCGACCACGCCATAACCGTTTTATTTTTAATATATTCGCGCGCGTCGGTCTGCCACTCGTCGAAGAAATTGCAGTCGGAATCTATTTTATAAGTTCTTATTTCAACTGTTTTTCCGGTAAAATCGGGAGCATTTATCTTAAAGCTCATTTTGCTCGGCGTAAAGTAGTTATACGAACGCTTAAAATTATACGCCATTATATTTATAACGCCGTTTTCCTTATCGACGCTTGCAAACGCGCCTTTTTCGTTCTTATCCGATCCCCTTGTTTTACTTTCTACCGAAACGGCGCTGCCGCCCGCAAATGCCGAAAAACGCTCAGCCGTATGATACGCAACGGACGGATATCCGCTTACCGCGTCACCTGTCGTATAACCCCATGACGAAAACCACGAAGCACCCGCCGCGCTTATCTCCTTATAAAGCTTTGCGTCATATGCGGACTGTATATTCCAGCCTACGGCTCTCGGGAAAAGAGCGTTTTGCTCCGCGCCGTCAGCGCCGCCTATAAGACGCCCCTCGTCAAAGCCGTAATCAAGTCCGTAAAGCCCCGCATTCTCGGATGCCGAACGGAGAAGCTCTATACATTGAGCGGGTCTGATTCCGGAGGTCTGCTGAGTAATCGAAGGGTCATAGAACGACGACGTAAGATAGCTTATATGAGTTCCTGTTTCGCCTGTGGCATAGTTTGTTCCGTTAGCGCAATGCTCTATAAAATCGCGCTCGTCCCAAAGTCCCTCGGTAACCGTCATCGAATGAGCGCCGACATACACATCATTGCCGAGTGCGTCCGTCAATGCCTTTACCGTATAATCATATATTTTGCAATATTCGACAAGCGAAGCCTCGGGATCTTTATCGCCGACATAGAACCACTCGGTATTTTCATACTCCGTAAAAACTCCGAAACGCCATGTTTTTACTTCCTCAAGTCCGAAATTATCCGCAAGAGCGTTCACATAAGCCGATATAAAACGATACCACTCGTCATAATCCTCGGGCGGACGTACATTCACGCCGAACGTACCGATTAAAGGCTCAGCCGAAAGTTTAAGCGGTACGTTTCCGAATTTTATAAACGGCTTCGCTCCGAGATTTAAAATCCCCCTGCATGAAGAAATAATACGGCTGAAATCATAATCGTCAAGCGTTGAGTTATCATACGGATCAACAAACGGGTCGATTACTCCGTCGCCGCCGGTTGCCCGCATCAATTCGATATAGTCAACGAACGACATAACGTCATTTTCATCGCTGACTGTCGTATTTTCATCAAAGGCATAAGGATTCCAACAGTTAAGCGTGTTAACAATTCCCTTTACCTCATATAATTCTTTTGTCGTATCTACCATAAAATCGGCAGAATTGCAAAACGGAAAGATCGAAGAGAAAAACGTAACAAAGCTCATCAGAAACGCCGCAAATTTAGGATACATGCTCCATAAATTCATATCAAACACCTCAATATTACACTCATTTTAATTGCCCCAGAACTTTCTGTCAAGACTTCTGTACCGAATTGCTTCGGAAATATGTTTTATATCGATAACTTCGCTTGCGTCAAGATCCGCGACAGTTCTCGCAACCTTTAAAACCTTGTCGTAGCCTCTTGCCGAAAGACCGAGACGGTCGAACGCATTTTTAAGCATGGATGAGGCAGAATCCGTCATTACGCAGTATTTTCTTACCGCCTCGGCAGGCATCTTCGCATTGGAAAAAATGTCCGTGCCTTTAAAACGTTCCCGCTGAATATTCCTTGCGGCGTCGACGCGTTTTTTTATGTCCGCAGAGCTTTCGCCCCTCTGAGAATCCGACAGCTCGTCGAAATTCACGGGCGGAACTTCTATATGTATATCGATTCTGTCGAGCATGGGACCGGAAACCTTTGATATATACCGAGTCACCGCTCCCGGAGCGCACGTGCATTTTTTTGTCGGATGACCGAAGAAACCGCACGGACACGGATTCATCGCGCAAACAAGCATAACGGAACACGGGTAAGTCACCGCTCCGGCAACCCTTGAAATAGTAATAACCCCGTCCTCAATCGGCTGTCTCATAACCTCCATTGCCGTACGCGAAAATTCCGGCAGCTCGTCAAGAAACAGAACGCCGTTATGCGCAAGCGACAGTTCCCCCGGCTTCGGCACGGTACCGCCGCCCGCAAGTCCTGCGGCGGATATGGAATGATGCGGAGAACGGAACGGCCGCGTTTTTATTATCGGAAGCTTGTCGTTTAAAAGTCCGGCTATTGAAAATACCTTTGCCGTTTCAAGCGATTCATCAAAAGTCATGTCGGGAAGAATGCCCGGTATTCTTTTTGCAAGCATACTCTTTCCCGAACCGGGAGAACCGACCATCATTACATTATGACCGCCCGCAGCCGCAACTTCAAGCGCACGCTTCGCCTGCATCTGTCCCTTTACGTCCGCGAAATCGGGAACGGACATATATTTATCGGAAGCTCCAAAATCAAGAAATTCCGCCTTTTCCATTACGCCTCTGTTTTTTAAAAAATCTATCAGCTGTTTTACATTTGAAACGGGGTAAACGTCGATTCCCTCCACAACGCTCCCCTCGGACGCATTCTGTTCGGGAACGAAAATTCGTTTTATCCCGTTTTTTCTCGCCTCGATTGTAAGAGGAAGGACGCCGTTGATTTTTCTTACCTCTCCGCCTAAAGAAAGCTCGCCGATAAACGCGCAGTCGGAAAAATCCCCCTCAAGCTGACCCGTCGCCTTCATCAGCGCGATAAGAATCGGAAGATCATAAATAGGTCCTTCTTTTTTAACGTCGGCAGGCGCAAGATTCATTGTTATATGAATATACGGAAAAGTGTAGGAGCTGTTGCGCAACGCGGAGCGTACGCGTTCCCTCGACTCGCTGACGGCTGTATCGGGCAGTCCGACAATGTCGAAACGGTACTTACCCTGAGAGATGTCAGCCTCGATATTAACGGGAAACGTATGCATACCGAATATACCGACGCTGTTTACGGAAGAAAACATATAAGAGAAGCCTCCGAACATTTGTTTTATAATATTGTATAATTTTTTCTGTAATTTGTCAACTCTTTATTTTTACAGTAAAAATCATTTACATCCGCGGAAATATCGTATATAATATATGCGTGAAAATTTAATTAAGCAAGGTGTTATTATGTCCGAATATGATAAATTATACAAACTTTGGCTTGAAAAAGCCGACAGAGATCCGGATTTAAAGGAAGAACTCGAATCGATAAGGGGAAATGAAAAGGAAATTCTTGACAGGTTCTACAAAACGCTCGAATTCGGCACGGGCGGACTGCGCGGAGTTATCGGCGCGGGAACGAACAGAATGAACGTCTACACCGTAGCTCAGGCGACTCAGGGACTTGCGGATTATCTCAATGCGAATTTCGACTCTCCGAGCGTTGCGATTGCCTACGATTCGAGAATAAAATCAGACCTGTTTGCAAAAACCGCCGCGGGCGTGCTTGCCGCGAACTCCGTTAAGGTTTATTTTTACGACGAGCTTATGCCTACGCCCATGCTGTCTTTTGCCGTTATCAGACTCCGCTGTTCGTCGGGTATCGTAATAACCGCCTCGCACAATCCCTCAAAGTATAACGGCTACAAATGCTATGGTCCGGAGGGCTACCAGATGACGGACGAGGCTGCAAAGGAAACGCTTTCCTATATAAACAGGGTCGATATTTTCTCCGGGATTAAAATAATGGACTTCGACGATGCTCTCGCAGAGGATAAAATCGACTTTATCGAGGACTGGGTAAAAGAGGAATTTTACAATGAAGAGCTTAAATGCCGTCTTGAAAACGACGTATGCGCAAAGTCCGGAATCAAAGTTATTTACTCCCCTCTTAACGGAACGGGAAACAAGCCCGTACGTCATATTCTCAAGAAAACCGGCGTTGAAAATCTGAGAATCGTACTTTCTCAGGAAAAGCCCGACGGCACATTCCCGACATGCCCGTTCCCGAACCCTGAAATTAAGCAGGTATTCGAGGAAGGAATGAAAATGGCTGAGGACTTCCCCGCCGACATTCTTCTTGCGACGGATCCCGACTGCGACAGAGTCGGAATTGCCGTTCTCGACAACGGCGAATACAAGCTGATGAGCGGAAACGAAGTCGGATGCATGCTTACGCAGTACATTCTCTCCCGGCTCAAAGAGCAGGGCAGACTTCCCGAAAAGCCTGTTGTCGTCAAGACAATTGTCACAACCGAGCTTGTCCGCGCAATAGCGAACGATTATAACTGCGAAATGTTTGACCTGCTCACGGGATTCAAATATATAGGCGAACTTATCGAAAAACTCAAAGAAAAAGGCGAAGAGGACAGATACGTTCTCGGATTTGAGGAAAGCTACGGATATCTTACCGGCACTCACGTACGCGACAAGGACGCCGTAAACGCCTCGATGATGATAATCGAAATGGCCGCTTACTATAAATTACAGGGAAAAACGCTTATCGATGTAATGAACGAAATTTATGAAAAATACGGAATGTATTTAAATACACTGTTCAACTTCGGCTTTGAGGGCGCGGACGGCATGAAAAAAATGTCCCGCATGATGGAGAACATGAGAGAAAACGCTCCCGAAAAAATCGCAGGCATGACCGTAGAAAAAATTTCCGACTACGAAAGAAGCGTAACAACATATACTTCCGACGGCAGAACCGAGCCTGTTACACTCCCCGTTTCAAACGTTCTTTCATACTCGCTGCCCGACGATAATAAAGTTATAATCAGACCGTCGGGAACAGAGCCTAAAATCAAAATTTATGTAACGGCTCATGCAAAGGACAGGGACAACGCCCGAAAAATCACCGACTTGATTATTTCGGACGTTAAGAAACTCATGGGAATAGAGGATAAATAATTATGAGCAAAAAAGTTACAAGAATTATTGCAATAATACTGGCGATTCTGCTTGCGCTGAGCGTCTGCGCCGTAGCAATCTACGCTTTTATTTAAAACAATCGTTGAATAAAAATTTAAAACGACTGCCGGGTCACGAAACGGATTCGACAGTCATTGTTTTTGTGAGGAAAAAAACATGTATGACTTCAAAAATTGCGAGCTTCTTTGCCCCGCGGGCAGCGAGGAATGCTTAAACACCGCGCTTCATTTCGGAGCGGACGCTGTCTATGTCGGCGGTCCGTTTATGCAGCTGAGAAGCGAAAATGCCGGATTTTCACTTCAAAAACTCGAAAACGCGGTAAAGAAAGTACATTCGTTAAATAAAAAACTGTACGTCACGGTAAACAGTTTCGCAAAAAATAATGAGATAGAACCTCTTAAGGCTTACGCAAAACAACTTTACGATATAGGCGTTGACGCGGTTATTGTTTCAGACCTCGGCGCATTATGCGCATTAAAAGAGGGTGCGCCGGAGCTTGAAATTCACATAAGCACGCAGGCAAATATCCAAAACTACATGACGGCTCTTACATACTATAATATGGGCGCAAAGCGCGTTGTTCTGGGCAGAGAAATGTCTCTTGACGAAATTGCCGAGCTTCGCGCAAAAACGCCGTCCGAGCTTGAAATAGAAACGTTCGTCCACGGAGCGATGTGCATGTCGTACTCTGGCAGGTGTCTTATAAGCTCTTATCTCTCTGGCAAGAGCGGAAACCGCGGGGAATGCACACAGCCGTGCAGATGGATGTATTACCTGACCGAGGAAAAAAGACCGGAACAGCATTTTGAAGTTATAGAAGAAAACGGCTCGTCCGCAATTCTGAGTTCGCACGATTTAAAATGCATTGATTTCCTTGACAGGATAGCACAAGCCGGAGTAACATCATTTAAAATAGAGGGCAGAATGAAGTCTCCTTATTACGTTGCCGTCGTTACGAACGCATACCGTCACGCGATGGATTCGGACGCAGAACTTGATATTCTTAATTCGGAGCTTGAATGCGCGTCCCACAGACCGTATTCGACGGGTTTTTATTTCGGAGATTTGATTCATTCGCACTCAAACGACGGGCTCTACCGTCAGACGTGCCGATTTACGGCAATCGTGCTTGCAGACGAGGGAAACGGGCGTTATACGGTCGAGATGAGAAACAGATTTTCTTTGGGAGATACGCTTGAAATTCTGTCCCCGCACTCACTCGGCGAAAGCTTTAAGGTTGAAAGCATTATCGATAAAAACGGCAGCAACCGCGAAACCGCGCATCTTCCGCAGGAGCATCTGTCGATTTCAAGCGATAAAAAGCTGTATCCGGGAGATATTCTGAGAATCAGATTATAATTCAATAATATTCACATAAAGCCGCCGGTTCGATAAAATCCGAACCGACGGCTTATTATATATTTCAATGTTTTATTTTGACTTCGCGTCAGATTGAGCTTCGGTTATCTTTTCCGAAGTTTTTTCGTTCTGTACCGATTGAGCCTCGGTCTGCGACGTCGCAGCTTTTTCGTTTTTTACGGATTGAGCTTCGGTCTGATTTTCCGAAACGCTCTCATCAGCGCCGGGCATTGTCTGAAGCTTTGCCGATACTCTTAATATAATTCTTGCGTCCGAGGCTGTAACCTTGCCGTCGGAATTAATATCAAGCGCGCATATTACCGCATCTGACGCGGTTTGAATTTTAGCAGAAATTCTCAGCGCGATTCTCGCGTCCGAGGCCGTTATTGTTCCGTTTCCGTCGCCGTCGCCGAGCACGACCGCATAACAATAATCCTGAAGATTTCCGTCATATCCGAGAACAACATAATTACCCGTTCCTACGGGAGCATCTCCCGTTATCTCCTCATTTTTTTCAACGTTTGCAACAATCACCGTTTCGCCGTGAGTATATGATATAAACTCTTTTATGAGCGATTCGGATATTGTTCCGACGTATATTCCGGTTATAAGCTTTTTCTCCCTGTCGATTTTCAGTTTACTTGAATCCTTGAGAATAAGAGTATCTTCGGGCGCGTCATCTCCGAGCCTGTCGATTTTTTTCGTTTCCGTCTTTGAACATACCGAGCATTTACGTTCGGCAGTGCCGTCCTCGGTTTTTGTCGGAGCTTTTATCTGCTCCCATTCGCCCCATGTATGGCTTCCGGGCGCGGGAATCTTATCTGTTTCGTTCGCTCCGCATACGTTGCAATAACGCTGTTTTTCACCCTCGGTTTCACACACTGCGGACTTCGTTTCAACCCAATCGCTCCACGTATGTCCCGTCGGAGCAATTTCTCCCGTCTGAACCGAACCGCATATGGCGCATACCCGCTCTGTTTCTCCCTTATCAACGCATGTCGGATTTTTTGACGCACTTTGTTCGCCCCACTTATGTCCGAGCGCGGGAGTTGTATTCTGCTCTTTTTTGCCGCATCTTTCGCACGTTCTTTCATCGATTCCGTCGCTCTCGCATCCGAGCGTCGAAACGGTAACCCATTCGCCCCATACATGACCGAGCTTCGGTATCGATACGGTTTCACTGTAATGGCACTTACGGCATGTGTAAGTTAAAATACCATCCTCCTCGCAGGAAGCCGTACGCGTTATCTCATACTGTTTGTTTTTATCGTGCTTGCAGTTATCGACATTTTCAAATTTTATTGAATTTTCCCGCGCATAATTCTCTGCTCCCGATTCCGTCCGGCAGTATATCGTAAATCTGTCCGAAAGAACAAGAGTATTTGATTGCGTTTCATATCCGAACGCCTGAGAACCGATTTCTTCAACCGAGGATGGAATATATACGCTCTGAAGATTCGCGCAGTCTTTAAAAGCACGCGTACCTATCGACTTTACGGAATCGGGAATATAAACGTCGGTTATAAGCTTTTCGTCGGCAAACGCATACGGCGAAATACTTTCCGTTCCCTCCTTGATAACAACCGCTCCGTCCTCCGAATCCGATATATACGTATACGCGCAGTCGGAAGCGTAAACAACGCCCGGCTCTTTTGAGTCAAGCCATGCGGTTTTTTCAAATGCAAACCTGTCGGCAAATTTTAAGCAATCGCCGAAAACTATATTTTTAAGAGCGGTGCATCCCTGAAACGCGCCGAAGCCCACGGAACAGTCCGGAATTTTCACATTATCGAGCGCGGTACAGTTTAGGAAAGCGTACGACCCTATATTTTCAAGCGTTTCGGGCAGGGATACGCTTTCGAGAGCGGAACAGCCCGAAAAAGCCGACGACAAAACCGACTTGACGGACGAGGGCAGTATTACGGATTTAACCGTTTTGTTATTTTCAAAAGCGGATATTCCGACAGCCGTTACGCTTTTGCCGTCTATCGTTTCGGGAATGCTCACGCTTGCGTCCGAGCCGAGATATTTATCTACGGAAACTCCGCCGTTTACCGAGCTTATCTCAAAATCCGAGTTCTGTCCGGCGAATGCCGGGAGTGTTCCCGAAAACAGGAGCATGACCGTCATCATAAACGAAACGCATTTTAATAAAGATTTTTTATTCATAGCTTAATCACCTTTTTTTCGCTTATCCGATTATAAACTCCGAGTCAAATCTCCCCGGATTCTCTGTGTATATTATAACTTTTTATTATCAGATTGTAAACGTATAAATTTTAGCAGGATTTTTATTAATAATTGACAATAGAAAAGCATAGCATATTGTGGTATCATAAAACAAGGAGGCGATTAAACCATGAAATTTATAAAAAAAGCTGCCGCCGTTCTCTTATCTGCCAGCATGATTATACCTGCGGCAACGGTTGCTTCTTACGCTGAAAACACAGATACAACCGAAACGGATTATACGATAACAAGTCCGTACGACGGCGTTGATTGGGACGCTTACAATTATTATCTTGCAAATTTACACACTCACTGCACGGCAAGCGACGGAAGAGTCGACCTGCCCGACATGATAGAGCTTTATTATAAAGCGGGATACGACATTCTCTCGCTTACCGACCACGGCGTTATCAACAACGGCTGGAATAAAGAGAGAAAAATTTATCCTCCGTTTAATCTTCTTCAGGAGCTTAACAACATGTCCGACGAGGATTACGAGAGAATTACAACAGGTTCGGACCGCGACGGCAGAGGAATGACCGATGTCACGGGCGGTATCGAAATGAACATGGCGACGCTCACGAAAACTCACGTAAACGGCTACTTCACCGATTACGGCAGCGGTTTATGGGGCAAAGAAAACGATTATGAATCCGCTCCTGCGGCCGTAGAGGCGTCGGGCAAGGGCTTCACCGTTCTCAATCACGTAGGCGACTGGGTTAATTCAAACAATTTCCCCGAGCGTTCGCATCACCCGATGTTTATCGAGTATTTCGCGAATATATTCGTTAAAAATCCGTCATGCCTCGGCATGGAGATTATTAACAATCAGGACAACTGCACAAAAGCCGATAAGGCTCTGTGGGATGAGCTTTTACAGGTAGTTATCCCCAAGGGCAGAAACGTTATCGCATTTGCGGACGACGACTCCGAGTACGCCGATGAGGTCGGCAGAAGCTTCGAGATGTTCATCCTTCCCGAAAACAATCTTGAAAACGTCAAGCAGGCTATGCAGGACGGCACGTTCTTCGCATGCTCGAGATTTGCGAAAACGGATATTTCACCCGATTTTGAGGGTAACGGACTTGTCCCTCTCGTTTCAAGAATAGACGTCAACCAGGATGAAAATTCAATTACGCTCACTCTCGATGAAACAAGAGACTGTCAGAGCATAGAATGGATTGCAAACGGCGAGATTATCGCAACGGGCAATTCAATCGATCTTAACGACTACGAGGATCAGCTCGGCTGCTATATCCGTTTCCAGCTCAAGGGCGAGGGCGGAATCACATATTCACAGGCGTTCACGCTCTCCTATGACGGCAGAGTTGATAAGGAAATTCCCCACTATGCAAAATTCGACGGATTCTTCGGCGATATTTTCAAGAAAATTGTCAAGACAAGATTCTTTGCAATAATCATGAAAATCTGCGAAAAATTCGATTACGATCTTGTAGGAGCGATAGCAAAATATTAATTATAAAGGAGCGTTCGGATGAGTTATTCGACAGAAGATATACTGACGGTATTTTCGCGTCTTTCATCCTCTTCCAACGGTCTTTCCGACGAAGAAGCGCAGCGGCGTTTAAAGCAGAGCGGCAAGAACAGGCTTAATCCCGAAATTAAAATTTCATTCGGGTTCAAAATAATAGCTCAGCTTCTCGACCCGTCGCTCTCGCTGCTGCTTGCTTTGTCGGCGATATCCGCAGTGTTTGTCATTATTGACGGACAGTACCCTTACGAATTTCTCGTTGTCGCGGCGATTATAATTATCAACGCCGTTATCGTCGTTCTGCAAAGGCAGAAATCCGACAAAATCCTGCATGATTTGCAGTCGCGCACGGCAAAACAGTCATATGTTTTAAGAGACGGCGTAAAAACGCTTATTTATTCCGAGGATATAGTTGTCGGAGACGTTATACTTTTATCCCCCGGTACGGTAATTCCGGCGGACGCGCGCATATTTGAATGCACGGCTCTGAAGGTTGAAGAGTCGGCAATACGTTCATCAAACGCTTATCCGATAAATAAGTACCGTACTCAGATATTCGGGATAACAGACCGTGAGTTATACGTAACGGACAGAAATAATATGGTTTACATGGGCTCGACCGTGATAAGCGGTTCGGGTCTTGCTGTTGTTACGGCGACGGGACTGTCGACATATCTCGGCAAGACATACGATATTGTTTCCACGGCAAGAAAAAACAAAACTCCCCTTCAGCTGAAGCTTCACGACGCAAACAACTGGATTAACATTTTCGCAATGGTCATATGCGGAATAGTTCTTCTCGGACAGTTTATAATGACAAAGGTAAACGGCGGTTCGCTCGGATTCGTTTCGGCTCTCGATTCGATAATGGTCGCGCTCGCGCTTTCCATAACCGCGATGCCGCAGGGGCTCGCTTCTTATGCGGGCATAATTTTATCCCATACGGCCGTTGGATTATATGAAAAAGATATCATAATAACATCAATCCCGGCAATTGAACGTCTCGGCAGCGCACAGACTCTCATTTACGACCTGACGCGTGACGGCGGCGACAGGCATTTTCAATCCTCGGCAAGACAGGCATGCGGACTGTATGAAAATTCGGGCATTATTCCCGTATTTATAACCGACGCGGAAAAATCCGACGTTGAACATTCGGCATTGGAATACAAAATTATAAATCATGAAAATCAGATAATCACATCCGAACAGCTCGATGAAATGCCCGACGACGAATTTAATTCGAGATTTGCGAACATCCGAGTTTATACAGGCATAACCCCCGAACAGAAATCGAGAGTCGTATCCGCCTGGAAAACGCACGGTTATATAACCGTCTTGACCTCATGCGCGGGCAGCTGTATTCTTGCGCAGAAAAACGCCGATATAAGCGTTGACGCGGACAGCAGCCGGAAGAAACTTCGGACAACGCCGTCCGATATCGTAATTTTCAACTCGAGCGTTAAAAAAATCACGTCTGCAATAGAAGAAAGCCGGCGGATTTATTCCAATATTCAAAAATACTTTATATTCATCGTAGGCTCGAATACTGCCGAGCTGCTCACAATTTTACTGGCAACGCTTCTCAATTTCAGCATTCTGGGCATCGTTCATATGCTTTGGATAAACCTGATAACCGATACCTTTCCCTCTCTTGCGCTCTGCTTTGACAAGGGCGAGCACGACCTCATGAAGCGCAGACCGATAGATACGAACTCCAATATATACCTTCACGGCGTATGGCAGGATATCGTATGTCAGGGACTTAGCATAACGGCACTTACAATGGCGTCATATTTTGTTGGCGAGGTTTTCAAAACAGGCGTATGGAAATTTGCATGGGTTACCGACGAAAACGGCGCGATAGGTACGACAATGGCGTTTATTACGATGTCGCTGTGCGAGCTTTTAAGCGCGCTGTGTCTGCGTTCGCGTACTCTTCCGCTTTCAAAAACCGAAAAAAAGGAGTACAGAAACACGGACATGTACATCTCTCTTGCCGTCGCGCTGATTCTGACAACCGCAACGGTACTTATAAAACCGATTGCGGAGGTTTTCGGCTTTGCAAGAATAACGGTTTTACAATATATCGTTTCCGTTCTTTTCGCCGTAATTATAGTTCCGATAAAGGAGCTTTGGAAATTATTTATGAGCAAAAAGGAAAAAAACAAAAAAAGCGATTATCATGAAAAAATTGTTGTATCAAACCGATAATTATGATATACTTTCTTAGAGATACAAACACAGGAGGTTTTATAAATGTCAACTGCTTATGAAAAATATTGCAGAGCTTATCAGGCTGCCATGAGAGCGGCGGTTAACGTTCTCGACTGGACAGAGCCGCAGCTTTTAAAAGGCGCGGGATGCGTTAAACAGCTTCCCAAGCTCATCAAATCAAAGGGAATAAACAAGGTTCTTGTCGTAACGGACAAGGGACTTATGTCTCTTCACCTTTTGGACGGAATGTTCGACGCTCTTAAGGCTGAAAACATCGATTATGTCGTTTACGACGAGGTTCAGCCCAACCCTACAATCAACAACGTAGAGGACGCAAGAGCTCTCTATCTCGGAAACGAATGTCAGGCTATCATCGCATTTGGCGGCGGTTCTCCCATGGACTGCGCGAAGGGCGCGGGAGCGAGAATTGCGCGTCCGGACAAGCAGGTTCCTCAGCTGAGAGGTCAGCTTAAGGTTTTAAAGCCCATTCCTACTCTCTTTGCAGTACCTACCACTGCGGGCACAGGCTCTGAAACGACCATTGCGGCTGTTATCTCCAATCCCAGAACTCATGAAAAAAATGCAATCAACGATCCAAGACTTCGCCCGAAGTACGCGGTTCTCGACCCTGAGCTTACCGTAGGTCTTCCTCCTCATATAACCTCCACCACCGGTATGGACGCTCTTACTCACGCTGTAGAGGCATACATCGGTCAGTCAAACACCAAGGACACCGAGGCGGCGGCTCTCAAAGCGACTAAGCTTATATTCGCAAATCTTGAAGAAGCATATAAAAACGGCAAGGATATCGAGGCGAGAGCAAATATGCTTGAGGGTTCATATCTTGCAGGTATCGCATTCACAAGAGCATATGTAGGCTATGTTCATGCCATCGCTCATAACTTAGGCGGTATGTACGGCATCCCCCACGGTCTTGCAAACGCGGTAATTCTCCCCTATATTCTTGAGTATTTCGGTTCAAGCGCACATAAAAGACTCGGCGAGCTTGCCGTAGCCGCAGGACTTGACGTTTCGGGAAAATCCGACGCCGAGAAGGCGCATATCTTCATTGAAGCGATTAAGCAGATGAACAAAGATATGAACATCCCGACCAAGTTTGAACAGATCAAGGCTGAGGATATTCCGCTTCTTGCCGACAGAGCGCTTAAAGAGGGCAATCCGCTTTATCCCGTTCCCAAGATTATGAACAAGCAGGAATGCATGGAGATTATCAGAAATCTCATGGCGTAAAATACGGTCAAAACAAACAAAACGCAAAAATAAAAAATCTGATGATTGATAACAACCGGCGGTTGATTAAACTCCAACTGCCGGTTAGTTGCGTATTGCCGGTTTATTTATTATAATAAAACCAAATAATAAGTAAAGGAGTCGATATCATGACTCTTGCAAACCGTATATATTTATTAAGAACAAAAGCCGGTCTTACACAGGAAGCCGTAGCAAAAAAATGCGGAATTTCAAACCGATCCGTTCAGAAATGGGAGAGTGATAAATCAAAGCCCACGATAGAAAACCTCGTAACGCTGTCGGAATATTTCGGAGTTTCGCTCGACGAACTGCTGACAGGAAGCGTTCCCCGTCAAAAGGAATACGCAAAAAGGGAAAAAATCGTGCCCGACTATGAAAATCTCGACCCGTCGGAATTATACTCCGAACAAATTATGACAGAGTACAGACAGTCTGTTGAGGAAGGACTCGATATCGAAAATTTCAAAGATGTTTTCGAGGCTGTTTCTCATATGCCGAAGGGCGAAAACAAAGAGAAAATGTCCAACGTACTGTTTGATATTGTAATGAACGCGGATAAAAAAGCAAATTACGAATATGTCGAACCGACAAAATACGACGATATATTAAAGGAAAGAGCCGACGATGTACCGTCCGCAAGAAAACCCGACGAAAAAATATTGAAGGATAAAATTGCCGGCGCATGGTACGGCAGGATATGCGGATGCCTGCTCGGCAAACCCGTCGAGGGTGTAAGAACGGACAAGATAAATATTATTTTAAAAGAAACGGGCAACTATCCGTTACACAGATATATAAAACGCTGCGAGCTTACAGATTCGATTCTCGAAAGAGCGGGAGAATGGATAGCAAACGGCGTATTTCCCGATGTAACCGACTGCGCCCCCAACGACGACGATACAAATTATATGGTGCTCTATCAGGAGCTTATCGAGAAATTCGGCAGGAATTTTACCTCGAAAAACGTTGCCGATTTCTGGATTGAAAAACAGCCGAAATATGCTTATTACACAGCGGAACGCACAGCGTTTACAAATTACGTCAAAGGCTTTGTCCCGCCGGATTCCGCTGTATACAAAAATCCGTTCAGAGAATGGATAGGCGCGCAGATTCGCGGCGACTATTTCGGATATATCAACCCCGGCGACCCCGAAAGTGCGTCATATATGGCTTACAGGGACGCAACGGTTTCTCACATTAAAAACGGCGTTTACGGCGAAATGTTCGTCTCGGCGTTAATAGCTGAATCAGCAGTCGAAAACGACATGAAAGCAGCGATAAAAACGGCTCTTAAGTTCATTCCGCAAAAGTCACGTTTTGTTGAATGTATTAATAATATAATATCAACCTACGAGTCCGGAAAAAGTGAAGACGAATGCTTCAATTCGATTCATTCGCGCTATGACGAATACAGCGGACATGACTGGTGTCACACTCTCTCGAACGCCGAAATTGTCACGGCTTCACTTCTGTACGGAAACGGCGATTATTCCAAATCAATATGCCGTGCGGTTCAGACAGGCTTTGACACAGACTGCAACGGTGCGACCGTCGGTTCCGTTATCGGAATGATGAAAAGCATTTCCGCCGTCGGCAGAGAGTGGACAGAACCGATAAACGGCAGACTTTCGACTCAGATTTTCGGCGTTGGAACGGTTAACATCGACGACAGAATAAATCTCACGCTCAAGCATATTAAGGACAGATAATATGAAATATTTAAACTTCGGTTCTCTTAACATTGATATGGTATACTCCGTTGACCACAGTGTAAACGGCGGAGAAACGGAATCGGCGGACAGGCTCGAATATTTTCCCGGCGGAAAAGGGCTCAATCAATCGATAGCTCTCTCAAAAGCGGGCGCAAACGTTTATCACGCCGGTTCTGTCGGAAATAACGGCAGTATTCTGATAAACGAGCTTAATAACAACGGCGTAAATACTTCGTTTATAAACACGTCCGACTGTCCGAACGGACACGCGGTTATACAGGTCGATAAAAACGGTCAAAATTCGATTCTCGTTTACGGCGGAGCGAATCATCAAATCACATCCGCGCAGATTGACTGCGCGTTAAGCGGATTTTCTCAATCGGACAGACTTTTTCTTCAAAACGAGATTAACGCCGTCGGCGAAATTATCGATAAAGCATATGAAAAACATATGGAAATAATATTCAATCCGAGTCCGTTTACGGATGAAATTATGGATTATCCGCTTGAAAAAATTTCGTGGTTCGTCGTGAATGAAACCGAGGCGTACCGTCTTACGGGTGAAACTCAGACTGAAAAAATATTCGAATATTTTAAAAACCGTTATCCCGATTCAAATATTCTTCTGACTCTCGGCGAAAACGGCGCATACTGCTTTTATAAAGGTCAAAAATATTTTCATCCTATTTACAACACAAATATTGTCGATACTACGGCGGCGGGAGATACGTTTCTCGGATTCTTTTTTGCAAATCTCGACTCTCTCGGCATTTTAAATTCGCTGAAAACAGCCTCCGCGGCGGCGGCAATTGCCGTGTCTAAAAATGGAGCTTCCCCGTCAATTCCGACTCTCGGCGAAGCCGAAGATTTTCTGAAAAACAAATAAGAATTATTCAATATTACAGACACAAAAACGGCGTCCGCCCGAATTTCGGGAGAACGCCGTTTTTTATTGTTATTATTTATTACTCGGACTTTTCCGACGTTGTTTCCGTCTCGGAAAGGCTTATCGGATCGACCTTGCAGATAAACATGAGGCTCGTTTCCATATAATCGGGCGCGGATGTATAAATTCTGTTCTTCTGTCCGAGCTGAACCCACTTTGCCGCTCTGGCGATAAGCTCATCGTCGGATGAAGCAAGCGTTATGCTGTCGCTCGAATCGGACTGCGCAAGCGCGCTTAATGCGTTCGTGAGATCGCTCATTGTAGACGTCGACATAAGCTTTGTAACAACGTCTATAAGCTCCTGATTATCGTCAATGAACGACGAAAGCTCTTCAAGCTCCTTCATTGTCTCGGGCAGATTCTCAAGAGCCTTTGCCACGTCCGGATCGTCGAGAGCCTTTTGAAGCTTTTCAAGTATCGGAGAAACCTCCTCCATACCCTCGGAAATGCTTGAAAGAGATGAAAGCAGATTCTTCAAAAGAGGTACGTTTGAAACAGTCGAAATAACATTCTGCAAATCGCTTGAATTGACGGTTTCCATAAACTTTTTAAGCGTTTCAATATCCTCCGCGCTCAGAGTATCGCTCATTACGTCAAATAACGCCTTGTTGTCATTGTAAAGCTGAGCCGCGCTCTTAAGCGTATCCGTAAGATTCGTAAACGCGTTTTCGTTTTCAAGGAACTTCTGAATAACATTATTGGGATCAACCTGCGCAACAGTGGTTTTAAGAGCGTTTATCTTATTCAGAATATCCTCCACATCGTCAAGCGATTCCGGAAGATTTACATCGAGATCCATAGCGCATACGGGAAGCGTAACAAGATACATATCTCCGCTCTCGAAATTCGTAACGTCAGCCGTAAGCGTAAATGTATCGGGGAATACAAGATCCTTAAACTGCTCGTTGTCGGTATCTATGCCAAGGCTCTCGTTAAGTCCGGGCGCACCTACAAATCCGACAATTTCATTACTGCCCGTACCCAGTGACATTCCCGTTGAAACTTCGATTCCCGAATATACGGTATAATCGAGAATCATTCCGCCGGCAACGACAACAGGGTTATAAATCGTTATTTTTTTACCGTTAATTTCGACTTCCTCGCTTATATTGTTGATAAGCTTTATTACCATTTTCAATTTACCGGATTTTCCGGCAAGCTCATTCGGAGAAACTTCAGTCTCGTTGAGATAATATTTGATTTGAGCGCTTACGGGCATCTGTTTATCCGACGTGCCGCTATAGTAAAGATCCGTCGAAGAAATATTCCAGTACATTTCACCGTTCTCGGAAACGGGCGTGTTGTGTCCCTTTGCGTCCTTGACATCCTTAAGGTCGGTCGAATCAAGAACCTTAACGCCGGAAAGCTCGGTATGAAGATGATCCGTTACCGTAATGTATCTCGGAGAACCGTCGGGATTTAAGTTTGCATAGACAGTTTCCGATTTTTTAACCTTATCCGTCGTTTGCGTATATGTCGGGTTTTTGTATTCCGTAGTAGTCTCGTCGTCTGTTGTTGAGGACGAACAGGAGGTAAATCCCGCCATCACTATCGCGGCTGTCGTAAATACGGAAACTATTGAAGCAAGTTTTTTATTAATCATTTCTTTCTCTCCTTTTCCGCCTTTTCGGTTTGCTTTTTGCTCTTTGTTTTATCATCTTTCTTATGCTGTTTTTGTAAAGCCTTAGTCTGATGCTTCGCCTTGCGCTCCGCCTTTCTTTCGGCTCTTAACTGTTTCTGTTTTTCCTTCTGAACGTAAGGATTTCTGAGAACCCTTATTTCGTCCGCCGCAAGGTCTATCGTCTCACCCTCGGGTCCCTCGACTACAAGCGGAACGCTTCCCTTATTGCGTTTCCATCCGGCAGTCGTTTTCTCTATAACCTTATCGGATACGATAAGAAGCGACGGCAGGAATACTACGATTATAAGCGCGCTGACAATTGAACCTCTTGCAAGAAGGGCGCATATCTGTTTTACTATGTCAATATCGCTCAGAAGATAAACTCCGAACGTTGCGCAGAAAAATACAAGCGCGCTTTGGAAGATCGATTTATCCGCAGTATCGGCGGCTTTTCTCATCGCCGTAATTCTGTCGGGCGTATGGCTTAATTCCTCTTTATATCTCGTCGTCATCAAAATAGCGTAGTCAACGGTTGCACCGAGCTGAACACAGCTTACGACGGTAGGAGCAATAAACGGAATTTCCGAGTTCATAACAGTCGATATCGACATGTTAAGCATAATTGCAAGCTCTATCGAAGCGACAAGAATAACGGGCAGAGCAGCGGATTTCAGACAAACGGCAATAACGGCGAATATAGCCGCCATTGAAATAATATTCGTTACAACGAAGTCAACATTCGTAACGTCTATCAAATCCTTCGTCATAACGCCCTCGCCTGTCAGAAGAGAACTGCTGTCATAGCTTTTTGCTATCTTTGTAATCTCATCAATCTGCGCGTTTATCGGGTCGGTTGCGGATTCATAGCTTGTATTAATCATTATCATCTGCTTGCCGTCCGTTGCCAAAATCGACTTTACGGAATCGGGAATTATGCTCGACGGGATACCCGAACCGACTATGGAATTAAGTCCGAGTACGCTCGTTACGCCGTCCACGTCCTCAATCTCCTTAAGCATCTGACTGACATTGTCGCCCGCTACGGAATCGTCGATTATAAGGAAATGCGTCGTCGTCATGCCGAACTCCTCTTTAAGAGTATTCAGCGCGACAATAGAATCCATATCGTCCGGCATGGATTTCATAACATTGTAATACTCGGGAACGTTATTGTTGCCTATATAAGCGGGAATTATCAATATAAGAAATACGATTGCGAAAATCTTATTATGCCTGGTCGTAAATTTATTAAGTCCCGCCATACTCGGAACAAGGCTCTTATGCGTCGAGGAATATATCTGCTTTTCAAACGTGAGAAGCAATGCGGGAAGAACAACGACAACCGTTACGATTCCCAAAATAACGCCCTTAGCCATAACAAGACCGATATCAAGACCGAGAGTCAGCTGCATGAAGCACAGTGCGACAAATCCGAAAACCGTTGTAAGCGAACTGCCCGCAAGAGATACGAACGTACTTGAAATTGCGTGCGCCATGGCGTTTTTATGATCCCTCGGGGTTTTCATGCGCTCCTCTGTATATCTGTCCATCAAGAATACGGAATAGTCCATCGTAACGCCCAGCTGAAGAATAGCCGCGATACACTGCGTTATATACGATATCTGACCGAACATAATATTTGAACCCATGTTATATATAACCGCAAGACCGAGAGCCGTAAGCAGTACGAACGGCAGCGCGAAACTCTCCATTGTAAACATCAGCGCACACAGCGACAAAACAACCGCAACGGCAACATATACGGGAGCCTGCTTATCCGCAAGCTCGCCGGACTCCTCAAATATTGCGGACATACCGCTCATCATGCACTGTTTTGAAATGACAGACTTAATCTGTTTTACCGTATTCAGGGTTTCCTTCGACGCGCTCGAACCCGAATATCTTATTATCATCAGCGTGCTTTCTCCGTCCTTTGAGTAAAGCATGCTTGAAAGAATATCGGGCATTATCTCCTCCGGCACAGGCGCGTCAAGAACGCTTCCCAGCCACATTACGTCGGAAACTCCGTCTATCTGCGAAATCTTGTTCTCCGTTTCCTTCATGTCGTCCCACGCCATATTTTTCATGACGACTATCGACATGGACGCGCTGTGGAACGTCTCGTCAAGTACAGTTTCGCCCTGTACGGATTCGAGATCGTCCGGCAGATACGACAGGATATCATAATTAACATACGTAGAAAAATAACCTATGGCGGACGGGATAACAAGTATAAACGCGATAATCATTATCAGCTTGGGGTGTCCCGCGATCCATTGGGCAAGTTTATTTATCACTGTCAATCAACTCCTTAAACGTAAAATCTTTAAATATTTATCCCATTAACGCAGATATAATAAACCCGTTTTTTAAACTAAATGTTAAATATAATTCTACTGTTTATTAAATTTACAAGTGATATTTAATTGACATTTGTGCATTATTGAAGCCCTCGGCCGCCGAACAGGCAAGTCAAGGGCTTTTTTTCTTTAAAATTTAATTTTATCCTCAATATAAGCGGAAAGCTCTTCGATAGGAAGACGTATCTGCTCCATGGAATCACGGTCGCGCACGGTAACGCATCCGTCAGTTTCGGAATCAAAATCGTACGTAATGCAGAAGGGCGTGCCTATCTCGTCCTCACGGCGGTATCTTTTGCCGATGGAACCGGTTTCGTCAAAATCCGTCATGAAGCTCTTGCTTAACATATCGTAAACCTCCAAAGCCTTGGGAGAAAGCTTCTTTGAAAGCGGAAGAACGGCGGCTTTGTACGGAGCGACTGCGGGCGAAAGATGAAGAACGGTACGAACATCGTTTTTCTCCGCGTCGAGAACCTCCTCGTCGTACGCCGCGCACAAAAGCGCAAGAACCGTCCTGTCAAGACCGTATGTCGACTCGACTATATACGGAATATACCTCTCGTTCGTCTCCGGGTCAAGATATTCAAGCTTTTGCCCCGAATACTCCTGATGTCTTGTAAGGTCAAAATTCGTTCTGTTATGCGTGCCGTTAATCTCGCCCCATCCGAACGGGAAAAGAAACTCGATGTCACATGCCGCCTTAGCATAATGCGCAAGCTTTTCGTGGTCGTGATATCTCAGAAACTCCGCAGGGATTCCGAGGTCGGTATAATATTTGAATCCGTATTCTTTAAAATAATCGTACAATTCGCCGTCCGTACCCTCCTTGCAAAAGGTCTGGAACTCCATCTGTTCAAACTCAATCGTTCTGAACGTAAAATTACCGGGTGTAATCTCGTTTCTGAACGCCTTGCCTATCTGACCGATACTGAACGGGAGCTTTGCTCTCATGCTGCGCTGAACGTTCTGATAATTAACATACTCGCCCTGCGCATTCTCCGGACGAAGATAAATAATACTCTTTGAATCGTTCGTAACTCCTCTGTACGTCTGAAACATAAGATTAAATTCGCGTATATCCGTAAAATTGTGCTTACCGCAGTTGGGGCAGGGAATGTGATGATCCTTTATATATTGGAACATTTCCTCCTTCGTCATGCCGTCGGCGTGCGCGTCCGGGTCGAAATCGTCGATAAGATTATCGGCTCTGTGACGCATTTTACACTCCTTACAGTCAAGAAGAGGGTCTGAAAAGCTCGCTACGTGACCGCTTGCCTCCCAAACGCGGGGATGCATGAGAATATCCGCGTCAACCTCGTAGCTGTTTCTGCGTTCCTGAATAAATCTCTTTCTCCACGTATCCTTTACGTTATTTTTAAGTCTTGCTCCGAGAGGACCGTAGTCCCATGTATTCGCAAGACCTCCGTAAATATCGCTGCCGGGGAATATAAAGCCCCTGCCCTTGCAGAGTGCGACGATTTTTTCCATTGTCTTATCTTGATTGTTCATTGTTAAACCTCCCGAAAACGCAGACGGCTTCTGCGCCTTCTCTTATATTATGATAATATTATTATACCTTTTTAAATTTGTCAAGTATCCGTCAGCGAAGCTATTATATAATTTGAAAGCAAAAATCCGCTTTTCGTAAGCCTTATTCCTTTCTCATCGGAAACAAGAAGCCCCGCATTTTCAAATTCCGCGCATTTTTTTCTCATTTCGTCGGGAATGGAAAACCCGAATCTGCTCTTAACGTCGGAATCGTTTAATCCGTCGGCAAGCCTTAATCTCAGCATTGTAAATTCGTTAAAATCCCCGCCGTACGATTCAAATTTTGCCATGCCGCCCGTTATGAAAGAATCGATATCGCGTTCAAAATAAAAACGCTTGCCGGATGTAAACGAGTGCGCCGCGGGACCTATTCCGAGGTATTCACAATCAAGCCAATATTTCAGATTATGACGGCTCTCATACGATTCACGGGAAAAGTTTGAAATTTCATACTGTATCATCCCGTTTTCTTCAAGATATTCGCACAGCGACAGATACATATCGCATGTTTCGTCCTCGTCCGGGAGAATAAGCTTACCGCCCATTTTCGCAAAATGCGTTCCCGGTTCTATTTTGAGCATATACGCGCTGACGTGCTTAACGCCCGAGTCAAGACAGAAGTCCGCACTTTCAAGAAGCGTTTTTTCGCTTTGAAACGGAATACCTATCATTATATCAAGCGATATATTGTCAATTCCCGCCGCCTGCGCGTCATTTACGGCTTTTTTTACCGTTTTTGAATCCGCAAGTCTGCCGAGCCCCCTGCGCTCAACATCGGCAACAGACTGCATTCCGAGTGAAATACGGTTAACTCCGTAAAAATCCAGTTTCCTGAAAAACTCATAATCAACCGCCGACGGATTGCACTCAACCGTAATTTCGCTGTTTTCGTCTATCCTATAATTTTTTCGAGCGGAATCGAGGATTTTTCCGAGCGTCCGAGCACCGAGAACGGACGGAGTTCCTCCGCCGAAGTAAACGGTATCGAATTTAAAATCAAAATCCCTTGTAAATTCTCCGCTTCTCCTGCCCGTTTCAATCTCATCGATAACCGATAAGGCATATTCTTCAGCCGAATCCTCATTATATTTTAACGAATAAAAATCGCAGTAGGGACATTTCGAGATACAGAACGGAACGTGAATGTATAATCCCGCGCTCATCAGTTCCGGTCGTCAAGCTTGAGGATAGCCATAAACGCCTCCTGCGGAACCTCAACGGTACCGAACGAACGCATACGCTTTTTGCCCTCTTTCTGTTTTTCGAGAAGCTTTTTCTTTCTCGTGATATCTCCGCCGTAGCATTTCGCAAGAACGTCCTTGCGCATTGCCTTTATCGTCTCGCGGGCTATGACCTTTCCGCCTATCGCAATCTGCACGGGAATTTCAAACATCTGTCTCGGAATATTATCCTTTAATTTCTCGGCAATTTTACGCGCTCTGACGTATGCCTTGTCCGCGTGAATTATAAATGAAAGAGCGTCTATCATATCGCCGTTCAGCAAAACGTCGAGTTTGACAAGATTTGACTTGGCATAGCCCATAAGCTCATAATCAAAAGAAGCGTAGCCCTTCGTCCTCGATTTCAACGAATCGAAAAAGTCGTATATTATTTCGTTTAAGGGCAGTTCATAGTGAATATCGACTCTGTCGGGCGTAATATAGTCCATATTCTTAAACACTCCCCTGCGCTCCTGACACAAATCCATTATCGCTCCGACGTAATCGGGCGGAGAAAAGATGTGCGCGTTCGTCATCGGTTCTTCGGAAAAATCTATCAACGCGGGATCGGGGTACTTCGTCGGGTTGTCAATTTCGATAACCTGCCCGTCCGTCATGTGAATTTTATATATAACGCTCGGAACGGTCGAAACGAGATCCAAATCATACTCTCTCTCGAGCCTCTCCTGTATAATTTCAAGATGAAGAAGTCCCAAAAATCCGCATCTGAAGCCAAAGCCCAGCGCGCCCGACGTTTCGGGTTCAAACGACAATGCCGCGTCGTTTAACTGTAATTTTTCAAGCGCGTCCTTCAAAGCCTCGTAATCCGCACCGTCTGCCGGATATATTCCGCAGAAAACCATGGGATTTACTTTTCTGTATCCCTCAAGCGGCTCGTCCGCAGGATTATCCGCAGTAGTAACGGTATCGCCGACTCTCGCCTCGCTTACCGTCTTTATCGAAGCCGTTATATATCCGACCTCGCCGGATTTCAGGCTCTTTGCGCTTTCCAGTGAAGTCGCCCTCATTCTGCCCGTTTCCACTACCGTAAACTCAGCGCCCGTTGCCATCATACGCATAGTATCGCCGGGCTTTATCATGCCGTCCATAACGCGCACATAAACTATAACGCCCTTGTAATTATCGTACACGGAGTCGAATATCAGCGCGCGCAGCGGCGCGGAATCATCGCCCTCGGGAGCGGGTATATCGGAAACTATATGCTCTAAAACCTCGGAAACGTTTTCACCCGTTTTTGCGGAAACTCTCGGAGCAGACGAACAGTCAAGACCGATAACGTCCTCAACCTCCTCGGCAACCCTGTCCGGGGATGCGGCAGGCAAATCTATTTTATTTATAACGGGAACAAGCTCAAGATTATGATCAAGAGCAAGATATGTATTTGCAATCGTCTGAGCCTCTATTCCCTGAGTAGCGTCGATTATCAGAACCGCGCCCTCGCATGCGGCAAGAGAACGCGAAACTTCATAGTTAAAATCAACGTGCCCCGGAGTATCTATTAAGTTAAGCTCATACGTCAGACCGTCATTCGCCTTGTAATTGAGCGTAACGGCATGGGCTTTTATCGTAATGCCTCTTTCGCGTTCAAGCTCCATATCGTCCAGAAGCTGCTGCTGCATATCGCGTTTTGCTACGGAGTCGGTAAGTTCGAGGAGCCTGTCCGCAAGCGTTGATTTGCCGTGGTCGATATGCGCTATTATGGAAAAATTTCTGATGTTTGATTTCGTTTCTTTCATACGGTATCCCTTTTCACATTTCGTCTTTATTATCAAGAGGTTTAAAGCCCTGACCGCGTATTTCCGTAGAGTCCGTTATTATTATAAACGGTCTCGGGTCTGCGCTTAAAACCATTTTTTTAACCTTTGCAACCTCGTTGGCATGAACGGCGGTCATAAGCATTTTTTTATTCTGCTTGTCGTACGTGTTCTCAATGTTCACGACCGTAACGCCGTGGTAAAAATTCGACCTCAAAACGTCGGCGACCTCGTCATACTTTTCGGTTATTATCATAAGAAGTTTATTTCTGTCCGTGCCGTAAAGGACAAAATCAAGCGTTCTTCCGCTGACAAAGAAAACTATAACGGCATACAGCATGCTCTCTATGCTTTTATAAACAACGCCCGCCATGCAAACGACGCACAAATCCATTATCATAACAAGTCTGCCCATGGAAATATGCGGAACGGCGGATTTTACGAGCTTGCCCATAATATCCGTGCCTCCCGTAGTTGCTCCGCGCGAAAAAACCATGCCGAGGCCGAGTCCGCACAACGCGCCGCCGAACAGCGCGGCAAGAAGCCTGTCGCCCGTATAAATAAGGTTATACTTTGAAATAACTATCTCCTGAATATCGATAATCGCCGAAAGTATAAGCGTAGCGGTAAAAGTTTTCATTATGAAATTCCTGCCGTACTTTATAAACGAGGCGATAAAAAGCGGTATGTTTATAAGAAACAGAATAGTACCGATGGGAAGTACGGGGAAGATATAGTTTATAAGAATCGCTATACCCGTCGCTCCGCCCTGAGCTATACTGTTGGGAGAATTGAATATATTTACCGCCGCGGCATAGCAGAATCCGCCGGCAATATAGCACAGCAGATCGATTAAAACGGATTTCGGCGTAAAATCCCGTTTAAAATCACTGACAAAATTACTGCGTTCCTTTTTTTTCATAAAATAACCCTTTCCCCCCGATTCAAATCTCATAAACATATGAAAACAGCTCCTTGAGCCTTTCAAATTTTTTTGTTATATACAGATATCCGAACAGCGTTTCAAGTCCCGTCGCCCTGTGATACTGCGCCTCGCTCGCGTTTTTCGGAGTGTGCGAAGTGTGGGCGTTGCGTCCGCGCTTAAATACGGTCATCTCATTTTCGTCGAGAAAACCGAGTATCCGCCCGGCAAGCTCGGACTGAAAAACAGCGCTTACGTATTTCGTACTCTCGGAATGTATATGGGACGGGGGCGTTTTATTTTCGCCGACAAGCATTTCCCTTATCATAAGCGAATAAACGGCGTCGCCGAAAAAAGCAAGATTCAAAACCGGTATTTCGGAAATATTCGCATTTTCACAATTGCTTATCATATCCGCATCGGAATTTTTCAAATCAAGGCACATACTCGAACTCCATATCGTAAATATTTACGGTATCGCCGTCCTGTATCCCCCTTGAGCGAAGAGACGCAAGTATTCCGCTCGTTTCAAGAACCTTCTGAAAATACTGCAGCGATTCGTAGTCGTCGGGGTCTGTTTTATTGAGTATCTTCAAAAGCCATTCCGCCTCGACATAGTATGTTCCGTCCATAACGTTTATCTTATATCCGCCGGATTTTTTCTTCAAAAGCATTTCGGGCGGTACGCTTTCGGTTTCATACCGTTTAATCGGCGGAAGTGACGCAAGCATTGCCGCCGCGGCGTTTATAAGCTCCTTCGTCCCCTCAAGAATCGGCGCGCATATCTCAAAATACCGAAGCCCCTTGTCCTCGATATATTTTCTGAAGCTCTCCCTCTGCTCGTCCGTCGCCATATCGATTTTATTGCCTGCGACAATCTGCGGACAATTAACCAGTTCGGGATTAAATACGGCAAGCTCATTATTTATCGTTTCAAAATCCTCTGTCGGATTTCTGCCCTCGCTTCCCGATACGTCGACTACGTGTATAAGCATACGGCATCTCTCGACGTGACGCAAAAATTCATGTCCGAGTCCCGCGCCCTCGCCCGCGCCCTCGATAAGACCGGGAATATCGGCCATAACAAAGCTGCTCTCCGGTCCCATTCTGACAACACCGAGAACGGGAGTAAGAGTCGTAAAATGATAGTCGGCGATAATCGGCTTTGCCTCGCTGACAACGGAGATGAGAGTCGATTTTCCGACGTTGGGGAATCCCAAAAGACCTATGTCGGCAAGAAGCTTCAATTCAAGCGTAACATCCCACTCCTCGCCCGGAACTCCGTCCTTTGCGAAACGCGGAGTCTGTCTCGTCGGGGTCGCAAAATGGCTGTTGCCCCATCCGCCTTTACCGCCCTTCGCGGCGACAAAGCGTTCCGTACCGGACATATCCGCAAGCACAACTCCGCTCTCTTCCTCTCTGATTATTGTGCCCCTGGGAACTTTAATTATTAAATCCTCGCCTTTTTTCCCGTTTCTGTGACCGCCCTGTCCTGGCATACCGCCGGGCGCCGTGTACTTTCTCTTATAGCGAAAATCGGAGAGAGTCGACAAATTCGTATCGACTTCAAATACAACGTCTCCGCCCTTTCCGCCGTCTCCGCCGTCCGGACCGCCGGACGCAACGTATTTTTCACGGTGAAAAGCGACGGCTCCGTTACCGCCGTTTCCCGCTTTGATTTTAATCTTTGCTTTATCAACAAACATATATTCTACCTCTGACAAACTTTTACTTAATTATTTTAACATATACCGATTAATTAATAAACAGTAAAATAAAAATTATTTATAAAAAAGCGCATAAAAATACCCAAAGCCCGAACCTGATAATCATATCGAAAATCCGGGTACGAGCTTTGAGTATAACTGAAAGGAAAACCATACTAATACACAAAAATGTATACGAAAATGCTGAAATATTAAAAAATAAAATTATTCGGTTGCGTCCTCGTCACCGAAAATACCGTTAATACCGAAAAGTCTTAAAATAGCCTCGATAATTCTGATAACGGTAAAAATTTTAAGATTTCTGTACGAAAGCTCTTTCCAATTTATATTGCCGTAGTCCATTTTATTCGACTCCTTTAATATGTTATTATTTGTAATTATTATAACGTCAATTAAAAATAAATTCAAGTCTTTTTTTTATTCTTTCGATTTTTTGTTGATTATGCCATATATTTTGTGATAAAATATATCAAAAAAAATAATCTACGGAGTTTCATCTATGGAGAATACATATAAAATATCCGCCTCGCAGCCCGACGAAATAAAGGCTCGGAGCATACTTGAAGCCGAGCTGAAGAAAAGGAACGCAAAATGCAAATACTCGTTTAAATTCGTTACGGACAGAAATTCCGGCAGGGATTCATATAAAGTTTCAACGAACGCCGACGAAATAACGTTCACAGCATACGGCATACGGGGATTCCTGTTCGCGTCGGGTCATTTTCTCAGAAAAATAACAATTTCCGACGGTGAAATAACGCTTACCGCGGACATGGACGGAACGTATTCGCCCGATAAAAAAATACGCGGTCATCAGCTTGGATACAGAGATACGCCCAACACATACGACGCATGGGACTGCGATACGTATTTTAATTATTTTAAAGAATTGATGTTCTTCGGATGCAACACGATGGAGCACACGCATTTTGAGGATAAAGAGGAAAATTACAATCCTCTTATGAAATATAAGCAGGACGAATTTTTATCATACGCCTCACGTCTTGCGAACGAAATCGACATGGACGTATCAGTCTGGTATCCGAACGACAAATCCGACGAAAAAACATACTTTTCGTCAAGGGAACATACGTTTGAAATTATGCCCCGGCTCGACGTCATTTTTCCGCCCGGAGGAGATCCGGGATGCTTTGACGGAGACGAATTTGTAAAAAAATCGGACATGCTCGGAGAAAAACTTAAAAAAATCCGCCCGAACGCAGAGCTTTGGCCGAGCGCGCAGAGCCCCGGCACGGACGGCTGGGGCGAAAAATTCATTAACGAAATGAATAAACTGCCCGAAAACATAGACGGCGTGATTACGGGTCCGAACAGAGCGTTCGACCTTGACGAACTGAGAAAAAAACTCCCCGCAAGATACCCGATACGCCTTTACCCCGATATAACCCACAATGTGCGGTGCGAATATCCCGTTCACGTTTTCAGAGACGACTGGCACTATGCTCTCGCTTCGACGCTGAGCCGTGAATCTACAAATCCGAGGCCTCGCGAATACGCGTCGCTTCACAAGCTTACCTCGCCCTACGTCACGGGAAGCGTAAGCTATTCCGAAGGAGTCACCGACGACGTCAACAAATTCGTATGGTCGTATCTTGATTATTACGGAGAAACAAATATACGCGGTATAATTCTTGACTATGCGCGTCTGTTTATTTTTGAAGCGGATGAAAACAGAATCGCCGACGGAATTTTAAACCTCGAATACAACTGGGAGGGTTCGCCCGATACAAATGCCGGGATAGAATATACATATTACATATTCTCGTCCGAATTAAATAAAAATCCGGCTCTTTTAAAAAACTGGCGTTTTCTTATTCTTCTGTTCAGAGCGGAATGCGACCTTATTGTCAGAAAACGCATGATTTTTGAAAACTCTCTTATCGAAAAAGCAAAGGATCGTTTAAAATACGGCGATTTAAAAAGCGCGAAGAAAATTCTCAATACGGATTTTGATTCCGAATATAAAAAATTAAGAAACGCGCTTGACGAACATGCGGAATTACTCTTTGACATGATAGGGCTCCAGCTTGACGTTAAGCGTTATCACGCCTCCGGCTGGGAACGCGGAGCGGTTCTCGATACAATCGATAATCCCGTAACGGACAGGCGATATATTTTAAACCGTCTTGATTACGCCGAAAATCTCTCCGACAAAAAACGGCACGATTTTATTTCGGGACTTATAAACAGAAACAACGTCGATAAGGACGAATATTATTTTTCATTCGCTCTGCACGGCTTCGACGTCCTCGGCGTAAGACAAAAACCCGATTTTTATATGGATTTTCAGGGCGACAATCCCGAAAAAAACAACGGCTCTATCCCGATGTGCATGCTCAAGGTTTACGACCACTATTATTTTGACTGCAAAACGGGAGGGCTCGATTCAGACTGCGATTATAAGCTCATATTAAATATAAAACCGAGATACGACGATAAAGTCTCGCATTTCAAAATCACGGTAAACGGGCAGACGGTTTACGACGGCAGACAGTACGGCGGAGAGAGAAACGAAAAATTTGATGAAATGTACTCCGCCCCCGGATTTGAAACGCATTCCTACAAAATCAAAAATTCAATGCTTATTAACGGATGCGCCGATATAAGCATATATGAACCGGTTATCGGAATTATGATATCCGAATTCAGAATTATCAAAGACAAGGAGACTGACAAATGAGAAAAAAAACAAAGGCACTGTTTTCGCTCTCCGCATTGACTGCGGCGGCGGCCGGCGGAGCGATTGCCGCGGAAAAAGTCCGGACAGCTTTTAAAGAGGATAAAAACAAACGCAGACTTTACGACCTCGCGGACTCCGCGATTAACGCCGTAACGGGCGGACTTTCCGCAATACTTCCCGACGTCGAAAGACCCGATTTAATAGACTGGGAGAGTGAAAATTTTTATCCGGGAGATGAAAAATTTCTTACCTCCCCCGCCGACGGCGCAAAATGGAAATTAGGCTTTTCAAAGCGGAGCATTCTCCCGTACGATGTGACAAACGACGAATATTACATAGCCGGTTATCTTGCGTTCCCGCCGCACAGAGCCGACGGTGTTCTCGACGATTTATTCGTAAGAGCCATAGCGATAGACGATTGTTCGGGCAGAGGAACAACCGTTTTTGCCGTAATCGACTGCGTAGGCATTTCAAATCACGATATACGCGATATCCGCTTTCTGCTTAAAGATTTTGCAAAGGAAAACAATATAAAATCAATTAACGTTTCCGCAACGCACTGTCATTCGGGGCTCGATACGCTCGGAATATGGGGCGATATAGTATCCTCGCTTAAAAACAACGTTATCGAAACAATAAAGAAAACATATAACTTCAAATCGGGCAAAAATGCGCGGTTCATGGGCGAATTAAAAGAAAAAACAGCCGAAACGATAAAAAAAGCCGTCCTCGATATGAAGGACGGAGAACTTTCGATTGCAACCGTCGACGGGGGAAAATTCGTACGCGATAAACGTCCGCCCGACGTCCTTATGAAGGATATCAATATAATGCGTTTTATTCCGTCGGACGGCTCTTCTCCCACAAAAGCCGTGTTCATGGCGGCGCACCCGACATGCGTGGGATATTCAAACTGCTCGGTAAGCTCCGATTTTCCGCTGTATATCTGCTCGCAGCTTGAGGAATACGGCAACAACGCGATTTTTTTCCAGGGCGCAGAGCTTGCGATAGCGACGGAAAGAGGCTCAAACATTCCCGAAGGACTTGATAATTTTGAGGGCATACAGGAATACGGCAGAGTCATAGGCAGATTCGTGGAATCGACGGACGAGAAATCGTATAAAAAGATTGAACCGTTTATAAACGTCGGAATCAGGGAATTTTATGTTCCCGTAACAAATAAACTTTTTCTCGTTCTGGGCAAGTCGCATCTGGTCAATCATAATATAGTGACCGTTCCCGGTTTTTCCGATATGGGCTTCATAACGGAAATAGGCTATGTCGAGCTTGGCTGCGAATACAGAATCGCTCTTCTTCCCGGCGAAGCGGCTCCGGAGCTTTTGCTCGGAGGATGCTGCTCAAAAGAGGAATCATATAATCATGAAGAATGGACGCTGCCGAGCATAAATTCGCTGACTGACGGTTATATGTTCGCCGTCGGGCTGTGCAACGACGAAATAGGCTATATAGTCCCCGACAACGACTGGGGCGGATTCGTTGCACCTCTTCATTATGAAGAACTTATTTCCACGGGCAAGGAAGCTGCGTCGAATATCGTCAAAGCTTTCATATCTCTGACAGACGACTGCAAAGCAAGAAGAAACTAAAATTCTGAAATAAAACAGACCGGGATGATTTTTCGTTTATCCCGGTTTATTTTTATTAAATTTAACATCGTGTTGAATAACTACCTTTTCGGTCGGTATTATTTTATTTAAAATTTAATTGTAAAAGGTAACGAAGCTCCGCAGAAAACTGCGGAGCTTCGTCGGGGAAGAGAAAATAAAATGAAAAGGAATTGAAAAAACTATACGTTTTTCACAATTGATATTGTATATCATTCAGATTAATTTGTCAACACCGAAATAATTAAAATTTATTAATTTTTAATTACAATTACCGTTAAACAACACAAGTTATGTACAATATACAACATGTGTTGTATAATTAATCAAGAAAGTCTCTTAATTTCTTACTTCTCTGCGGATGACGGAGCTTTCTGAGAGCCTTAGCTTCTATCTGACGTATACGTTCCCTCGTAACGTTAAATTCAAGACCTACATCCTCAAGCGTTCTCGGGTGACCGTCCTCAAGTCCGAAACGAAGCGTAAGCACCTTGGCCTCTCTCGGCGTAAGAGTGGAGAGAACGGAATTGAGAGCCTCCTTTAAAAGGGACTGAGAAGCCGCGTCTGCGGGAGCAAGAGCGTCGTCATCGGGGATGAAATCGCCCAGATGGCTGTCCTCCTCCTCGCCTATCGGCGTTTCAAGCGAAACAGGCTCCTGTGCGACTCTCAGAATTTCTCTGACCTTTTCGTTCGACATACCGAGCTCTGCGGCAATCTCCTCCGCGGTGGGATCTCTGCCGTTTTTATGAAGGAGCAGGCTGTTTGTTTTTTTAACCTTGTTTATAGTTTCAACCATGTGAACGGGAATACGAATTGTTCTTGCCTGATCGGCTATCGCTCTCGTAATAGCCTGTCTTATCCACCATGTAGCGTAGGTTGAAAATTTAAAGCCCTTTGTATAATCGAATTTTTCAACAGCCTTGATAAGACCGAGATTACCCTCCTGAATAAGGTCAAGAAACTGCATTCCTCTTCCTCCGTAACGCTTCGCAATGCTTACGACAAGACGGAGGTTTGCCTCTTCCAATCTCTTTTTCGCCTTGGCTCTGTCTACGGGATCATCGCCGGCGATTCTTATTGCAAGGTCAATTTCCTCCTCTGAAGTAAGAAGCGGAACCTTTCCTATCTCCTTAAGATAGAATTTTACGGGGTCGTCGTTTACAATATTTTTGTTGTCGCTGTCGTCAACCTCGGCTTCTGCGTTTCTGCCGATATCCGATTCAAAATTGATATCCTCAAGCGAAACATCGGATGGCATATCGTCGACTATCTCAATATTGTTCGCCTCAAGCGTTTCATAAAGCTTGTCAAGCTCCTCGATATCGAAATCTATTTCAAGAATAGTCGTATCGATATCCTGCGTAGTGAGCTTGCCTGCCGCCTTACCGCGTTCCACAAGCTTGTTAATCACATTTTTTTTCTCGTTTGCGTCCATATCTTTCTCCATTCCTTACGGCTGTAAAAAATTTTTACGGCCGTACATAATTACGTTCAATTTTTCTTAAACAGATTAAGAAACTGCTCGTCGCTCATTGCGGCCGGATCTCCCTGCTCTCTTATACTTCGTTCCTCCTTAAGCACATTTACGCAGTCAAGGCACTCCTTTTTTGTATTGCCCAGCTTGGAGCGTTTTGATTCAAGCATTGCAAGATAACCCATTTCCTGCGGCGTAATATCGCCCGCAAAGAACGACAAATCAACACCTCTGCAATCCTCAATGCGTTTCGTAATAAGAGAATACAGCCTGTAATTGAACGGCGTTGCAAAATCCTCCTTCGTCAGCTTGTCTTTTATTTCTTTATAAAAATCAGGGTTGCTCAGCAAAGTCGAAATCAATGTTTCCTCCGCTATAGCGGCTCTGAGATTTTTCTTTCTGTCGGGATTCGGACTGTTTTGTCCGCCCATTACGGCAGATTGCGCGTTATGATATATTTCGCTGTTCTCCCTGCGTTTTGCAATATTGCTTTTACGATTAACCTGAGCAAGTATGGCGTCCTTTGAAACTCCGAGTTCCTGCGAAAGCTTTGAGGCGTAAACATCCCGGCTTATAGGATCTTTATATGACGCAAGGATATCCGCCGCCTTATTGAGATAGTCAATTTTTCCCGCGGAATCCGACGTATCTATTTTGCTTTTAGCCCCCGCAAGGTCAAATTCGATATCGCTTACCGCCCCCGAAAGGATCGCGCGCATATGCTCTTTTCCGAATTTTTTGATAATTTCGTCGGGGTCTTTCCCCCCGGTCATTTTTGCAACTCTTATTCTGACGGGCGTTTTTTCCAAAATACCCATTGTGCGCTTTGTTGCCTTCTGTCCCGCTTCGTCGCCGTCGTAGGATAAAATAATTTCGTCGGCGTAACGGGAGAGAAGCTTGGCCTGTTCCTGCGTAAATGCGGTTCCGAGTCCGGCAACGGCATTTGTAAATCCCGCCTGATGATACGCTATAACGTCCATATAGCCCTCGCAGAGAATCAGCGTTCTGTCAGGACCTCGTTTTGCCAGATTCAAAGCGAACACTCCCTTGCTTTTTTTGTAAACAAGCGTATCGGATGTGTTCAGATATTTCGGCTTGGAATCATCGAGAACACGTCCGCCGAATGCAATAACGCTTCCTTTCAAATCTATTATCGGAAACATAACTCTGTTTCTGAACATATCTATAATCGAACCGTTTTTTGTTTTTCTTGCCAGATCCGCCGACAAAAGTTCATCGTCGGCGTATCCGAGAGAACGCATATGTCTTGTAAGCGCGTCCCATCTGTCCGGAGCGAAACCAAGCCCGAAACAGCGTATCGTATCGTGAGTAAGCTCTCTGGAAAGTAAATAATCAAGCCCCGCTTTTCCGTCGTTTTCATAAAGAGTTTTGTAATAAAATCTCGCGGCCTCCCTGTTGGCTTCAAGCATTCGCCTTCGCGCCCGCGCCATACCGTCGTCGTAACCGTCCTCCGGCATGGGCAGTCCGCTTCTCTGCGCAAGAGACGCGACCGCGTCCGGATAATCGAGATTCTCCATAGTCATAACAAACGTTATAACGTCTCCTCCCGCTCCGCAACCGAAGCAGTAATACGACTGCGAATCAAGATAAACCGTAAACGACGGCGTTTTTTCGTTATGAAAAGGACAAAGCCCCTTCATGATATTTCCTCTCGATTTAAGCTCGACATAGGAAGAGATAACGCCCTCGATATCATTGCGATCTTTAAGCGCAGAAATAAAATCATCACTGAAATGCGCCATAATCTCCCCCCTCCGTTTCAGCCTTTTCACCTTGTTATACGCAAATTAACGCGTTAAATCCTCTTTTTTTTGAAAAAATTTTTATAATTTATAAAAAATCCGCTTCGGCATATTTTTCTTCCGTAATTTCAAACGTATATTTTCCCCTGCCCTCGTCGGTAAGCTTAGACGAAAAACGTCTGACATTCTCCTTTGGGATTAAAAAAGAAACGCTGACCTTATCCGTAAATTCGGCGTTTTCGACAGTTCCCGCAAATTCGGGAATCATCGATGAAAGTTTTGAGTAAAAATTATAATCGCACTCCGTTTTTAAAACGCAGAACGGCTTCATTGCGACGATTCGAGCCGCGTCGAGAGCTATTGAAGCGGTATGAGAATATGCGCGAACAAGTCCGCCGCCGCCGAGCAGGATTCCGCCGAAATACCTTGTTGCAACGACGACGCAGTCCGTAACGGAGTTTTTTTCCAAAACATCCAGCACGGGTACTCCCGCAGTTCCCTGAGGTTCTCCGTCATCCGAATACCGTTTTATATTCGATTCTCTTAAAATATAAGCGTAAACGTTATGCTTTGCATCCCAATGCTTTGAACGTATTTTTTCTATAAAGTCCGCCGCCTCCTCCTGAGTCGAAACGGGCTTTGCATAGCCGATGAACCTCGAACGCTTTTCGGTAAATTCGGCATGGTTTTCTTTGCTCAGCGTAAGATATCCGTCCAAAATAAGCACTCCTTAATACGGCAAAAAAGCCACGATAGGCGAACGCATACCGTGGTTTTAACGCTTGTTGTTACGGCCTGAACCGCTCTCATTAAAAGCAAAAGCTTACTTTGAGAGATTGTAACGCTTGTTGAATCTGTCAACACGTCCGCCGGTATCTACCAGCTTCTGCTTACCGGTAAAAAACGGATGGCACTTAGAACAAATATCAACGCGAAGATCGGACTTTGTAGACGAAGTCTCGATAACATTACCGCATGCGCATCTTATCTGCGTAGGTTTATAAGTAGGATGAATACCCTCTTTCATTTGGTTCACCTCTTTCAAACAGTTTATAACAAACGTAATTTTAACACAACACGTAAGAAAATGCAACCGTTATTTTTGATATTTTTTATTTTTTTGCAACAAACAGCCGAACTTATGTATTTTCTTTTCGTTCCTTTGCTTTTTTAAGCCACACCGCGTTTGTTTCGCTCATCTTTTTACCGACGGCAAACGGAACGAATTTATTAACGGCGTAACACGGCGCAATCATTAAAAGCATGGCGATTACGACAATCGCAATCCATAATAATCTGTGTTCTTTGAGATATGTCTTGTCGACGTTCATATCCAGTATAAGTCCGAACATTATCATTACAAAAGAACACATCTGATTGTGAAACGCATAATAAAACAGCGTATTTCTTCCGAGATCCTTCATAAAATCGGGCAGCGGAATAAACTGTACGAGCAGAAACGACGCGAGAGTTCCCGCAAACATGAAAAATATGTTTAAAAGATAATGATTATATACGCTGTCGTTTATGTTCATTATTATCCATTGACCGAAAACAGCGCGCGAAATACTCAGACCAAGACAAAAAACAGCCGCGGATATAAGACCGGCGTAAAGCTTAATTTTCTCGCCGAGCGTATTAATATAATCCCTGAACAGATATCCGAAAACAAAAATCGGCCAGATAATCAAAAGCGTGTTTACCCTGAACGGAAGATTTTTACCCGGCGTCAAAGCGAAGTATCCCGCAATCAGGGACAGACACGAAAGCCATATAAGCGCTTTATCATTCTTTTTCGTAATTTTCAAAACAGCAAACATTATAATTTCCGTAAGAAATAAAGTAGGCACGAACCACAAAATATCGCCGTGAAGAAGCATCTTTGCAAGCGACAACGGATATTGAGGAATAAGCGAAGTATCTTTTATAAACCGTGGAAGCATGGTCAAAGTCTGTGCCGTCACGGCTAAGTACAAATACGGCAACAAAAGTCTGAATATCTTGTTCTTAAAAAACTCTTTGGGATTATCAACCTTTTTTTTGCTGAACAGAAATCCCGACACCGCAAAAAACAGCGACAGCTTCAAATGAGATGAAAACGAAGCGTACAGATAGATTCCGTTTCCCGCCTGATGACCGAGTATGACAAGAATTATCGCAAACGCTCTCAAAACATCGAGCCAGTCATACCTTACCTTTTTAGAACTGTTTAATAATTCCGGGGGGGGGGGGGACAGTTTTGTCAATACTTACAATGTTTGCCATGTTTATAACACCTTTCAATGACTTTTTACTTAAATAACAGCGACAACATAATAACATTTTTTTAAATTTCAGACAAGTATTTTTCTGCATTTTCTCATTCCGACAATAAAATTTTTTATTCCTTAACATCCCATTTTGTATTTTGCAAAATATTTTGACATTTCAATCAGCCCGTCACGAAGCTTTTTTTGCACAAAATTATATGTTTTTGATTAAAAATGTCATATTTCATTGACGACTCAACAAAATTTTATATCTTTTTCTGCAAAATATTATTGACAAAATACAAAAAAATGATATATAATTATCATTGTATCAGAAGAACATCATCATACGAACGGATTATATTATGAGATCATTATTTTCCGACCCTTCCGACAGAGAGTCCGACTGTATTCTTATATCAAAATGCAAGTCGGGAGACGAAAAAGCTCTTACCGAGCTTATCGCAAGATATACTCCTATGATTCGAAGCACGGCCGGCGGTTTTTCGGCTGTTACGCTTGACGCCGACGATATGGCGCAGGAGGGCATGCTCGGTTTTTTGAACGCCGTATACACATTCGATTCCGAAAAATCAAACGCCTCATTTTCGACTTACGCATATGTCTGCGTAAGAAACAGGATTATTTCCGCTCTGCGTTCGCTCGGTGCGGAAAAGAATGCCGTATTCGACCAAAGCATAGCGTTGGACGATTTGTCCGCCTCCGGTGCGGAAAACGACCGAACTCCGGAAATAAAGCTCATAGAACGGGAACAGTATGCAGAGTTATTGAACAGTTTTTACTCGGTCTTGTCCGGCTTTGAAAAAAAAGTTCTATCCATGTATCTTTCCGGTTACACTTATAACGAAATATCGCGTCGGCTTAATATTGAAAAAAAATCGGCGGACAACGCGTTGCAGAGAATAAAACGCAAGTTGCGCGCCGTCGCCGTTAAGCCGGGCAATCATGATACAAAGTCCGATTGACAATCGGTTTTGGATATATGTCCCGAAGCGGGAGTACCGTGCGGGGGCAAATACTTTTTTTCAAGCGAGGTAGCACTATGTACGAAGACAAGACACTTGTATGCAAAGACTGCGGTCAGGAATTTGTATTCACCGCCGGTGAGCAGGAATTTTATGCAGAAAAAGGACTCACAAACGAGCCCAAAACATGTAAGGCATGCCGCATGGCACGCAAACAGGCGGGCAGACCCGAAAGAAGGCTTTACACGGCTGTCTGCGCCGAGTGCGGAGGCGAAGCAAAGGTGCCTTTTGAGCCACACGACGACAGTTCGGTTCTTTGCAGTGCCTGCTATGCTAAAAAACTTGCGGCTAAGGAATAATTCCGACATGCCGAACGATATAACGGCAAAAAGAACATAAAACCGAAGGGGCTTTTTAGTCCCTTTATTTTTTATTCCCATTTCCGCTTTTCGATATCACTTTTAAGAAAGAGCCTTCCGTTTTCATATATATAACCGACATATATCATCTCCCCGGCATATTCCGTACCCGTCTGCCTGCAGTCGAACATTTTTTACGTCACCCGGATTTTTTTACAAAACGCACAAAGAAGACATTGTCAGGCAAATCTTTTCAAAATCACAGATCTTTACTTTCCCGCCCTGAAAAAATGCCGAAATCCCGTTATTAATAAAATGCATATTTAAAGGAAATTTGCAAATAATATCCGCACAGAGGTGTTATAAATGATTTTTCTCAAGGCATTTCTTATCGGCGGGCTTATCTGCACAGTCGGTCAGCTTTTAATCGATCTTACGGCTCTGACACCCGCTCGTATACTTGTCGGATTTGTCGTCGCGGGCGTTGTTTTATCCGCCGTCGGTCTATACGAACCGTTTGCCGAATTTGCACAGGCGGGAGCGTCCGTTCCGCTGACGGGATTCGGTCATGTTCTCTGCGAGGGAACAAGAAAAGCCGTCGACGAACAGGGACTTCTCGGCGCACTGACAGGTCCGATGACGGCAGGCAGCGCGGGAATCATGGCCGCTCTGCTGTCGGGACTTACCGTTTCGCTGCTGACAAAGCCTAAATCAAAATAAATTACGCTTCCCTCTTGACAAATCCAAAAAACGGATTATACTATATATTAGCACTCGAAATGCATGAGTGCTAATATATCTTTTTTTAAAGGTGACGTACCATGAAGAAAAAACAGTTTAAGGCAGAATCGAAAAAACTGCTTGACATGATGATTAACTCCATATATACGCATAAGGAAATATTTTTACGAGAGCTTATATCGAACGCAAGCGACGCTATCGACAAGCTCTATTTCCGTTCTCTTACAGACGACAGCGTAGGCATGAGCAAAGAGGACTTTTTCATCAAGGTTGACATTGACAAAGAAAACAGAAACCTTATCATAACGGATAACGGCGTCGGCATGACAAACGAGGAGCTTGAAAACAACCTCGGCACAATAGCAAAAAGCGGTTCTCTCGATTTCAAAAAGGACAACGCGGAGTCGGACAAAAAAGACGATGTTGAAATTATCGGTCAGTTCGGCGTAGGATTTTACTCGGCGTTTATGGTAAGCGATCTCGTTACGGTAGAAAGCAAGGCGTTCGGTTCAGAGCAGGCATACCGCTGGACTTCAACCGGCGCGGATGGCTACACAATAGAAGAATGCGAAAAAAAGGATACCGGCACGGTTATTACTCTTCATATAAAAGAGGATACGGAAAACGAGAAGTACGACGAATTTCTTGAAACATATAAAATCAGCGGTCTTATAAAAAAATATTCCGATTATATAAGATATCCCATTAAGATGGATTTTGAATCCTCCCGTCCCGTCGAGGGCAAGGAGGGCGAATACGAATCGTTCACGGAAACCCGAACAGTCAACAGCATGATTCCGCTTTGGAGAAAAAACAAGAGCGAGATAACGCAAGAAGAATACGAGCGTTTCTATTCCGAAAAATTCTACGATTTTGAAAAACCCGCTAAGGTCATTCATACAAAAACAGAGGGTCAGGCAACGTTCGACGCGCTTATGTTCATTCCGAAAAAGCCCGCATACGATTATTATTCAAAGGAATTTGAAAAGGGACTTGCGCTTTATTCAAACGGCGTTCTCATCATGGACAAATGCCCCGATTTGCTCACCGATTATTTCAGCTTTGTAAGGGGGCTTGTCGACAGTGCGGACTTATCGCTCAATATTTCGCGTGAGGTTCTCCAGCATGACCACCAGCTCAAACTCATTGCAAGAACCATCGAAAAGAAAATCAAGAACGAGCTTGCAAAAATGCTCGATAACGAACGCGAAGCATACGAAGAATTTTATAAATCGTTCGGCGTACAATTAAAATTCGGAATCTACAACGAGTTCGGCGCGCATAAGGACGCACTCAAGGATCTTGTAATGTTCTACTCATCTACCGAGAAAAAGCTCGTAACTCTTTCGGAATATGTTTCGAGAATGAAGGACGGACAGGATAAAATCTATTACGCATGCGGCGAAAGCGTAGAAAAAATCGATATGCTGCCGCAGACCGACGCGCTGAAGGAAAAAGGTTACGAGGTGCTTTACTGCACAGACAACGTCGACGAATTTGCGATTAAAATGCTCGACGAATACGACGGTAAAAAATTTGCAAACGTCTGCGCCGAGGAAATCGACCTTTCGACAGAGGACGAGAAAAAACAAATTGATGAACAGAACGAATCAGGCAAGGATATGCTTGAAGAAATGAAGAATATCCTTTCGGGCGCAGTTCAATCCGTTAAATTTACAAACAGGCTTAAAAACTATCCCGCCTGTCTTTCAAGCGAAGGCAATATCTCCGTTGAAATGGAAAAAATACTCAATTCCATGCCCACGGACAACAAAGTAAAGGCGGATGTCGTTCTCGAATTAAACGCTTCGCATCCCGTAGCGGAAAAGCTTAAGGTTCTGTATTCCGAGGACAGGGATTCGTTTAATAAATTTACAAAACTCCTTTACGATCAGGCTCGTCTTATCGGCGGTATGACAATTGAAAACCCGTCGGAATTTATAAGCATAATTTCGGAGCTTATGGTTAAGTAAATTCCGGCAATATAAGAAGCACGAAATGTTCATCCTCGTTCATTTCGTGCTTTTCTTAATAAAAAACTCTCCGTGCGATTTGAGATACATATAAATATTGTTATTTATATAATTACCCCCTCGCATGAAAAAATCATGAAATTCTTCAATATAGCAAAAGAGAGCCGTTCACCCCTGTTTTTTAAACCCCTTGCTCACCGTGCTCTCTATATATTTTTCCGTTTCCCTTACGACCGTATGTATATAAACCTGTTCCTCGCCGAAGCATTCCCCGCATTTTTCGCACTCCGGGCGTTTTCTCGTAAGCTTATCGGATATGCACGCCAAAAGAATCTCGCTGTTTTCTCTGCCGAGCGAAAATAAATTATCGTCGACAAGCCCCGCGTCGGAAGCCAGCAAAATCATTCTGTACGCCGCAATCATGAGTGTGCGGTAAAATCTTTTTGCCGTACTGCCCCCGGCCTCGCTCATCTTATTTCCTATCATAAGTACGGTTCTGTACAGCGTCTGAACGCCCGCGTCGCGATCTGTAGGCAGCTCCGACTGCGAATAAATATCGTTAAATCCGTGCCTGTTCTGACTCATTCCGAGCATATAGTCGGCGGTAACGTCGTAATATCTGCACGCTTTTACGATAAAATCCATTCCGCATTCGCGTATTCCCTTTTCGTAATGCGACAACAGAGCCTGCGAAACGCCGAGAACCGACGCGGCCTCCTTCTGACTTATATCTCTTTCCTTTCTCAATGATGAAAGTCTTGAAGCAATATTAACGTTCATGCTTGACACCTCATTATACTTGTTGTATAGTATTTTACAACAGATAAAACGGATTGTAAAGGATAAAGCAATGAAAACATACAGGATTCATTTTATAAGGAACGGAATAACTGCGGGAAATTCAGAGGGCAGATACATAGGTCACACGGATGAGGTTCTGTCTCCCGAGGGCGTAAGACAGATTAAAGATATGGACGAAACAATGATTTACCCGTACTGCGACGTTGTATTTTCAAGTCCGCTCAAACGCTGTCTGCAAACGGCGCACATAATTTATCCAGACAAAGAGCCCATTGTAATAAACGAGCTTATAGAATGCAATTTCGGCGAATTTGAAAACAAAACGGCTGATGAGCTAAGCGAAAACGAGGACTTTATAAACTGGATAACGGGCGGTAAAAATGCGTCGCCGCCTCACGGAGAATCAAGCGAAGAGTTCGGAAATCGAATTATCAAATCATTTAACGGCATTGTCGAGGGACTTATAAAAACAGGCACAACCGACTCCGTAATAGTCACCCACGGCGGAGTAATAATGACTATACTCTCTGTATTCGGTTTTCCGGAGCAGTCCATGACTCAGTGGCGCGCTCCGGGCGGATGCGGATATACGATGATAATCACGCCGCAGATATGGTCAGCCTTAAAAAAAGGCGAAGTCACTGCCGAGATTCCGCAGCAAAAGCCCGAAAACGACACAGACGGCGATAATTTTGACGGAAATGACGATATAAGCTGGAACGTGCTCAACTTAAACTGAATTTACCGCGGCGGTCGATAATAAATGTGACCGCCTTTTCTTTTTTATTTGAAAGAAAGAAAAGCACCGCTTCGTGTTCAACGGCGTTTTTCATTGCAAGACAATACGGCGCGGGCAAAACAAACAGGCTTAAAAGAACGTATTTGATATTTCTTAATTTTACGCTCATATATTTATTCAAACTGCCGTCCATGTGTTCACGGCTTTTCTTTATGCTCGAAAAAACGGAGCTGCCGCGGTTTTTCAAAACATAATAACACGCCGCCGAAAATCTTAAATTAAGAAGAATCGAAACGTATATCCCCGACAGAATCAACATACAGCTCAGAACACACAGTATTAAAGCGGTCGGATAATAAACTCCCTCGTTTTTTATTCTCAGAAACAATACGCCCAAAATCGACGCAGGATATATCATAAACGCCGACAGCGTTAAGAATTTAAATATACCTGCCGCTGTCTGCGTCAGACAGAATTTAAAATAAACTCCGATTCCCGCTCTTTTCAGGTGAACGGGTCTTACATTCGGAAAATAAAAACGTATTTCACTTTTAACCGTTATAAATAAATACAGCGAGTACGCCGCCAGACCGGCAAAAAGAAACGATATCGGAATATAAAACGGGTAACAGCTTTTTATCACCGCAAAAACGAAACAGAATAAACCGGAAAAGAAGAGAACGCGTAACACAAACCGCGAAATCAACAGAAAAAAATCCGCAAAAATACAGCCTCTTATATCTTCTCTTGCCTCGTACTTTAAATTTGAATACAAAAAACCGCCTCCGACATTATTATCGGAGACGGCTGCATTTTTTATACGATTATTTTTTCTGTTTTGAATATTTCGTCTTATAAACAACTCTCATAAGCATAGCCTCGACGGGATTTATAGCTTTTGCTCCGCCGATAAGATCCGCGCTGATCTGCGTTCTTGCGCCCTTTTCAAGCACCATTTCAACAGCCTCCGCGTCGGACTTGTCACCCGCCGCGCAAAGCGCGCCGTTGCCGGAAAGAAGAACCGCGTTGCGTCCGCGAAGCTTTCTTACAACTTTTTTCGCGCTCTTGACCGTATTGCCGGGATCGTACTCCGCGCCTCTTACGGTAACGCCGATAAGCTGCGCGAAATCGTCAAGCAGGGGTTTCATCGTCTTTCCGATTTTTGAAACGGCTACAATTTCGGGCTTCTTTGAATGAATGACGGAATTTATATCCTTACGTCTGCCGTATACGGCTCTGTGAAGCTCCATGGTTTCGGGATAATCTCCGCCGTTTATGTTCTCACCCGTAAGAAGATTAATTCTCGTAACATTTCCGTCGGCGTCATACATATTCATAGTTTCGCCCTCGCGCTCGGAGGTATACGGATCGTACTGAGCATACTCCTCCTGACGGACGTTGATTGCGGCAAAATAATCGGCAATCTCCTCAACGGTCTGAGCCGTTTTGCCCATAGCGTTATAGAATGTATTTTTAAGATATCCCTCGCAAACCTTTTCAAGCTCGCTTGCGACATTAAAAGCGTCCTCATAATCCACGCCAAGACATACCGCGCCGTGATGAGCCATTATAGCCGCTTTTGAATCGGAACGCTCAAGAGCCTCGGTAACGCCCTTTTTAAGCTTTCCTGTGCCGGGTAGGCCGTATGAGGCTACGGGAATATCACTTCCGATAATATCTCTGCTCTCTGCCGGAACACAGTTTATATCAGAACCTAAAAAGCTTATTGCGGAAGCGTTCATCTGATGCGTATGAATTACAAAATTAATTTCGGGACGAAGCTTGTAAGCCTGCGCATGTATACCTTTTTCCGACGAGGGCTTAACGTCGCCGTCATATGAGAGATCGTCGATTTTAACAAGTACAATCTCGTCTGGCGTAAGTGTTTCATAGCTTCTTCCGCTGGGAGTTATAACAAAACTGTTTTCGTCAACACGGCAGCTTACATTGCCCCATGTACGAGCGATAAGTCCCGACTCAACAAGTCTTTTTCCCGCAGTGATAACAGTTTCCTTAGCAGTCATTATATCCATTTATATCGCGTCCTTTCAAACAGAAAGTGATTCATATTTGTATTATAGTTCAATTTTTATGATAAGTCAAACATTTTATGGATTTTATAATAAATTTACGCTTTGATATTGATAATCGGCTTTTGTTTTGCTAAAATAAATACAGCAAAAGGAAAGAAGGATACAAATGACATACACATATAAAACAAAGGGAACGTGCGCACGTTCGATTACTTTTGACCTCAACGACGGAATAGTTTCAAATATTTCATTTCAGGGCGGCTGCAACGGCAACCTGCAGGGCATATCGAAGCTCTGTGAGGGCAGAAAAGCCGAGGATATAATAAATTCCGTTTCCGGACTTAAATGCGGAACGAAAGCGTCGTCATGTCCCGACCAGTTCGCAAAGGCTCTTGCCGAGGCGTTGCAGGAGGCGGGAAAATGAAAAAAACAGGCGTGGTAATTGCCGACGAATACGAATTTGAACCGTTCATAACGCTTTGCAAAAAATATTCGGGCGTTATCGGTGAAATAAGAGGCAAGAGAACTGCCGAATTTAAAATAGGCGATAATGCGGTAACGGGAATAGAATGCGGAATCGGCAAGGTCAACGCCGCCGGAGAAACCGCTTTTTTAATAAGCCTGAACAAAGCGGATATTATAATGAATATAGGACTTTCCGGCGCGATATCCGGTCTTAAAAGGGACGACTTTATTGCGGGCGAATCGTTCGTCGAGTGCGACTTTGATTTAACGCCGATAGGCTATAAATACGGCGCAAAACCGCAGAAAACATATATTTACGAAGCCGACAGGAATCTTCTCAGCCTTGCGAAGGAATGCGGCGTAGAAAAAAGCGGAAAATTCGGCTGCGGCGATATTTTTCTTGCCGATAAGGAGAAAAAAGAATTTTTCAAGGATACATTCGGAATATGTGAATTTGACATGGAAACGGGCGCAATAGCTTCCGTTTGCAGCGAGTGCGGCATTCCGTTCCTGTCGATAAGAAAAATAAGCGATACCGCCGACGATATGTCAAGCGACGAATACTGTGAAATGAACAACCGCGCAGAGGGCGACCTTGTCGATATTCTCGAGCGGGTCATAAAAAAAATAAAGTGATATTTAATTATTTTAAAAAAAAGTGTTGACAATCACTCTTTAGTTGTGTATAATACATCTTGCCTGTTGCGCACAGGCATATATGGCGGCATAGCTCAGTTGGCTAGAGTACTCGGTTCATACCCGATTGGTCGTAAGTTCGAATCTCACTGCCGCTACCAATAATAAAAGCAGCCTTATCAGGTTGCTTTTATAAAAGGCCCGGTGGTCAAGCGGCTAAGACACCGCCCTTTCACGGCGGTAACACGAGTTCGATTCTCGTCCGGGTCACCAATCGAATATTAAAATCTCCGTTTTACGGGGATTTTTTTTGTTGATTTCAGACGGCCGATTACACAGTCTTTTTAATTATATTATCGGGTAAAACTTTTGACAATAATAGAAAATCCGCCGTGATTCTGTTAAAATCACAGCGGAATTATGGCGGAGACGGAGAGATTCGAACTCTCGTGCCTGTTAAGGCAAACGCATTTCGAGTCTTTTATCCTTTGACCACTTACTGATTTTTGTGGTTTTTTCCAGGCTGTTTGATACTCGCTGAAACTCGCATAAAATAAGGCTTTTTCGGGTATCCCTCTATCAAAGTTCTCGTTTTCCCAAGCGCGTTCGAATCGAATCAAAAAGCGCACTTAGGAAAGAACTGAGAGCGTTTTGGAGAGAACAGACGCAAAATAAAACCCAATGGCAATACACACAGGACGAACTTCAAGCCGACAAATTAGTTTGAAAGGCGTATTACAATTCTTCCGTCTTAAAGGTTGTATAACCTTCGTAGTAATAGCTGTGGTCGATGCCTTTCATATAGACTTCTCGGCTGTCTATTTCGTCGGTAAGTGCGTTTTTCAAAAGGTGTTTAATTTCAATATCTTTTATCGGGCTACGCTCCATTGCGAGGAGATAATCTTCCTTATCAACCTTGCTCCAGTCTACAACTTTGCCGATTTCGTTTTTCAAGATATGGTCAAGCCAAATGCGAGTGCTTCGACCGTTACCCTCACGAAACGGGTGTGCAATGTTCATCTCAACATACTTTTCCACTATCTCATCAAAATTTGACTGCGACATTTTGTCGATATTCTCAAGTGCCGCTTGCAAGTACATAAGTGGTACAAAACGAAAATTACCTTTTGCCATATTGACCGTGCGGATTTCTCCGGCAAAGTCATAAATATCATCAAAAAGGTACTTATGGATTGCCTGCAATGTTTCAAATTTACCTGCCGGAAGAGTATCGAGTAAGCCTGTTTCAAAAAGTTCGACAGCCTTTTTCTTGCTGATGCGTTCCTCTTCACGGGCAAGGTCGGCAGAGCTTGTCAAACCTAATTTATTTTCAAGTGCCATATTGCACCTCCAAAACGATTTACTGTTTCTGATTATGGATTTCTTTCAAGTCCTCGATAGCAAGAACGGGATCCATCGTGTGAAAAATCATATAGTTGCGTTTCATAG
>CAVGCY010000020.1:0-40821 GCA_963627915.1 Bacteroidaceae bacterium | reverse complement strand
AGCCCTGTAAGGCTTCACTCGCTTTTTTACCTCTCTTAACTGTCAAACTCCCGAATTTAAAAATACTTAATAAATAGCTATTGCATATTCAGACACAGTATTGTATAATGTATATCAGTTTATTAAACGGAGGATTATAAAATGACATTTTCAACTTATTTGCTTTCATGCATGGGTCAGTCCGCTTCCGGTTCGACTGAACAGTCTACGGGCAGTTCATGGTCCATGATTATTATGATGGTTGCTCTGTTTGCCATTATGTATTTTCTTATGATAAGACCTCAGAAGAAAAAACAGAAGGAAGAACAGGAAATGCGTGATTCCATTCAGATTGGCGATGAGATTACCACTATCGGCGGAATCATGGGCAGAGTAGTTACCGTTAAGGAGGACAGCATAGTTCTTGAATCCGGCGCGGACAGAACAAAAATGAAGTTTTCCCGTTGGGCTATTCAGACCAATGACACGGCTAATGAGAGGCTTCAGGCTGAAAAGGACGCTATTGCGGCGGCAAAGCAGGCTGAAAAAGAAGAAAAGAAAAAAGGCAGCCGTTCCAAAAAATCAAAATCCGAAGATAAAACGGACAAAGAATAATTTTAAGAATAAACAATTAAATCCCTTCATATCTTGTATAGAGATACGGAGGGATTTTTATGTCTGTAAAAATAAAAAGAAAAAAAACAGTAAATCAAGGCGGCAGCAAAAAAATAACAAGAAGCTTTATTCTGTCTGCAGTTGTCGGAATTATAATTTATTGCGTTATGCTGTCGGCGGCGGCTTTTATAATGACGCGGACGCAGATAAAAACGGTTATCCTGCCGTATATCTATTTAGCAATCGGAGCCGTTTCAGCTTTTATCAGCGGTCTTATTGCATGTAAAAATATAAAACATAAAAAAATAACAATATCTCTGATATCATCTTTTGTAATTCTGACAATGATTTTTATTCCGGTACTTGCAGTCGGCAATAAGGATTTGTCATTAAATTCATTACTGCTCATTCCGGCTGTAATCCTGCCGGGGACGCTAAGTTGTGTTATATCAAAATAAAAGCAGGGAATGACAAATATGAAAATAAAGACTGTCAGGTATTTCAATAATAAAGGTTCATTTTCTCAGACAGATTCAAAAAGTATTATGATTTTGCTGTTTATTTTTGCAGCCTCGATGATAATCGGCGCGGGTACGGCAGGGAAAGCCGATACGTTTATTTCCGCCCGGCTTAAAGAATACGTATCGGACAGTTTTACTTTTTGCGCGGAATCAGGATTTTTCAAAGTGTTTTTATGTTCATTTTCTGTAAACGCTGTAATGATTTTATTTTCGTATGCAAACGGTTTTAACTGCGTAGGATTACCACTGTCGGTTGTTTTGCCGGCCGTAAAAGGAATCGGGCTCGGTTTAATTTCGGGTTCGTTATATACCGAGCATTCTTCAGGTATAGTAAAATACTGTATAACAATTCTTCCGGGTGGGATTTTTTCCGTGCTTGCACTGATTCTTGCTTGCAATGAAAGTGCGTATATGAGCGTTGACATACTGTCGTTAATTCTCAACAGACGTGAAATTTCGGATAAAATCTCATTGAAAAAATATTCCCTGAAATTTGTTATTATACTGGTTCTGATATTAATATCATCATTAATCGACGGGTTTGCGCTCGGAGGAATCGGAAGTTATTTGTTATCTTGAAGCTTATCGGGACTGATATTTGCAAGCGGGTTTGATTCGGCAGCTTTTTCAAGCTGTGAGTTAACAATATGGGTATATATCTGCGTTGTTCCGACGTTTTCATGCCCAAGAATTTCTTTAAGAACAAGCAAATCGGTATCTCCGTACTGATACATCAATGTTGCCGCAGTATGCCTGAGCTTATGTACGGAATAACCGTCAAGACCTGCCTTATGAAGAAATTGCTTTACGGTATATTGAACGGTTTTCGGCGAAATTCTTTTAAGTCTTGAACTTAAAAATAAAGCCTTGCGGTCGATCACGCCGTCTTTCGGACGCACTCGCATATAGTTATTTACGGCGCTTACGCATGCGCTGTTGAGATATACAATTCTTTGTTTATTGCCCTTGCCGGTAACGATTACAGTATTATCTTTTATATCAGTATAATTAAGCCCGACAAGTTCGGAAAGCCGAAGCCCGCAGTTTAAAAACAAGACAATCATTGCGTAATCTCTTTCACGGTTCTTTCCGTCGATACATTTTAACAAATCAAGGCTTTCATCAAGAGTCAGATACTTCGGTACTGTTTTTTTCAGCTTCGGAGTGTCAAGATTTTGTAAAGGATTGTTCTTTACGAGCTGTTGGTTATCCAAATAGTGATAAAATGAGCGTATTGCGGCAACCTTTCTCGCACGCGTTACTTCGGAATTATTCCTCTCATCCTTGCAGTAGGATAAAAAAGAATATGCGTCTGATAATGATATATCTTTGAAGAAATCAATTGTCAGATTCTTAATATATGTCGAATCCGATATAGGCTCCGGCTGAAGCTTTTTGTAAACAGACATATAACGACAGAATAGTTTTAAATTAATCGCATATTCGTATACTGTTTTTGACGATTTGTTTTTAATACCGGTCATATAATGAAGATAATCAACTATAATCTGCGGAAAAATTTCATAATCAACGGTATCATACATATCAATTCACCCTGTTTTTTTGATTCTTTTACATTGAATTTTAGGATAAATATTCTTTTTCGAGTTTGCTGATTTCGTCAAGCCATATTCTTGAAGACGCGTCGGACGGCATTCTCCAGTCTCCCCGCGGAGAGAGAGTAACGGAACCGACTTTTACTCCGTCGGGCATGCACGAGCGTTTGAACTGCTGATTGAAAAACCGTCTTGTAAAAGTTCTCAGCCAGTAAAGAATCGTTTTATCGTCATAAGCGTCCGAATAAACGTATCGCGCAAGTCTGAAAATCTTAGACGGCGCAGAACCGAATCTGAGCGTATGATAAAGGAAAAAGTCGTGAAGTTCATAAGGTCCTACAAGATCTTCCGTTTTTTGAGTCATATTGCCGTCCCCGTCAACAGGCAGCAGTTCAGGCGAAACGGGCGTGTCGAGTATATCATACAGAATATCGGCAAGTGCCTTACTGCTTTTTGACGCTTCATAACGTACTATATATCTTACAAGCGTTTTCGGAACAGAGGAATTTACGGCATACATCGACATATGGTCGCCGTTGTATGTTGCCCAGCCGAGTGCAAGCTCCGATAAATCGCCCGTTCCGATTACGAATCCGCCGTTTTTATTCGCTATGTCCATGATGACCTGCGTTCGTTCGCGTGCCTGTGAATTTTCAAACGTAACGTCAAAGTTGTTTTCGTCCTGTCCGATATCCGTAAAATGCTGTTTTACGGCTTTAGTAATATCAATCTCTTTAAGCGTTACGCCGTATTCCTCGCACAACTTTACGGCATTGTTTTTTGTCCTTTTTGTAGTGCCGAAGCAGGGCATTGTAACGGCTATGATATCCGAATGAGGACGATTTAATAAATCCATGGCTTTTACTGAAACTATGAGCGCAAGCGTTGAATCAAGCCCTCCGGAAATGCCCAATACGACGCATGAAGCGTCAGTATGTTTTATTCTCTTTCTAAGACCGTATGATTGAATGTCGAGAATCGCGCCCGCACGTTTATTAAGATCTGATTTTGAATCGGGAACGAACGGGTTTCTTGCATAAAAACGGGTAAGGGAAGTTTCTTTCATTTTCTGACGGAAATAAACCCTTGTAATTTTCTCGTTACACGGAGTGAACGACGTATTTTTCTCACGTTCTGAAGCAAGTCTTGATACGTCAATTTCCGAAACGGTTATTTTTTTATTTTCAAACGGCTTATTTTCATTTAGTATAATACCGTTTTCCGCAATAATACAGTGTCCGGAATACACCATATCCTGCGTTGATTCATCCGTACCAGCGGAGGCGTAGATATATCCGGAGAGAAGACGCGCGCTCGTTGACGAAACAAGCGTCCTTCGGTAGTCGTCCTTGCCGATTGTCTCATCCGAAGCCGAAAGATTGGCAATTATCGACGCTCCCGACAGCGCAAGACTTTCCGACGGGGGAGATACCGCCCACAAATCCTCGCATATTTCTATTCCGAATGTAAATTCAGCCATTTCTTCGCATGAAAAAATCTGTTTAGACGTAAACGGAATATCTTCGCCGTCTATTCTGATTGTCGAATCGGCATTTAACGAAATGCCGGACATAAAATGTCTTTTTTCGTAAAATTCGCCGTAGTTCGGTATATTTAATTTAGGGACAAGTCCGAGAATTTTTCCGTCATGCAGTACGGCGGCGGCATTATACAGTTTTCCCGTATGAATAATCGGCAATCCGACAATCGTGACAGGGTATTTGCCCTTTGTATATTTTTTCAGTCTTATAAGACTTTCAAGCGACGACTTTTTCAGCCTGTCAGAAAAGAATAAATCCGAACACGTATATCCCGTTATGCACAGTTCGGGCAGGACAAGCAGATTGATTTTTTCTTTATCTGCCTCATCAATTACGATTTTTATCTGTTCTTCATTTTGAATTACGTCCGCAATCTCCGTGTTTATAACGGCAGCAGCTGTTTTTATAAATCCGTCTTTCATTTTGTTCTCCCTTCAGAGCCGAATGACATATGATTAGTTATTATGATAACATATTTATGCGTTTGAATCAACGTAAAATAAAATTATAAAACAGCCTCACGTTTCCGTGCGGCTGCCATGTTACAATTCGCCAGCGATTTGTTCTATTTTTTTCAGTCTGTGATTTACTCCCGAACGCGTTAGCGGTTCGGGCAGACTTTTGCCCAGTTCGCCTAATGTCATTTCGGGATTCTCAATTCTCAGGTCGGCTATTTGCCTCAAATGCTCGGGAAGAAATTCTTTTCCTTTAAGTTTATATATTTTTCTGATAGCCGATATTTGATTTGACGCAGCATTGCAAACCTTTTGCAGATTTGCATTTTCACAATTAACCTTGCGGTTGACCCTGTTTCGCACATCTTTTAAAATTTTTTCGCCGATAAGCGCCATCATTGACGTTGAAGCTCCGCAAAGAGCAAGAATATCGGCAATTTGCTCGCTGTCCTTAAAATATAATATATATCCGCCGTTTCTTTGCGTTATTTTCGGCGTAACGGGGAAATTCTTAAAAGCCTGTTTAAGTTGAGTGCATTTACTGCGAAGTGAAACGTCAAATTCAAGGTGATATTCCTTGCTCGGATCGGTTACGATTCCGCATGACAGAAAAATACCGCGTATAAATGCACCGAAACAGCATTCATTTTCAATATTGTTTTCATTGATTGAAAATGATATTTCATTGCCTCTGTATCCGAACTCGTGCAAAATATCCATTCTGTCCTCATATGTCGGAACGCTGACAGTATATTTAAAGGAGGGAGAGAGTGTTATTTCAGCCTGCTTGCCTATAATAAATTTTACACAGTCGTTATATGCGTCAGCAACAAATTTGTGCTCGGTTTGAATGTACATTTCATCCTTGGAAAAGCATTTTGAAAACAGAAGCATTCCGTAAGCCATTGCTCTCTTACAGCAATCGTCCGATTCGACGGAAGCTATTTCTTTTTTTACATCAGATGAAAACGACATGCTGTAATTCCTTTCTGCGGACCTTGTAACATCTGAATTTTATCATGATTACTAATATCATCGGAGAATTTTAATCTCCGTTTCGAGTGTTACTCCCGTTTTTTCCTTTACGGTTTTTTGAATATGATCAATAAGCCTTAATATATCGCAGGTTGACGCATTGTCATAGTTTATAACAAATCCCGCGTGTTTTTCACTGACTGCCGCTCCGCCGATTCTGCAACCTTTTAATCCGCAGTCCTCAATCAGCTTGCCTGCAAAATATCCTTCAGGTCGTTTGAACGTACTGCCTGCGCTCGGATATTCAAGAGGCTGTTTTAATTTCCTTCTCGCAAGAAAATCAAACATTCTCTCTTTAATAAGCTTCGGATCGTCTTTTTTTAATTCAAACATGGCGTTTAAAATAAAATATCCGGCATTGTCGGAATAAAATGAATGACGGTAGGAGAGTGAAAGCATGTTCGCCGGTTTTTGTTCTGTTATAAGCTGAGGAGTAATATGTGTGACGGATTTTAAAACATCTTTTATCTCTCCGCCGTACGCTCCGGCGTTCATATATACGGCTCCGCCGACCGTACCGGGTATTCCGTAAGCAAATTCAAGTCCGCTCAATGAATTATCAAGCGCAAATGTACACAGTTTTGCAAGCGAAACGCCCGCGCCGGCGGTAACAATATTATCCGACAGCGAAATATCGGTTAAACCGCCCGCTGTTTTTAATACAATTCCTCTGACGCCGTCGTCTGAAATGAGCAAATTACTCGAATTGCCGACAACTGTCAGAGGTATATCGTTTTCTTTTGAAAAAGTCAGAACGGCTTTTACTGTTTCGTCATCCTTTGGATTTATCAAAATATCGGCATTCCCGCCTGTTTTAAATGACGTATGCTCTTTCATCGGTGCGTTAAATACAATATTGCACTTATAATCATTAAGATATGAGCTTATTTTTTTATTTAAATCCATAGGATCACTCTTTTCGATTATTCGTCAAGAAGCGCCGCGCCGATTATTCCCGCGTCGTTTCCGAGTATTGCGCTGCAAAGCTTTGTCTGCTTTTCGGCATGAATGGAATATCTCTGATTTTCAAGAATCTTTCTTACGGGAGCAAGGAGATTTTCACCTTCATTGCCGATTCCTCCGCCCACACAGAGAATATCGGGCTGGAATGTATTAACGATATTTGTAATGCCGCAGGCAAGGTAGCCGATGTAATTTTCAATTACTTTTGTCGCCGTTTCGTCTCCGGCTCTCATTGCATCAAACGCCGTCTTGCCGCTTACGTTGCCGAGACTGCCGTTTGCCATATCCCACATTTTTGAATACGGATGTTCGAGCATTGCGCTTTTTGTCTGCGCTATAAGCGCGGTAGCCGAAGCATAAGCCTCCCAGCATCCGTTACGTCCGCAGTTGCACGGTTTTCCGTTGTATACGATAACATGATGGCCCATTTCGCCTGCCGCGTAGTTTAATCCGACGACAAGTTTACCGTTTACGACAATACCGCTTCCGACTCCTGTTCCGAGCGTGATCGCAATAAAATTCTTAACGCCCCTGCCGACTCCCGCAACTGCTTCGCCGAGAGCGGCGCAGTTTGCGTCATTATCAAAATAAATTTTATCGCAGCCTGTTTTTTCTTTAAGCATTCCTATGGCGGGAACTTTGTCGAATTTCAGGTTATTGGAAAATTCAATTACTCCCGTTGACTTATTAACCGAACCGGGTGTTCCTATGCCGATTGAATGAATGTCGTTGATTGTAAGATTTGCCGCCGAGATCGCGTCTTTTATCGTTTTTGCGATATCGTCGAAAATATCTTCCGCGGGACGGGGCGCGTTTGTTTTAACGCGGCTTTTTGATATTATATTGTAATTTTCATCAATAACGGCGGAAACGATATTTGTTCCTCCGAGATCAACTCCGACTCTGTACATTTTTATTATTCCTCCGATATATAACTTTAATTTATTTAATTACTGCTCCACGTTTCTATTTCCGAAACCGTAGGTTCAAAATCATCCATTCCGAGACTTTTCATAAGTTCCTTTGCGGCATTATATCCCATTTTTTTCTGACGATTGTTCATAGCCGCCGTTTCTATGATTACGGCAAGATTTCGACCGGGTTTTACCGGGATGACAGTCGCGGGAACTTTTATATCGAGGATTGTTATATAATCCTCCTCTATTCCGAGTCTGTCATATATCTTTTCGGAATCCCAAGGCTCAAGCTGTATTACCATATCGATTTTCTCAGTAAGTTTGACCGCACCCATTCCGAAAATCTGACGTGCGTTTATAATTCCTACGCCTCTGACTTCTATGTAATGCCTTATATTATCGGGTGCTTGACCGACAAGCGTTTTTGACGACGCTTTTCTAATTTCAACCGCGTCGTCGGCTATAAGACGGTGTCCGCGTTTGATGAGCTCTATAGCCGTTTCGCTTTTTCCGACTCCGCTGTCGCCGACTATGAGTACACCCTCGCCCGAAACCTCGACTAAAACGCCGTGACGTGTAATTCTTTCCGCAAGCTCAAGTCCGAGATATGCAATAAGTATAGCCATACCGGTCGATGTCGAATCGGGAGAGCGAAGAACCGGAACTTCGTATTTTTGAGCAAGTCTCATAAAATCTTCCACAGGCTCAAGATTTCTTGATATGAGCACGGCTACGGGACGTTTTGCAAAAAAACGTTCGAGCACAAGCTGACGTTCAAGAACGGGAAGTCCCCTAAGATAACTTATTTCCGACAGACCGAAAATCTGTATTCGCTCCGGCTCAAAATAATCCTCATAGCCCGCAAGTATCAGCCCGGGGCGGTTTATATCCTTTGATACAATATAAATGTCCGCAGGTGATTTAGGAGTATACAGCGTTTCAAATTTATTGTCTTTTATGATTTTTTCAAGTGAAACAGAGTATTTATTCATAAACAACAACCCCCGTTTTTTTATTCTTAAAGAAGTTCGGCAGCGTCCTCGTCAACAAATATGTAGGCATCCGTATGCCTTTGTAACACGGACGCGGGGCATGAGGGCGAAACCTCGCCTTTTACCATGTCGTGCACGGCTTTTGCTTTTAATTTTCCCGTTGCAATCAGAACAACGGTTTTTGCCTTTAAAATACTTTCCACGCCCATCGTTATCGCCTGCTTGGGCATTTCGTCCTCATTGTCAAAATAAATACGGTTTGCTTCTATCGTCGAGGGAGTGAGTGATACCTTGTATGTTCCGCTTGTGAAACGGTCGGACGGTTCGTTAAATCCGATATGCCCGTTTCTTCCGATTCCGAGTAGCTGTATATCTATTCCTCCCGCGTCGTCAATTGATTTATCGTACTCTATGCAGTATGAATCCGGGTCGGACGGATTGCCGTCGGGGACATGCGTATTTTCTTCCTTTATGTCTATGCTGCTGAAAAGATTTTCATGCATAAATGTGTAGTAGCTGTTTTTATTTGACCTGGGAAGATGATAATATTCGTCAAGATTAAACGTTTTGACGTTCTTAAACGAAACTTTTCCCTCCTTATATGCGTCAATAAGCTTTTGGTAGGTTTTTAAGGGCGAAGCTCCTGTGGCAAGTCCGAGAACTGCGTCCGGTTTTTCCTTTATTTTTTCGATAATCATATCGGAAACCTTCTGCGCTATTTCGTCTGCATTCGAGCACTTAATAATTGTCATCTGAATATTTTTCTCCTTTTTTCTTTGTCAGTTTTGAATTGTATCATATTTTTTTACATTGTTCAACATGAATCGTACATGTTTTAAATGTTTTCAGATTCGCCCTTATAATATGAAGCAAGTATATCGCCGCATTTTTTTATAATCATGTTTTTAAGCGATTCGGGTGATTTTACATAAATTCTGTCCGAATACTGCATTATCCACGAAACAAGCCCGTCGTTTATTGCGGCTTGCGTTCTAAAAGAAAACGAGTTCTCGTTTAATGATTTTATCGCTATACCGTCTCCGAATTTATCGATCATCGAGTCGATTAAATCCTTGTCGCATACAAGCTCAAGCTGTCCGACTTCGCCTGAAAACATATTAAAATGTTTTTTGGAATAATCCGCCGCGTCAAAACCGTTTTTATATCCGCAGATCTCGGAATATTTTACCGCCGGTTCGTCAAGAATTTCGACTTTTTTCATTCTGTCGATACGAGTATGCATTAAATCGTTGTATTTCGGATAGTTGCCTATCAGATAGTAATGATCGTTGGACCAAATCATTGCGTAAGGATTAAATATAAATTCCTTTTCGTCATGAACGGTAGTGTATCTGTCAGCCATTTTGCGTTTACGGTATATAAATCTGATTTTCTTTGACGATTTGATTGCCTCGTTGATCTTGTCTATATTGTAGTATATTTCTTCGTTTTTTGTTTTTGTTTTAGAATCGATATAAACCTGTTCCCTCAGGTGCGCCGCCTGATATGCGCTGATGCTTGTCTCGATTTTGTCGATAAGAGCCTTCGATTTTGATTCGGAAATGAAATTTGCCGCCTGTACCGCATCCGAGAGCAGTCGAACCTCTGCAATTTCAAATTCGCGCTGACCGAGAAAATATCCTTTTTTTGGAGAGTGTGTGAGTATAATGTCATATCCGAATACCGTAAGACATGCTATATCGTCGTATATAGATTTTCTGTCCGCTTGAAAACCGCGCTCTGCGAGCAGGGAGATTAATTCTCCGGACGAAAGTATATGCTCTTCATCCGTGCGTGTTTTTAAAATGTCGAGCAGATGAAGAATCCTCAATTTGTTTTTTGACGGATTAGCCATTAATAGCACAACCTCTTATTGATATTCTTAACGGTTTCCTCATCTATTTTTACTATAGCGCGATCATAAGTTAGCAGTCCGTTAACCTCAAATTCAACGTCGCTTACCTGAGTGTATACAACAGCGCTCAGGCCCTTGGGTATAAGAGGTATTATCTGTTTTTCAAAGAGATTTTTATACGCTTTTGTAAGAGTTTCTTTTGATTTGTACATCATATAGCCGAAGCTTTTTTGTTTATTCCATACATGACCGTCAATTATCTCGGAATATCCGCCGAATTCGCTTAAAACAAAGGGCCTTTCCTCCTTTTTCGGAGCCGTAACGGGAACAATGTATTTATGAATGCTTCTGAAATCTCCGCCTCTCTGGTCGTACCATCCGCTGGCGTGGTCAACGAAGCGCGTAGGATCGAATGCCTTGATTTCATCGCCTATCTCTTTTGCGTCAAATTGACCCCATCCTTCGTTAAAAGGAACCCAACAGCAAATTGAAGGAACATTGTAAAGCATATTGAGCATTTCAAAAAGCTCCGATTTGAAATTATCTCTCCAAAGCTGCTCGCCGCGGTTGAAGATTTTATATTTATTATCCTTGAACGGAATATTTACTATCGGATTGACGAAGCCGTATATATTCGGGAGAACGCCTGCATGAAAGACGTTTAATTCTTTGCCTCCGCTGACCATATCCTGCCAGACAAGCATTCCTATCTTATCACAGTGATAGTACCAGCGGGCAGGTTCGATTTTAATATGTTTTCTGAGCATATTAAAACCGAGTTCCTTCATTTTTTTTATGTCATAGACCATAGCCTCGTCGGTAGGGGCTGTAAGTCCGCCGTCTGCCCAGTATCCCTGGTCAAGAAGACCGTTCTGAAAATACGGCTTATTATTGAGGAATAACCTGGGTATGTTGTTATTGTCTTTTTTTATTGAGAATTTGCGCATACCGAAATAGCTTGTTACCGTATCCGTTATTTTACGTCCGCATTTAAGCTCAAATTTAATATCGTACAGATTCGGTTCTTCCGGCGACCAATATTTAAAATCCGGAATTTCTATTTCATCGATCAATTCGATTTCTTTTGAAACAATTTCTTTGTCCGAATAAAAAACGGTTGCTTTTATCTTACAGTCGAAGCTCCCGGAAAGCAAGGTTTCAATTTTAATTTTTGAATTATCCGTATCGGGCGTAAGCTTTACGGATTCTATATGTTTTTCATCGACTGCCTCCATCCATACGGTCTGCCATATTCCGGATGTTGCGGTGTACCAGAATCCGTGAGATTTTACAGCCTGTTTTCCGCGCTGCTGCCAGCCTGAGTCGCTGGGGTCGAAAACAAAAACAATAAGTTCAAATTCATCCGAATCGATATAGTCTGTTATATCAAAGGAGAATGAGCAATATCCGCCGATATGAGAACCGACAAGTTTTTTGTTAACGAATACCTTGGTTTCCCAGTCAACCGCGCCGAAGTGGAGGATTGCTCTTTTATTTTTAAATTCGGAAGGTAATTTTACGTTCTTTCTGTACCAAAGCCTTTCGGAGGGCAGAAAGGTTTTTTCAACGCCGGACAATGCGGATTCAATTGCAAACGGAACAACGATTCTTCCGTCGTAATTTTCGGGAAATGCAACATCGGCGCTTGTTATTTTATAATCGAAATAACCGTTGAGATTAAGCCAGTTTTTTCTTGAAAACTGGGGACGAGGGTATTCATCAAGCGGTTTTTCGGGATTAACATTATTATAAAATACGGTTTTGATGTGAGACATAGTTTATCCTCCGTTCATAATTTACGCGTAACATATTTATTGTTTTACATTATACATTATTATATCAAATTTGTCTATAATAATATTTTATACGCGCAGATTTAAAAAACGTTAAATAATTAACAAAATATATGGCTTTGTAGACGTATAGATATTTGACATCTGACGATTATCGTGTTAAAATATTATTAAATAATAATTATTCAAAAGGCGGTTGTTTTACTTATGATTAAGTATGCCGATAAGGTAACCGGTCCTGAGCAGATTTTAAAAGATATTAAGCTGATGAACTCGTTCGGACCAAGACTTACGGGTAACATGGGACATCGAAATTTTATTCGTTATCTTAAGAAGGAACTTTTGAAACGCGGTCTTGACGTGTATTCAGACCCGTTCCGTTTTATGCGTTGGGAGGAAAAGGATTCCTCGTTTAAAATCGAGGGTGAGGAAATTCATATTTCATCCGTTTTTCCTTATTCGGGCAGAACTGACGAGGACGGTGTAACTGCCGAACTCGTGCACGTGGATGATAAAAGACTCGGATATCTGAACGCAAAAGGCAAGATTGCCGTTGTAGGCGTTGACGAGCTTAATTTTCTTCCGAGCGAAATAGCGTTTGATAAACGCTCATCACTTCCCGAGGATGTTGCCATCCCCGAAAAATATGACGGTCCGGTTGCTACATCGTTTGTTAATTTCCCGTTTTTGAGAGCGGCAAAAGCGTGCGGAGCAAAGGCTGTCGTCTGTATTTGGAAAGGAATGTCCGACGAGCGAATCGACGGTCAGTATCTTCCGTTTATTCTGCCGTATCAGGGCATACCTGCGATATGGGTAAACGAATCCGACGGCGAAAAGGTTCTTGAAGCCGCCAGGGAGCATAAAACCGCATGTATAAAGCTTGTTGCGGAAAAGGAAAGAAGCGCGGTTACCGAAACGTTTTATACGATTCTTGAGGGTAAAAATAAAAAAGAAGCAATTATCATAAATACTCATACGGACGGAACAAACTGCATCGAAGAAAACGGACCTATCGCGCTTTTGAAAATGATTGATTATTTTAAGGGAAAAGAGCTTGAGCGGAGCCTGATATTTGTTTTTGTTTCGGGACATTTCAGACTTCCGTCGTTTAAAACAATCGCGGGAGGCGGAGTGCAGGCTACGTCCAAGTGGCTTGCAATGCACCGTGATTTATGGGACGGCATCGGCGGTCATATAAAAGCAGTCGCGGGAGTTTCGGTTGAACATCTCGGCTGTAAAATGTTTAAAGATGTCAACGGCGAATATAAACAGACCGGCGATATCGAAACGGAGCTTTCATATACGGGCAACGATACGCTTGACAGTCTGTATCTTGACTGCGTTAAGGAAAGGGACAGATACAGAGTTATTACAATGAGAGGTCATAACTTTCTTCATTTCGGAGAGGGGCAGCCGTTGTTTAACTGCGGCATTCCGGATATTGCACTTGTTACCGCTCCCGATTGTCTTTGCGTTGTCAGCGAAAATGACGAGATGGATAAATTCGACGAGGAGCTTATGTATGAGCAAATCGATATGTTTATAAACGTTGTGGAAAAACTTCTTAAAATGTCGGCAGGGCAGATAGGCCCGTGCGACGGATATTCGATGATAGCTCTCGGGAAAAAGAGTCCTAAATCAATTCTTAACAGATTAAGACACAAAAGATAAAATATATCGATTTAAAAACGGAGCGGAAAACTATGAAAATCCGCTCCGTTTTTTTATTTCTTATTTTCTGAACAGTCTGTCGATTTTGGCTGTCGCCGAGCAAATCGCCGAAATAAACAAGTCCGTTTCATTTGTTATCTGCGGCGGACATGCAAGCGATTCAGGCGTCTGAGGATTAAGTCCTACGGAAAGTATTTGTCTGACGTCCGATTCCGGGTCATTTATGACCATGGAAATAACAGACCAAATATTAGTTAAACTTCCCGCTTCATTTCTTATCATTACACAGGAAGCATATATCTTTTTATTTTCCTGTTTCCTGAAGAATTTTATGTCTGCCGAGGGGATTAAATCCAAAAAATTGGCTGTGAAGTTATAAAAATAATCGGGATAGATATCGATATTTCTTACAATAGAATCAAGCGATTTCTTTGTAAGAACAAGATTCTCGTTTTTGTTTTCCGAATATTGCAAAAACATTTCGGCAATCATTTTTTCGTGTTCGGTGAGATTTTTCATTTTAGAAATATTTAATACAATTTCACCGTCCTTGTTAAACAAAACCCCGTCTTTTATAAGCTGAATGACGGCAAGGACAAAAATTCCCGATGCTCTTTGAGTAAGTTTTTTTTCAGAAGATGGCGAGATATCCGTAAGAAGCTTTGCCGCTTGAGGAAGAGTAATACCGTCCGGAAGGTTTGCCTCCGGTTCATACGATTCGGGGGAGTTCTCAATTTCCTTTTTTACTCTCTTCGCCGATGAAAGTCTGAATACAGATAACACTATCATTGCCGCGGCGACGGCAATAACGGGAACGGCGATTTTTGCTTTTTTTGCAAACGCTGAAAAAAAGTCTGCGGATTTGGAATACGAAGACAGTGCGCCCTTATCGAACGAATCGGAATTTACCGTCATGTCAATTGTCATGGTGCTTGTATACATGGGAGAAGTAAATTTAACCTCGGAATCATTTACCTCCGGGCTCAAATCACTTAAGGTTAATATTCCTACATCCTGTTTTTTTATGCAGTCTCCGACTACGGATACGGTTACATTATTTACGGTGCCTGTGTTTGAACCGAAAAGTCTGTAACAAATTCTTGCCTTACCCGAATCCTTTTTTACAGCTCCGGCAATTACGTATGAAATAATAAAATTCTGATTGTTTTCATCTGTCGTTTTTGTAAACACAATATTGCAGTTTTTGTTTGTTCTTGTAACGGATAAAGACGAACCGCTGCCATCGGTTCCCGAATAGCTTGTCATTCCGTCCGCCTTCATAGTTGAAGATTCGTTCGGGTCATAATAAAATTTAGAGTCGGAAATTACACTGATACCGTTTAAAGAATCGTATTTTTCAACGGATTTTAAATCCTTGCTTTCAGGCAGATCGATCGAACGCGTAAATACCTTTTGAGTGTCCGAGCCGAAAAAAGTAACGTCCCACTCCTCCGTAACGTTTAAATTGCCGTCAGCGCCGACGCGGACGGTAACGTTAACTTTGTTAAACGCAGGGGGAGTTTGAGCCGAAGCCGTTATGCAGGCGGATACAATCAACAAAACGGTAAATAAAAAAGAAAGAAGTCTATTTTTCATAATGCATCACCCTAATATATTCTATCAATAATGTACCATATTTTTTTTATTAAATCAATAGTGATAAATTATTTTAAGCCGATTTGAAAAAAATGTTGAAAGAGAATGATATTTATGATATAGTCTATGTTGTATTTTGACGACAAGGGGTATACAAATGAATAACATCGGCTTTGATAACGACAAATATCTTTCTTTGCAGTCCGAGAACATTCTTAAAAGAATCGATCAATTCGGAGACAAGTTATATCTTGAGTTCGGAGGCAAGCTTTTTGACGACTATCATGCGTCACGCGTCCTTCCCGGATTTTGTCCCGACAGTAAAATCAGGATGCTGAACAAGCTTAAGGAGCAGGCGGAGATTATTATAGTTATAAGCGCCGACGCAATTGAAAAAAACAAGCGCAGAGGAGATCTCGGAATTACATACGATCTTGAGGTTTTAAGGCTTATAGACGCATTCCGAGAAAGCGGATTGTATGTCGGAAGCGTTGTAATTACTCACTATACAGGACAAAAAGCGGCCGCTGCATTTGAAAAAAGACTTAATACGCTCGGTGTTAAAGTTTACAGACATTATATAATAGAGGATTACCCGAATAATATTCCCCTTATCGTAAGCGACGATGGTTTCGGAAAGAATGATTATATCGAAACTTCACGCAGACTTATAGTTGTTACAGCGCCCGGTCCGGGCAGCGGAAAAATGGCAACGTGCCTTTCACAGCTTTATCATGAAAATAAACGCGGCGTCCGTGCAGGCTATGCAAAATACGAGACTTTTCCCATATGGAATATTCCGTTGAAACACCCCGTAAATGCTGCATATGAGGCGGCTACGGCCGATCTTTCGGATGTTAATATGATTGACCCGTATCATCTCGAGGCGTACGGTAAGACGACCGTGAATTATAACAGAGATATTGAGATTTTTCCGGTATTAAAAGCTATTTTTGAAAAAATATCCGATTCCTGTCCCTATAAAAGTCCGACGGATATGGGAGTTAATATGGCAGGGTTTGGAATTTGTGATGACGACGCCGTATGCAGGGCAAGCGAACAGGAGATAATCAGACGTTATTATAAATCCATGTGTGCCGTTACTCAGGGGCTTGCCTCGCCGTCTGAGGTTTCAAAAATCGAAACGCTTATGACTCAGCTCGGCATTTCGTCCGAGGACAGGGCGGTTGTCAAATCCGCTTCCGACAAAAGCGAACAGACAGGTGCGCCGGCGGTTGCGCTCGAACTCAACGACGGCAGAATAGTTACGGGCAAGACATCGTCCCTGCTCGGTTCTTCCGCCGCATGTCTTTTGAACGCGTTGAAGGCTCTCGCGGATATTGACAACAACAAACTCCTCATTTCTCCCCAGGTAATTGAACCTATACAGAGATTAAAACTCGGACATATGGGCAACAGAAATCCGAGATTGCATACAGACGAAATCTTAATCGCGCTTTCCATATGCGCGGTTACCGATCCTGACGCGCAGAAGGCAATGGATCAGCTCTCAAAGCTTAAAAATACCGAGGGACATTCCACGGTAATTCTTTCACATGTAGATGAAAATATATTTAACAAACTCGGCGTCAATATGACGTGCGAACCGAAATATCAGACAAAAAAGCTTTATCACAGATAAGACGCGTAAAACCGGGACTAATGCTCAGTCCCGGTTTATTGCTTGTTTAATTGTAAAGCGTTTAACTTTCCGCAAGTTTTTTTATTTCATCGGATGTAAAGGTGTATTCCTTGTTACAGAAATGACATTTAACTTTCGTTTCTTTATCCTTAGCCATGTCAAGTAATTCATCTTTACCTGCAGACATTATTGCGCGTATGACCTTTTCTCTTGAACATCCGCATTCGTAGACGGGTTCCTGCTCGTCAAGAAGTTCAATTTTAAATTTGGGCAGTACGGTACGGCATATCTGTTCGGGGGTAAGTCCGTCCTTCATCATGTCGGTAACGTTTTTTATATTTTTAATGCATTCCTCAACCTTTTCTATTGTATCCTCGGCAGCCGAAGGCAGAAGCTGAATCATGAATCCGCCCGCATAGGCGACGGTTTTATCCTGATTTACGAGAACTCCGAGCGCGCATACTGTAGGAGTCTGTTCGCTCGACGCATAATAAGCTGTAATATCCTCCGCGATTTCTCCGGAAACTATCGGTATCTGTCCCACATACGGCTCCGATAATCCGAGATCCTTTATAACCGTAAGCGAGCCGTCCGTTCCGACTGCTCCGCCGACGTCAAGCTTTCCTTTTTTGTTTAACGGCAGCTCAATATTTCCGTCGGATATGTAGGATTTGGCTCTGCCGTGACTGTCGCAGACGGCAATAACCGAACCGCACGGACCGTTTCCGTTTATTCTTAATGTAATTGAGTCCGTATCTCCCTTGAGCATACTGCCCATCATAATTGCAGCCGTTAAAAGTCTGCCCATGGCGGCTGTGCATACTTTCGATGTCGAATGAATTTTCTGCGCTTCAAAAACAATATCCGATGTATCTGCCGCCATAATCATCAACGTTCCGTCCTCGGAAATACAGCGCACAAGTTTACCCATAATTTATTATCTCCCGTGTTTTATATTTTTTCAGCGACGAAATAAACGCGCTGGTCGTTATCCTTTACAGGCTCGTATGTCATTTCGCTTAATATGCTTATCACTCTGAATCCGCTGTATTCAAGCCATGTTTTTATGTCATCCGTTTTATATGCCCGTTCAAAAAACGTCTCTGTATGTCTTGAATACAGATTGCCGTGTTTTGAGAACATATCAAGCTTAATGCTAACCTCGTCGGTTTTTTTGTTAAGCGAATTTTGCCATACGCAGTATGATGAATCGGTTTCGTATACAAAAGTATTGTCTGCGAGAATACTGCGGTGCTTATATAAGGTGTTAACGTCGAAAACAAAAATACCCTTAGGATTCATAAAAAGCGAAACTCTGTCGAAGGTTTTTCTTACGTCCGCGATTTTCGTAAGACGATTAATTGAATCAAGAGTGCATACGGCGCAGTCAATCGTACCGAAAAGATCAAGCTCGGTCATATTCTGGCAAAGAATCAGCGCACCCGGATTTTTTTGTTTCGCCTTTGCAAGCATGTCGGGGGAGTTGTCGGCAAGAATCATGTCGAATCCGTAATCGGAAAAATATTTTGACAATGTCCCAGTTCCGCACGCAAGATCAAGCATAATACCGGAATCGACTCCGTTTTGTTTCAGTAAAGAGAATATATATTCTGCACGCCTTTCGTATTCCACGTTTTCAGTAAGCGAATCGTACAGCTGTGCAAAGTAACCGTAATTACTCATTTTTTTTACCGTAATATTTTTTTACTTCAGCTGATTTTCCGCATGAAAACGCACCTTCGGGACATGAAGACATAAAACAGCTCGGACCGTATTTTTCAAACAGATACGGGTCGGTTCTGCGAAGCTCCATAAGCATGTCGTGCGCAAGCTTTCTTATTTCCCATTGGGCTCTGTTACATGTTCTGAGGGAAAAGAAAAGCTTAAGTTCTCGGGCGTTCATGGTTGAAACGATGTCAAGCGTGTTTCCGCTCAGCTGACAATAAGCAAGAAGTTCTTCATCCAGCCCGTTATTTTTTAAACGGGTATATAAATCGTTGATTCTCAAAAAAGCGTTCGTATAACGTTTTAAAAAATCGGGATTTGCTTTAACCGTGTCGGGAATAATGTATTTCGTTCTGTCTGTGAGAGTAAGCGAAGGAGCGGAAAGACTTTGCATTCTGTGACGTGTGAAATGCGTTATTGCGGATAGTGAAACTCCGTTGATTCTAAATGTATAATTCGCAATTTCGAGCGGACGGGGACGGGATGAATCCATAACGATATCGATTATCTTTTTAACGTTTGATTCATCGGAAACAATATTTTCAATTGTATCGGCTGTGTACTGCCTTGACTCGATAAGCGCGGTGCGTGCAATGGTTTTCTGCGCGTCGAGAGTATGTGAAAGCAGCTGTACGTTTTTATTTACGCCGTCATTTTTCTTAAAATCGTCAAATCGGTAACCTATGTTTATTTTATCGCTTAATTCAGGTCGTCTTGCAAAAAAGTCCGTGCATATTCCGGGGGTCAGCTTCTCTATTTGTTCAAAAATCTGTTCTCCGAGATTTTTAAGTTCAACAAATGCGCTTCCCCTTCCGAAAAGCATCGCCTGAATCATGTGAAGAAGCTCTCTTGCGTTAATAGTGCAGAAAAAATTGCTTTTTAAACAGTAAGGCAAGACAAATCTTGCGTCCTCTTTCGGAATGCCATTTTCGACAAAATAGTTATAATCGTCGTAAAACGAGTCCATTTGTTTCTTAAAATAATCTTCATATTTTTCGGGAATAAACGGTATATAGCATCCGTCCGAGCCGAAATCCACATAACGCCTTGACTTAACCGTAAAGGAGGCAAGTCTGAACTCGATAATAAATTGCTCGGCGAATACCGAAACATTCTGAAAAGCAAGGTTGAAAACCGTGTGCTCGATTGTTGAATTATGTCCCGATTTCGTTACTTTTGAAATCAGCTTTGCATTCTTCTCTTTATCATCCGATTTTGCAAGAATTTCACCCGCATTTCCCGGCTGCGTCGATATCCTGCCGGATGCCGCGGGTATTTTTTCGCCTGTGTCCGACATGCCTATAACCTTTGCAATCGAACCTCTGTATTTGTATTCTTCCATATATAAATCTCCGTCGAATAAATTTCAAATTATTATATCACACGGCAACATGTTCAGTCAATATTTAAAGAATTGATTTTATTATCGGTTGAATATCAAATTAAGCTTGTTTTTTTTGAAACAATATGATAAAATTTATATTAATTAAATTTGCAGTCAAGGTGTTTTTATGGTTTATGAATTTTTAGCGGATGGTTTTGAAGAGACAGAGGCTCTCGTTCCCGCAGATTTTCTGAGAAGGGCGGGTAAGACTGTTTTTACCGTCGGAGTAGGGTCAAAAACGGTTCGAGGTGCTCACAATATCAAAGTTTTTTGCGATTTGTTAATTGACGAAATAGAGCTTAACGACGAGGTAGAGGGTATTATTCTCCCCGGAGGCATGCCCGGTACGCTTAATCTTAAAAATAACAAAATTGTCAATGAAGCAATTGACTATTGCAATGATAACTCTCTTTTAATTGCCGCAATCTGCGCGGCTCCGTTCATTATAGGACAAAAAGGTCTGCTGAAAAACAGAAATGCCGTTTGTTTTCCCGGATTTGAAAAAGAGCTTGAAGGCGCAAATGTGTTAAACGATAAAAAAGTCTGCGTCTGCGACGGCAATATTATTACAGCAAAAGGCGCGGGAGCCGCTATGGAATTTGCTTTTAAAATAATCGAGTATTTTTATTCGTCCGAGCGTTCTGACGAAATAAGAATAGAAGTTCAATGTCCGTAAAAAACAAGACGGATATAAGAGCCGAAATGTTGAAAATGCGTTCGGATATTACGGATAAAAAAGAAAAAAGCAAACGTATAGTCCGAAATGTTATTAACACGGAAGAATACAAAAGGTGCAAAAATCTGTTTATTTATATTGCCGTAAACGGCGAGGCGGAAACGGATGAATTGATTCAGGTCGCTTTCGGCGGCGGGAAGAATGTTTTTCTTCCCAGATGTGAAAATTCCGACGGTGACATGACGTTTAGGAAGATAGCTTCGCTTTCCGAATTAAAAACCGGTCTGTATTCAATACCCGAGCCGCTCGAATCCGCCCCGGAATGTAAATCGTCCGATAAAAACGATATGTGCATTGTTCCCGGGATTGCTTTTGATTTTTACGGCAACAGAATCGGTTACGGCAAAGGCTATTACGACAGATTTTTATGCAATTTCCGCGGTTTCAGCGTCGGAATATGTTTCTCTGAATGCGTTATAAATAAAATTCCATCGGATAATTATGATATACCGTTAAACGCAGTCTGCACGGAAAACGGAATTTATTATATCGGCAGACTATAAATCAGAAAGGTTCGGTGATCTTAAATTGGATAACCGTTATTCTTATAACAGCAGCGAGCGACGCGGCGCAGGTCGTCAGGGCTCGTCCGGACAGGCTTCGCGCCGTCCTTCAAATAATACAAATGCGCGTTCCGGCTCCGGGCTGCCGCGAACAAAAACAGCCGATGGCACAAACAAAATGCCTTCGGAAAAACGTGCAAAATCCGAGCTTACTGCAGAGGAGAGAAAAATGCTTGCCCAAAAGCAGGCAAAAAGAAACAAAATTTTAAAAACCGGCGCCGTAATTGTTTCGATTTCTCTTGTATTTTCGATTATTCTTATTTCATGTCTTAATGACATTCTTGCAATCAACAGAAGCGCCGATAAAATAATCGACGTTACGATAAGCGAAGACGCAAACGGAAATGTTGATACAAAAAGCGTTATAACGTCATTAAAAAAAGCAAAGCTTATCAAAAACAAATATTTTTGCATTTTGGCGGCAAAGCTTCTCGGGTATACGGACAAAAACTACAGAACGGGAGAATACAGTCTTACTCCGTCCATGGGACTTGAAAATATGCTTGACAGTATTAAAAATAAAAATTCTTCCGCAGCCAAAACCGTTGCGCTTACCTTCCCCGAGGGATATTCGATGAATCAGATTCTTCAAAAGCTTGAGGATGAAAAGGTATGCACAAAGGAAAAAATGATTAACACGATGCAGTCAAACGATTATTCCGATGATTATGATTTTGTAAAGCTCATGGACAGACCGTCAAGCAGGTATTATAAGTTTGAAGGTTATTTTTATCCGGATACTTATGAGTTCTATATAGGGGAATCTGCCGACAGCGTTATAAGAAAGTTTCTTGACAACTTTGAAAACAGATGGAGCGATACTTATGCGACATTGGCCTCGGAACAGGCGCTGAGCGTCGACGACGTTTTAACATTGGCTTCTATCGTTCAGAAAGAGGGAACATCGGATGATATGAAGGATATCGCTTCCGTTCTTATAAACAGACTCGGAGCAAATATGCAGCTTCAGTGCGATTCGACAAAAGAATATGAAAATTCAATAGCTTCCGACGCGCCCTCGGCTTATGCAAGCTTTCAGGGATTATACAGTACGTATACCTGTGCGGCTCTTCCCGTCGGTCCGATATGTAATCCCGGAAAAGATTCAATTGAAGCCGTGCTTTATCACAGCGATACGGACTATTATTATTTCTATCATGACAGTGAAAACGTGATTCATCTTGCGAAAACGCTCAGCGGTCATAACGACAATATGATTCAATATCCTTAATAGATATTTTATTTCTTTTTTTGCTGAAAAAACTATTTAATGTTGACAATCCGTATTGATAATGTTATTATATTATTGAATATTATATTTCACGGAAAGGTGAGGTTCCAATGAAAACGTTGAAAAAGCTTCTTTCGGTTGTTCTGTGCATTGCCGCAGCCGGTACATTTGCCGTTGTTCCTGCCGGTGCAGTAAAAGCGGATATTGCACCCATCGGAACAAAGGGTACATTTAACGCTCTTACTTATAATGTTAAGGGTTTGCCCATTCCGTCGTCATACACGGATGACGATACCGACGCGTATGACAATACGATTCTTATCGGTCAACTCCTTAATGCCAAGGGCTATGATATCGTATGCACGCAGGAAGATTTCAATTATGATACTTATTTAAGAAAGCAGCTTACCGATTATAATTATATGACCGAGCATGCCGGCGGAGTCCCTCTCGGAGACGGTCTTAATATATTTACTAAGAATATGCCTATTTCAAACACAGACAGACAGGCATGGGAGCAGACTCACGGCGTTATCCCCGAGGGCGACGAGCTTACCTACAAGGGATTTATGATGACAACCATTAAAGTTGCAGACGGCGTATATATTGATTATTATGATTTACATGCGGACGCTTTCGGCGGAGAGGAAAATAATGCGACCCGCGAGGCTGAATTTGAACAGCTTGCGAATTATATAAATAAACATTCCGCTAACCGCGCAGTTATTATAACAGGCGATTTTAACTGTTCGCTTTTCTCGAACAGTTCTACGGATATCATCGGCAAGCTTATCGAACCCCTCGGCCTTAATGACGCATGGGCAGTTGAGTACGCAAACGCATACGACCCCACTGTCACCATTATTGAAAATCATGGCGAAAAGGATTATTCCTATGATCAGTATTATAAGTATGCGGAAAATTCCGTTTCAACCGATCACAGCGGATACTGGGGAGTGTTTGATTCCGTAGAGAGATTCCTTTACCGTGACGGAGGCGGAATCAAGCTTTCCGTTAAATCGTTTGCTTACCAGAATTTCTATGACGCAGACGGAAGTAATCTTTCCGACCATGCGGCGGCGCTTGCGCATTTTGATTATGAAGTTGTAGAGCACCCCGATTATTCGTCGGAAATAACAGAAGATGAGCCCACAAACTTCCTGTTTAAGTTCCTTAACTACATTGCAAGTCTTTTCAGAACAATCGGAAAACTTCTTCAAAATTATTTCCAGTGGCAGAAATAATTTGACGTAAAATTTAAATTTTACTGCAATAATTATTTAATTGTTAATTAATTATGAAAAAAAACCGTTATCTCTTGATATCGGTTTTTTTTTATTTATAATATTAGACAGCAGTATAAAAATCAAAAATTTGTAAATTGAAAGCAGGTCGAATTATGAAAGTATTTATGATCGGCGGCACCGGCCTTCTCGGCTCCGCTGCTGCAAAGAAATTTATAGACGAGGGAAATGAAGTTGTTACTCTTGCTCTTCCCCCTCTTCCCGAAGGCGCTCCCATTCCTCCCGAGATGAAGGTTATTTTTGCCAATTATCTCGAGAAGACCGACGAGGAAATTAAGGAGCTTATGTCAGGATTCGATTGTTTTATTTTTGCCGCAGGCGTTGATGAAAGAGTTGAGTTCCCGGCTCCCGTATACGAGGCATATAAAAAGTATAATATTGATCCCGTCAGACGTCTTCTTTCAATAGCAAAGGACGCAGGAGTTAAGAAGTCCGTCATTCTCGGTTCATATTTCTCCTATTTTGCAAAAACGCGTCCTGAGATGAAGCTTACGGAAAAGCATCCGTATATTAAGAGCCGTATTGACCAGGAGAGAGTTGCTTTAAGCTTTGCCGAGGACGGAAAAATGGACGTTGCCGTTCTTGAGCTTCCTTACATTTTCGGTACTCAGCCCGGCAGAAAGCCCGTTTGGGTTATTCTTATCGAACAGCTCGGCACCGCTGAAATGGGCAAGGCTACGCTTTATCCCAAGGGCGGTACTACTATGGTTACAGTACGTCAGGTTGCGGAGTGTATCTACGGTGCAGCTATGCGTAATAAAGGTGGAAATACCTATCCTATTGGTTATTACAACCTTACATGGGATGAGTTCCTTAAAATCACCTATCAGGCTATGGGACAGGAAGACAGAAAAATTGTTCATATTGCAAAATGGATGTTCCAGCTCTTTGGTCTTAAGATGAGAAAGGAATATGCCGAAAAGGGTATCCAGAGCGGTATTGACCCTGTCGGACTTGCCGATATTATGTGCATGAACACCTTTATCGATAAGAAATGGTGCGTAGAGTTAGGCGTTGAGCCGGACGATATCAAGAGCGCTATTTTTGATTCGATTAAGCTTTCGGTTGACGCATTTAACGGTAAACAAAAGCTTCTTGAGATGAGAGGCGAATAAAAAAATTGCGGCTGTCTGATGATAATCGACAGCCGTTTTTTTATGTAATTTTCAAACGTTATCGGGCTGATAGATGTACAGCGGCAGCGGAAACCATCCCGAACAGCCTGCCGGCAAATCGAATCGTTTAATGCTGTAAAGTCCGAAAAACAGTTTCATGGCATCGTCATGATTTAGTACTATATCTTCTTTTTCGTCTGTTTCCTCCACGGAAACAATATTGTTTTTAACGCTTATCTTTATTTTTTCGGGCATTTTCTCACCGATAATTAATGCGGTAAATTCTCCGTCCGCAAGCGGGGCATAAGAAGCTTTCAGATTAAGAAAAGCACGAATCGTTTTTTCATAATTTAAAACGGAGAATAAATCAACATTGTTATATGAGATGTTCTCTCCGCACTTTTCAAAAAATTCACAGACGGGTTTTTCATATTCGGGACAATTAACGGTTATTCTTTCATTATTGCATGCAATCAGCATGGCTTCGGCCGATAATTTTATATCGTTATCTTCAACGGTTTTAAACTCCGTAATCCATCTGTGATTTTCGCTGACAATAAAATATCCTTTAAAATCTCCGCCTTTGTCGTATATCGCAAACGGCTTGTGTCTCCATGATTTTATAATGTCGTAATAATTTTTATCCCCGCGTTTCATTTTGCACGGCGACATATCGTGCAGAATTTCTATTTTACCGACGGCGGGGTCGTCAGGTGAAACTATTTCTCTTGCGGTAAATTCGGGATTGTGATTCAATCCGAAAAGATGTCTTAAATTAGTCGTTGTAAAATCAAATCTTATGCAGATTCCGCCCGGATGATACGAAAAATATTCATATCTTTGCCTCTGTCCGCCGAGAAAAGAAATATCGCACATTTTTTGTTTCATTTCATCAAGGCAATATGCCATAACCGCCTTCATATAACCTTTTCCTCTGTGTTCGGGATGAACGGCAACGTTTCCTATACCTCCGCACATAAGCTTTTGTCCGAGGACGTCCATTTCATTGTAGTATAATCCTATTGCCGAACGCATTTCATCATTAACCTTTAAAACAACGTTGTTTTCAACGGGTTTATATTCTTTTTTATACAATTTAGGGAGCAATCCCAGAAATTGAACGGACTCATCCTCAAACCCGAATGTCAGATTTATAAGGTTCATAAATTCGGTATAGTCGTTTTCATTTCCCCGGCTCATAAAAATATATTCGCTCATACGTTTACCTCGCTTTTATTTTATGTTCATTACTATAGCACAAAATACATTTTAATGCAAATATTCATGATGTTTAAATTATTTCGCGGTTGAAAAAAGATTTTGGTTTTGATATATTAATATAAAAAATCATACTGGAGATAAGTAAATATGAATGATATTCAAAGACTTAAAAATTTAACTGTTCCGTCCGGAATTACGGACTGTGTGCTTGATACCGACGCATATAACGAAATTGATGATCAATACGCCCTGGCTTTAATGGTTAAATCGACGAAATGCAATGTAAAGGCAATTTATGCCGCGCCGTTTTTTAACGAAAATTCAACATCGCCCGAAAACGGGATGGAAAAAAGTTATGATGAAATCTTAAATCTGCTGAGCCTTATGGGACGCGAAAGTGAAAAATCAAATGTTTACAAGGGCTCTAATAATTATCTGACCGATGAAAAAACGCCCGTTGAAAGTCCTGCGTCCGAACATCTTGCGTCACTTGCAATGAACTATAGCTCCGACAATCCTCTTTATGTTATAGCAATCGGCGCAATTACGAATATCGCTTCGGCAATAATAAAAAATCCGAAAATAACGGAAAAAATTGTAATTGTCTGGCTCGGCGGGCATGAGATTCATTGGCGCGATACGAAAGAATTTAACATGGTTCAGGATATAGCTGCGGCAAGAGTTGTTTTTAATTGCGGCTGTCCGCTTGTTCAATTGCCTTGCATGGGTGTTGTTTCATCATTCTATACAACTCATGCAGAACTTAAGTATTGGCTTGAAGGGAAAAACGCTCTTTGTGATTATCTTATAAAACATACCGTCGAAGAAGCCGAAAATTACGCAAAAGGACGTGTCTGGAGCCGTGTTATTTGGGATGTCTGCGCCGCGGCATGGATTCTTAACGATAATTTCCGGTTTATGGATGCGGTTGTCGATCATACTCCCATTCCGACTTATGACGGCAGGTATGCGTTTGATGACAGCCGCCCCTTGTATTTAAGGGTAACAAACATTAAAAGGGATGAGCTTTTCGGTGAACTATTCAGGATTCTTGCTCAATAAAAAATGATAATCTTAAAAATCCGAAGTTTCAGAATCGATGAAATTTTCGGATTTTGGCTTTTAATAAAAATAATAAAATAAAAATATATTGTGTAGTCAATAAAAATGTGTTATACTGTGATAAACGTTAAAATGGAGAGATATGGTTTGATAATATTAGGAATCGACCCCGGTTATGCAATCGTCGGCTGGGGAGCTCTCGAATATAAAAACAATCATTTCGGCGTGTTGGGATACGGAGCGGTTACGACACAAGCGCACACACCTTTTACAGAAAGACTCGAACAAATATACGACGGCATATTTCATCTGATTGACGAGTTTGAACCGAACGCAATGGCTATTGAAAAACTGTTTTTCAATACAAATCAGAAAACTGCCATAGACGTTGCGCAGGCGAGAGGAGTAACGGTTCTTGCGGCGCAGAAACACAGCGTTCCGATTTTTGAATATACTCCGCTTCAGGTTAAACAAAGCGTCGTAGGCTACGGCAGAGCCGAAAAAAAACAGGTGCAGGAGATGACAAGGATTATTTTAAATCTTTCACGAGTGCCAAAGCCCGATGATACCGCTGACGCGCTTGCAATGGCGATTTGCCACGCGCACGTAAACGGTTCGTCTCTTGCTTCAATGCTGAATAACAAAGGATGAAATTATGTTTTATTCTATAACAGGTAATATTATAAAGATTTTTTCTTCGGCTGTTGCCGTCGAATGCTCCGGAGTCGGATTTAAAATAAACACTTCTCTTAATACGCTGAAAAAAACTGGCGGCGAGGGAAATAAGGTTACGCTTTATACTTATATGAACGTCCGTGAGGATGCGCTCGATTTGTTCGGCTTTTATGACGAGGATGAACTTGAATGTTTTAAACTTCTTATTTCCGTAAGCGGCGTCGGTCCGAAAGCCGCATTATCAATTCTTTCGATGCTGACTCCCGAGGCTCTTTCATTGGCAGTCGCGTCGGGCGACGCTAAAGCCGTAACGAAAGCTCAGGGTGTCGGACCTAAAATTGCCGAAAGAATTGTCAGAGAGTTAAAAGGGAAACTTTCGTCCTTTGAATTTTCAAGCGGCGGTGAGTTTTCAGATATAACCGAAATTGATTCAGACGCCGGAAAATCCGAAGCTGTCAGCGCGCTTCAGTTTCTCGGATATTCACCCTCGGAGGCTTCGAAAGCCGTTGCTTTGGTAAAGGGTGATTTTACGGTTGAAGATATAATTAAAAAAGCGTTGAACATTCTGAGCTCAAATAATTGATTGGAGGAAAATCGGTGGACAGCGAACAATTCGAAAATTATGAAAACTATCGAATGATGACTCCTGATTTTACTCCTTGCGACGGTGAAACGGAATCATCGCTGAGGCCTAAAATCCTGGGGGATTATATCGGACAGGATAAAGTCAAGGAAAACCTTGGAGTTTATATTGAAGCTGCGTTAAAAAGGGGAGAGCCGCTTGATCATGTTCTTCTTTACGGTCCTCCCGGGCTCGGAAAAACAACGCTTGCGGGTATAATAGCAAATGAAATGAACGTGCAGATTCGCGTCACGTCCGGTCCGGCTATTGAAAAGCCCGGCGATCTTGCCGCGTTGCTTACAAATTTAAATGAAGGAGACGTTCTGTTTATTGACGAGATACACCGTCTTTCAAGAAGCGTCGAGGAAGTTTTATATCCCGCTATGGAGGACAACGTTATCGATATTATAATCGGCAAGGGTCCCTCGGCAAGATCGATAAGACTTGACCTGAAACGATTTACGCTCGTAGGCGCAACCACAAGAGCGGGACAGCTTACCGCTCCGCTTCGCGACAGATTCGGAATGCTGTTAAGACTCGAGCTTTACACTTCGGAGCAGCTTGCTCAGATTGTCATACGTTCGGCGGGAATACTCGGAATAGGTATTGACAGAGAAGGTGCCGTTGAGATTGCGTCGAGATCAAGGGGCACTCCGAGAATTGCAAACAGACTTTTAAAACGCGCAAGGGATTATGCCGAGGTTATCGGCAGCGGAAAGATTACAAAAGCCGACGCTTGTCTTGCACTTGAAAAAATGGAGATTGACAAACTCGGACTTGATAATATTGACAGGCTTTTGCTTACGACCATGATTAAAAATTACAACGGCGGTCCGGTCGGTCTGGAAACTATTTCCGCGGCAATCGGTGAGGAATCTGTAACCATAGAGGATGTTTACGAGCCTTACCTTATGCAGATTGGTTTTCTTTCGAGAACTCCCAGAGGAAGGACGGTTACTCCCGCAGCTTACAGGCATCTGGGGATTGCGCAGCAGGGACAGCAGAGTTTATATTAATATATAATTTATTTATGGAGGTTTTTTTAATGGGCAGATTATTCGGAACAGACGGCGCAAGAGGCGTTGCGAACAGTGAAATTACCTGCGAGTTGGCATTAAAAATCGGTAGAGCGACCGCTATGGTTCTTGCCAGGAATATAAAAACAAGACCGAGAGTTTTAATCGGTATGGATACCAGGAAATCCGGCGATATGCTTGCCTCGGCTCTTGCCGCAGGGCTTAACAGTGTGGGTGCGGACGTTCTCATGCTCGGAGTTGTTCCTACTCCGGCAGTCGCATATCTTGTTAAGGATTACGGTTATGACGCGGGTGTAATGATAAGCGCGTCGCATAACCCTTGTGAATATAACGGAATAAAAATCTTCCAATCCACGGGTTATAAGCTTCCCGACGAGATGGAGGAGGAAATTGAGGCTATAATTCTCGATGACGCGGCTCAGCCTCCCGTTATGCTCGGAGGTGCCGTAGGCAAAATGATTTGGGCTCAGAATGCGGTCAGAGATTATATTAATCACGTTGCATCGACAGCGGATAAACAATTTTACGGAATGAAAATTGCGCTTGACTGTGCAAACGGTTCATCCAGCGTTACGGCAAATGATTTGTTTAAACAGCTCGGCGCGGAATGCGTCGTTATAAACGCGAATCCAGACGGCGTAAATATTAATAAGGACTGCGGTTCGACTCATATTGAGGGACTCGGAAAATTTGTAAAAGAAAACGGTTTTGATTTGGGCTTTGCGTTCGACGGCGACGCGGACAGACTTCTTGCTGTCGACGCGTCCGGCAAGCTGGTTGACGGCGACGAGCTTATGGCTATATGCGCAAAGTTTCTAAAAGAACATGACAGGCTTAACGGAAACACGCTTGTGGCAACCGTAATGAGCAACATGGGACTTTTTAAATTCTGCGATAAATACGGCATCAACTGCGAAAAAACAAAAGTCGGAGACAGATATGTTCTCGAGAGAATGCTTGAAAAAGGATATCATATCGGCGGAGAACAGTCTGGTCATATAATTTTCCTTGATTATGCAACAACGGGCGACGGTCAGCTTTCAGCCGTACAAGTGCTTAATATTATTAGAGCAACGGGTAAATCTCTTGCAGCTCTTGCCTCTGAAATTGATATCTATCCTCAGGTTCTTAAAAATGTTAAGGTGTCTTCGTTCGGTAAACTCAGGCTTTCTGAGGACGAGGATATTAAAATTTCTATTCAGGAGGCCGAAAAAGAGCTCGGCGACGACGGCAGAGTTCTTGTCAGAGCCTCGGGAACAGAACCTCTTGTACGCGTAATGATTGAAGGTAAGGATAAAGAACAGATTGACAAACTCAGCGATACCATCGCGGAGGTTATAAGAGAAAGGCTTATTTGATGAGAATTGCTTCAGAGTGGAAGGATTACGAGCTTATAGACTGCTCGGACGGCGATCGTCTTGAGCGGTGGGGAAACGTGATTTTAATAAGACCCGACCCGCAGATAATATGGAAAACTCCGAAAAACCATCCGCTGTGGAAAAAAGCGGACGCAAGATATATTCGTTCGTCGTCGGGAGGCGGAAAATGGGAGGTTTATAAAAAGCTCCCCGAGTGCTGGAGTATAAATTATAAGGAGCTTACGTTTAATGTTAAGCCCATGGGATTTAAGCATACGGGAATTTTTCCGGAACAGGCGGCAAACTGGGATTTAACTGCCAAATACATAAAAAACGCAGGCAGACCAGTCAAAGTGCTTAATATGTTCGCATACACCGGTGCGGCTACGGTTTCCGCACTGAAAGCCGGAGCGGGTGTTACTCATGTCGACGCATCAAAAGGGATGGTTCAGTGGGCAAAGGAAAATGCTCGTTCATCTTCGGTTGAAGATAAGAGTGTAAGGTGGCTTGTAGACGACTGTGTTAAATTTGTCGAACGCGAAATCAGACGTCAAAATCACTATGACATTGTAATTATGGATCCACCGTCATACGGCAGAGGTCCCGGCGGAGAGATATGGAAACTTGAGGATGAAGTTTATTCGCTGTGTGAAAAAAGCGTAAAACTGCTGACGGACGACCCTGTTATGTTTTTAATAAGCTCATATACGACAGGACTTTCGCCTGCCGTTATGGAGTATATACTTTCTTCGCTGATTAAGCCTAAATTCGGTGGGATCGCCTCGTCTGACGAACTCGGACTTCCCGTTACAGCCTCAGGAGGAGTTCTGCCGTGCGGTTCTTCCGCTGTTTGGATGAGATAAATAAAACTTTAAGGATTTTATATGAACGGTAACACTTTAATTAAATTTGAGGACGTATCATTTCGTTACGAATCGGATTCAGATACGCCGAATCCTCTTGCTCTTGAACATTTGAATCTTGAAATAAAAAGCGGAGAATTTGTCGCCGTACTCGGACACAACGGTTCCGGTAAATCCACCGTTGCAAAGCTTGCGAACGCCATAGCTGTTCCTGAAAGCGGAAAAATAACCGTTGCCGGAATGGATACGTCGGATGAATCAAAAGAGTATGAAATCAGACAGAATGTCGGAGTTGTTATGCAGAATCCCGACAATCAAATAGTAGCTACAATTGTCGAGGAGGATGTGGCATTCGGTCCCGAAAACCTCGGCGTTGAGCCTGATGAAATAAGAAAAAGAGTCGACGAATCCTTAAAGGCTGTCGGAATGTACGAGTACAGATTCCATGAACCTCATAAACTTTCCGGCGGACAGAAACAGAGGGTTGCGATTGCCGGAATTATCGCCATGAGGACGCGATGCATCATACTTGACGAACCTACGGCAATGCTCGATCCGTCAGGAAGACGTGACGTTATGAACGTTATGATTAAGCTTAATAAAGAAATGGGTATTACCGTCGTATTCATAACTCACTTTATGGAGGAAGCAATCAGGGCAGACAGAGTCGTTATTATGGAATCCGGTAAAAAAGCCGCCGACGGTACTCCCGCGGAGGTTTTCGCCAACGAGGAGCTTATAAACAGATGCGGACTTGAAATGCCTCCCGCGGCCGTTCTTGCAAAAAAATTAAAAGATGATAATATAGATCTCGGCGTCGGAATATTATCTGCCGAGGATTTTATAGCTTCCTTTGAAAGATATATATCAGGGGAGGCGGTAAGATGAACGTTCTTGAAATCAGAAATATTTCATATTCATATTCAAAAAATACACCTTTTGAAATAAAAGCTCTTGACAATGTGAATCTATCTGTAAAAAAAGGTTCGCTTACTGCGGTTATAGGTCACACAGGTTCCGGAAAAAGCACGCTTATAAAAATGTTTAACGCTCTTCTCGTTCCCGATTCCGGCTCTGTTTTTCTTAACGGCGAGGATATAAACAAGGATAAATCAACTCAGCATAACGTACGTTTTAAGGTTGGACTGTGTTTTCAGTATCCGGAATATCAGCTTTTTGAGGAAACTGTTTATAAGGATATTGCATTCGGACCGAAGAATATGGAGCTTTCGGAATCCGAAATCGATTCAAGAATACGAAATATAGCTTCTTTTGTCGGTATCTCACCCGAAATGCTTAAAAAATCACCGTTTGACCTTTCCGGAGGAGAGAAAAGACGTGTTGCAATTGCCGGCGTTATGGCAATGCAGCCGGAGGTTCTTGTTCTTGACGAACCTGCCGCAGGACTTGATCCGAGAGGAAAAAACACTATATTAAATCTAATAAAGGATTACCGAATCAAAACGGGCGCAACCGTAATAATCGTTTCGCATTCCATGGAGGACGCAGCAGACATAGCCGATGATATTGTTGTAATGAACAAAGGCGGCGTTGCCCTGCAAGGCGACGCGGACGAAGTCTTTTCGCATGCGGGCGAGCTTGTTGAAATGGGGCTTAATGTTCCTTGCGTTACAAGTATTATGCTATCCCTTAAAAATGCCGGATATGACGTAAGTACGGATATTTATACGATAGAAAGCGCGCGTAAAGAGCTTCGCCGTTTCGTTAATGAAAGGGGGACGCTTCGATGATAAAGGATATTACGATAGGACAGTATTTCCCCGGAAATTCTGTTGTTCATAAGCTTGACCCTCGAATAAAAATCGTTCTTACGATTTTTATGATAGCTCAATTGTTTGTCTGTAAAAATTTTTATTCGCTGTTTCTTGCATGCGCATTTGCCGTATTTGCCGTCCTTATTTCAAAAATATCAATTCGTCTTATAATGAAAGGCATGAAATCCATTGCGATTATTATCGTATTTACTTCTCTCTTGCAGATATTTTACAATGATAAGGGAACGGTTTTGCTCGAATGGTGGAAAATTAAAATTACTTCCTCGGGCGTATGCACATCAGTATTTATGATAATCAGAATTATTGCGCTTATTTTTGTAAGCTCTTTACTTACCTATACTACATCTCCTACTGCTTTGACCGACGGAATCGAAAGATTGCTTTCGCCGCTGAATCATGTAAAAGTCCCGGTTCATACGTTGGCTATGATGATGACTATTGCGTTAAGGTTTATTCCTACTCTTATAGATGAAATAGAAAAGATTACCGATTCTCAGAAAGCGAGAGGAGCGGATCTTGAAACAGGCGGTCTTGTTCGTAGGGCAAAAGCCCTCGTTCCGGTATTGGTTCCGTTGTTTGTAAACTCATTCAGGCGCGCTTACGAGCTTGCTTTTGCAATGGAGTGCAGATGCTATACCGGGGGAGAAGGAAGAACGAGAATGAAAAAGTTCAAACTGTGCACGAGGGATTATATTTCACTGACAGCCGTCGTTCTTGTTCTTGCCGGTATTATAACGCTTAATTATTTCTTTGAAGCGGTGATATAATGGTAAATCAGAAGATTACCGTTGCTTATGACGGTTCTGCGTATCACGGCTGGCAGATTCAGGATAATGCCGATACCGTACAGTCAAGATTTGAAAAAGCCGTTGAACGCGTATTCGGGGAACATATTGCCGTTCACGGTTGTTCGAGAACGGATACGGGAGTTCATGCAAACGAATTTTGCCTTAATTTCAGAAGTAATCTTAACATAAAAGACGAGAATCTTGTTATGGCACTTAATACTTATCTCCCGGACGATATAGCGGTATTGCGTAGTGAAAAAGTTCCGCTTGATTTTCACGCAAGGTTTGACTGCATTTCAAAACAATATATTTACAGAATAAAAGAGGGTAAAATTAAAGATCCTTTCAACTATAATAAAGTATTATTATATAAATATCCTCTCAATATCGACGAAATGAAAACAGCTTCGTCGTATTTTGTCGGAAAACATGACTTTTCTTCATTCTGTGCATCAGGAAGTACCGCTTCATCAAATATTCGTTCGGTAAAATTTGCTGATGTTGAAAAAAAAGGAGACGAGGTTGTATTTACCGTAGAAGCGGATGGATTTTTATATAATATGGTAAGGATAATGACAGGTACGCTTTTGTATGTTTCTCAGGGAAAAATAAAAGCGGGGGACATTTCAGACATTATAAAATCAAAAAACAGAACAAAAGCGGGAATTACCGCTCCGGCACACGGGCTGTATCTTAACAAAGTCTATTATTAAGGGGTGAAACAATGCGAAAAAAGAAAAACAATGACGATACCCGGGATTTTTCCGAAGATATAAACGAGTATTATAATACAGATAAACTTATAAATATAGACGGTGATCCTATCGATCCGGAGGATATAAAAAAAGCGGAAATAAGACTGAAGAAAAAAAATTCGGAAAATGACGGATTGGAACATGAAAAAGAAAAATCAAAAGGGAAAAAGACAGCTTTTTTTGTCAGTCTAAGCGCATTGATTCTTGTTGTTCTTCTTTTAGCTTCATACGTATTTTTTGCCCCGGATTTCAAATCGTTCAACAGCGGCGTACATTCTTTGTTCTTATCGATGTCGGCGGATTTGTATCCTGTCAGCGTTGATTCTGACAGCGTAAGGGCTTTTAAACCGTTTAAAAGCGCGTTTCTGCTTTTGAATGATTCTACGGTTTCTCTGTATACTTCTTCCGGCTCTTCGAGCGATATTCTCAGTTTTGATTATTCTTCGCCTCAGATAGCTTGCGGAGGAAAAAATATTCTTGTATATGACAGGGGAGAAAATAAATTAAGAATAGTGCGCGGTTCAAGAATCGAGTCTGAAATAGAATTAACCTCTAAAATTATAACCTGCGATATATCAAAATCAGGTTATTACGCATTTTCGACGGTCGGCGATGAGTCTGCAAGCGTTTTAAGCGTTTATTCGGATTCGGGAGAAAAAGTTTTCGAGTTTAACAGCGCCGATAACTATATTTCCGCTCTCTCTCTTTCCAAAAACGGCAGGAGAGCCGTCGCCGCGTCAATAGGCGCACAAAATGCAAGTCTTGTCAGCAAGATAAGCGTTTTTGACTTTAAATATAACCAGGCTTACGTTTCTCTTGATATTAATGACGTTATCACCGCAGTTCGTTATGTCGGTACAAATGAAATTTTAATTGTCGGAAAAAACGGAATTTATCTTCTTGATGATAAAAACCTTTCGACTGTATATACTTTTTCCGACGATATCCTCGAATATTACGATTTCTATGACAACGGTCTGTGTATCGTAACTCAAAGCGGTGCAGACTCGAACGGAAATAATGTTATCAGAATTGATAAAAAAGGAGAAATAAAAACAAAGACAAAGCTTAACGGAAAGGTAAGAGGATTTTCCGCGTCTGACAGTTACTGCGCTGTTTTATTCTCCGATTCGGTTGAATGCGTCGGATATAACGGCGAAATTACCGGAAAAATCGATAATATAAAATATGCTTCCGACATTGTTGCAAACGGTGACTGCGTATATATTCTGAGCGTAAACAGTATAGACAGATTTTCCGCATATTCCGATTACTCGGTCGAAAAAACGGAACATGCTACCGGCTCAGGCAGTTTGGAGGGATGATGTATGCAGTATATAATTGATATTGCATTGATTGTTCTTTTTGTTATGAGTATTTACTTTGCGGCAAAAAGAGGTATATTTGTTGTTATATCCGATATTGCTGCCGCCGCCGCGGCAATGTTCACGGCAAAGTATCTCGGGGACAGGTTCGCGCCGGTTATATATGAAAATAACATAAAAAATACGGTAATTGCATATTTATCGGGAATTTTTTCCGGTATCGAAATTACCGGTGAGAGCATTAAAAGCAAAATAAGCGAGACATTCGGTTTTTTACCCGATTCCGTGCGGAACACGTTATTTTCCCAAGGAAATATCGACATTTCAAAACTGAATTACGACGCAATGTCAACTGTTGATGCAATAGAGGCGCAGATAGTTCGTCCGGTGGTTACCGGTATACTTAAAACGGTTGTTTACTTGCTTTTATTTATTGTTTTGGTTATAATTATAAGGATGGTGTTTCGTTTTATTCTCAAGAGGCTGACTCCGAAACCTTTAAAAAGAATCGGAACAGTTCTCGGTGGGGTATTCGGAGCGTTTAAGGGTGCACTCTACACTATTATCGCAGCCAATATTCTTATTGTTATTTCATATTCGTACGAGCCTTTAAACAAGGCGGTTGAAAGCTCCCTGATTTGCGGATATATTTCGCAGAACCTGAGCATAATTAATTTGTTATCCTGATTCGGAGGGTATTAAAATGTCAGCATTAAAAGAGAAAACAGGTTATTTATTTGAAAACGTCTGGACAATCCCCAATTTATTGTCGTTTATACGCATTTTATTGGTTCCGGTATTTGCGGTTCTGTTCATGAAAGGATTTTATGTTTGGGCTGTTTTTGTGCTTGCTTTGTCCGGTCTGAGCGATTTCTTTGACGGAAAGATAGCGAGAAGATTTAATCAGATAAGCGAGCTTGGCAAAATGCTTGACCCTATTGCCGATAAGCTTACGCAGGCAACTATTGCTGTTTGCCTGTTTATAACCTTTCTTAATGCGGAAAGTAAATCTCTTCATGCTTTTGCGTGGGTTTTTCTTCTTTTTATTGTAAAAGAATTATTCATGCTTATAGGCGGAGGATTGATGATTGCCTTCGGTATAAAGCCGGGCGCCGCTGAAATATTCGGTAAAGCGGCCACCATGGTTTTTTACATAATAATGATTGGAATTATTGCATTCGGACCTGAGATAGGCGCATTCAGAAGCTTTTTCGAGATTCCCGAAAAAGTTATGATGGTTCTTGTTGTTATATCTGTAATTATGACATTTGCCGCATTTGCAAGCTATATGCCCGCAACGCATAAGCAGGTCAAGGAACGCTTCAGCCCCGAGGGAAAAGAAAAAGCAAGACAGTTAAGGGAAGCCGCAAATAAAGAAAAAACCAAAAAATAATTTACGGGTTCTTTATAAGGAGTAAAAGAATGGATAAAAGTATGATGTGTTCGAGGTGTAAGAAACGCCCGGCAGTCGTGTTTATTTCAAAGATAAACGGCGATGAAACAACGCAGGAGGGACTTTGTCTCAAATGTGCTATGGAAATGAATATAGGACCGATAAAACAGATGATGGAGAAAATGGGGATTACCGAGGACGATGTTGACGCTGTAAGCGAGCAGCTCGGCGACGCCATGGAGAGCTTGGGCGACAGCTTTGATTTTGGCGGAGCGGGAACAATTCCGTTTATGCAAAATCTCGGCATTGTTAAAGGCGACTCCGAAGGTGAAAAGGAATCCGCCGAGGAAAACAGCTCGGATTCGGATTCTCAACCGGAAGAAAAAGAAGGAAAAAAGCTTTTCGGCAGGAAGAAAAAAAAGCATAATAATGAGAAAAAAAGAAAATTTTTAAATCTGTATTGCACCGATCTTACGAAAAAAGCGCGTGACGGCGAAATTGACAGAATTATAGGCCGCGGCGACGAGATATACAGAGTTACGCAGATACTTTGCAGAAGAACAAAAAACAATCCCTGTCTTATCGGCGAACCCGGAGTTGGTAAAACAGCTATTGCCGAGGGACTTGCGCTTAAAATAGCTTCAGGTGAAGTTCCCGCAAAACTTAAGGATAAAGAAATTATGCTTTTGGATCTTACCTCCCTTGTTGCAGGTACACAGTTCAGAGGTCAGTTTGAGAGCCGAATTAAGGGACTTATAGACGAAGTCAGAAGCGAGGGAAATATTATTCTCTTCATTGACGAGGTTCATAATCTTGTCGGCACGGGCGACGCGGAGGGTTCTATGAACGCCGCCAATATATTAAAGCCCGCCCTTTCGCGTGGAGAAATTCAGGTTATCGGAGCTACAACGTTTACGGAATACCGTAAGCATATCGAAAAAGACGCGGCTCTCGAAAGACGTTTTCAGCCCGTAAAGGTTGAAGAGCCTTCAATTGACGACGCGGTTGAAATGCTGAGAGGAATAAAGGAATATTACGAGAATTATCACCGCGTCACCATTTCGGACAGGCTTCTTTATCTTGCCGTCACGCTTTCCGAACGTTATATAAACGATAGATTCCTGCCCGATAAGGCGATAGATTTACTTGATGAGGCTTGTACATGCGCCAATTTAAGAAATAAAGCCATAAGCGACTGTGAAACCGCCGAAAACGAGCTTGCGTCCTTAAGAGAAGAAGAGGACGACCTTATGGTTAACGCAAAGGAAGATTCCGATTACGAGGAGCTTTCAAAGGTGAGAACAGAAATTACCGCTATTGAAACGAAGCTTCCCGAACTTAAGGAAAAGGCTTCCGATAACGCCGTAACGGAAGATGATATTGCAAAGGTTATCAATCTTTGGACAGGCATTCCCGTCAGAAAAATTATAGATTCCGACCTTAATAAGCTTGCCGACCTCGATAAGCATTTAAAGGCCAGAATAATAGGTCAGGATAAGGCTGTAGATGCTGTATGCGCGGCTATCAGAAGAAGTAAAATCAGATTAAGCCCGCAGAAACGCCCTGCGTCCTTTATATTTGTAGGACCTACCGGCGTAGGAAAAACAGAGCTTGTAAAACAGATTGCAAACGAGCTTTTCGATACTCCCGAAACGCTTATACGTCTTGATATGTCGGAGTTTATGGAAAAGCACTCGGTTTCAAGAATTATCGGTTCTCCTCCCGGATATGTAGGCTACGATGAAGCCGGTCAGCTTACAGAAAAAGTTAGAAGAAAACCGTATTCCGTAATTCTTTTCGATGAGATAGAGAAAGCTCATCCCGATGTTATGAATATTCTTTTGCAGATTCTTGACGAGGGAAAGACGAGCGACGCACAGGGCAGAACCGTGTCGTTTGAAAATACGATAATTATAATGACGTCTAACGCAGGCTCTTCGATTCGAGAGGGTGCTTTGGGATTCGGAAAAGATAAAAATACCGCTTCGGCAGACAGAGCCATGAGGGCTTTAAATGAGTTTTTAAGACCCGAATTTGTCGGCAGGGTTGACGAAATTATTGTATTTAATCAGCTTGGCAGAGACGATTATATCAAAATCGCAAAGCTTCTTATTGACGAGCTTATACCGGCTTTAAGAGATAAGGGTATTAAACTTTCATATGATGAAACTGTTCCCGAATCCATTGCCGACGGAGCGGTCGGCGGAGTACGCGGAGCAAGAGATCTCCGCAATGCTATCAGAAAACAAATTGAGGACAGAATTACAAATATCCTTATAGACAACCGTCATATGAAGATTTCCGAAATTAATCTGACATCGGACAACGGTGAAATTAAATGCGATTTTAAATGAATAAATTTTGTTAAACAATAAATATCGGTGCGCCGAAACGCAAACCTGAGAGGGGAACGGTTCGGCGCGGTTTTTTTTGCATGGTTTCGCAGAGAGGGGGGATTGTATTTGTGTTCCGCTTTTTTGATAATTAAATCGGAGGCGGGAGAGATGAAAATGACGGATGAAATATGTAATCTCCACCGGTGCGGAACATAGAAAATTAATCGAAAAAATGAAATTGATATTGTAAAAAATACAACAAAAAACGCCGCCAAAACCTGACGACATAATCGGTATTATGTTGTAATATTACGGCGATTAAAAATAAAATCCGTCCGAAAATCAGAAAAAACGGACAGAAAAATCAAACCTTTTTTCTAAATTCTGAAAAAGGGCTTATT
>CAVGCY010000019.1:0-16330 GCA_963627915.1 Bacteroidaceae bacterium | reverse complement strand
GAGGGTATTTAGTCAGTTAGCTGTAATTTTGTTTCTGCCTTGCAAAATTTTCCTTTTTGCAAGGTTTATTTGTCATGGAATTTTTTCTTTTTCCTCTGTTTTTAATTCTTTCACGTTATTCTCCTCCACATATATTAAAATCATATATATTTTATTTTATTATATATTATGTTTTTCCGAATTTCAACATTTTTTTACTTTTTGTTAATTTTTTTTGTTCGGTTTGACAAATACATTGCTTGTGTAGTAAAATTAAAAAGCTTACATATATATTAGGTGTGATGGTATTGTATTATGTTGTCATGGATTTAGAGTGGAATAACGCTTATAATAAAGCCGTGAAAGCTTTTTTTAATGAAATAATCGAAATCGGCGCCGTTATGACAGATGAAAATATGGACGTTGTAGATACCTTTTCCGTTCTGATACGTTCTCAGCTTTCAAAGAAATTAAGCGGACGCGTAAAAGACCTGACGCATATTACAAACGAGGACATGTACGCAGGCGTAGGTTTTGATCGCGCATTGTCCGATTTTTCAAAATGGCTCGGCGACAGGGATTGTATTTTTATGTCATGGGGAAATACGGATCTGCACGTTTTGCTTGAAAATCTGATTTGCTTCTGCGATACGGATTATATCCCGTTTATACGATATTATGCGGACGCTCAGAAATACTGTCAGAGCCATTTAAATCTCGATACCTCTCAGCAGATAGGACTTTCGGCGGCGGCATCGCTTTTCGGAATCGACGTCAGCGAATTTTCGACCCACCGTGCGCTTGACGACAGCCTTCTTACGTGGCGGTGTCTGAAAAAAGCGTACAGCGAGGATGAGCTGTCCTCATATGTAAACGAATGCAACAGAGATTTTTACAGACGGCTTATGTTTAAAGCAAAAAATATAACCGATATTCATGACGAGCGTATAGACAGGAGCAAAATGGTATGTCCGTGCGGTCAGTGCCGCAATTATATGAAGCGTATTTCGGAGTGGCGCGTTGTGAATCAGGCGTTCAGAGCCACGTTCTATTGTAAAAACTGTAAGAAGAAGTCCATGCTCTCCGTTCGATACCGTGAGCATTTCGATCACATTGACGTAAAAAAAAGAGTTATTGATATAAACGGTAAGCCTGAAATGAAAAGGTCGGAGGCTGATGATGAAAACCAAAACTAAAAGAATACCGCTTATTGTTTTTTTGTGCGTTATCTCCGCCGTATGCGTATGCGCGATAGCCGCCGCCGGACTGTCGGTCGACTTTCTTTCGTTCTTTAAAAAGACGGATAACGCTCTTGTTTCAGGTGAAGCCGATTTTTCGTTTATGAAAACGGATGAAGACAAAACGCTTCTTGATATGAGATTTGTGCGCGTTTCGCCCGATGAGGTATGCGATATTACAAAATCGGACGATGAAATAAAAAAAGCCCTTTCATCGAGTATCGACGTTACGTCGACTTTATCCGTTAACGCGCTGATAATCGACGTTAAAAAGGACGGCGGTTACGTTACGTCCTCGGGGCTTGACGAAATAGAATATCTGTGCGGCTATGCCGTTTCAAAGGGGCTTTATGTTTACATCGGCGCGGAAATTTCCGATGTGTTAAAGGGCGAACATTTTAAAATCGACGACGGTTATGTATCTGAGTTTAAAGATTATAATATTAAAGGCGTTGTGCTTACCGGCGTATCCGAATATCATTCAAAGCATATTACGGATGATAAAAAGAGCGAGTTGTTTAATTCGTCCCTGATTGATTTTACCCGATTTGCGAACGACAGTTTGAAAATGGTTTCAGGTATTGTTTTTGACGCGAACGCGGATTATTCAGCAGTCGATAAATGGATTGGCTTAAACTGCGCCGACATGTATTTTCCCGATATAACGTCGTCAATGTCATCCGATATTCCGGCGAGTGACATTATTTCGGCTTACGCGTCGTTCGCAAAACAGTATGACGCAAGAATTTACTGCGTTTTGCATAATGAAAAAACATCGACGGGCGGCGACTGGACGGAGGACGATGAAATTTATTCGCAGATTCGCTGTATTTATAATAACGGTACTCTGTCGGGAATCGTATATAATGATATAAATGCATTATCGGAAAATAAAAAGAACAGCTCTGTCAGTGCGTATTCGTATTTCAAAGGATATAACGATATCGATATGACTGCGCTGAATATAACGAAGCTCAGGCTTTCCGAGGATAAAACCGCGCTCGAATTTGAAGGAGTTACAAGCAAAAAGGAGAACGCGCTTTATATCAGAAATTCGGCAGGCAGGACATGGTATGTTATTACGGCTGACAACGATGGTAAATTCAAGGCGGAAGTTCCGCTGTCCGTCGGAAGAAATATAATTACCGTAAGGCATATGAATGCCGGATATACGTACGTTTTCGATATGTGCGAGGATATTATCAAGGACGCAAAGGTCGAACTGTCCGACAATAAAAAAAGCGTAACGCTAAGCTGCAGTGCGTACGAAGGCAGTACGGTTTACGCATTTATAAACGGCGAATATGTCATGCTTACGGCATCGTCGGCGGCGGAGGAAACCGGCAGATATGTTTATACGGCGCAGTATTCACTCGGATTCAGGGGCGAAGCGGACGAATCGGACGTATCTTTCTGCGGATATTTAAACGGATTGTGCGATGAAATTATAAACGGGAAATCCGATATAAACGAATATTCCGACAACGGACTGGGACGGCGCGATATATGCGTAATTTCCGCAGACAACGCCGAGGTAACGCCGGCGGGCGAGAATGACGATCTTTCCGTTCCCGAATCAACTCCGCAGTTAAAAGATACGTACGGATATATAAACTCGACAAAACTGTATGAAAATACGTTTATGTATTGTCTTACATCGGGAATAAAATTAAAAGCTGAAAATTCCGTCTATGTTATAAACGGATTCGTTATGCCGGAAAATACGGTATCTTTTATATCCGCGTCTCTTGACGGCAATACGACTTCCATAACATTTTCGCAGAATTTCAGAACAAGCATTATTGTTTCTCTTGCTCCCCAAACGTATAAGGAGGGCTATCTCGGACGTAAATACAACGTCGATTCGTGCGAAGGGGAATATGTCGATATAAAATTCTATGATTCTCCGGTGTGCTCGGGAACGTTTGATTTCTCTTCCGATCCGCTGTTTACATCGTGCGAGTGGCTGTCCGACAGTGCCGGCGCGGTGATATTACGGCTTCATTTAAGAAATAAAGGCGGATTTTACGGCTACTCGATGACGGCGGACGGCAATACGGAAACGAAGTTCGTATTTAAGCACAATGTTAAGGATATTTCCGCATTAACGGTAATGATAGACCCCGGGCACGGCGGATTTGGCGATACGGGTACTTATTCGTTTGATCACAGCGTATATGAGGAAAAAATAACGTATTCGATAGCATCGAAAGTCAAGAGTATACTCGAATCAAACGGTATAAAAACCGTCATAACGAGAGGTTCGGATTCGGGGCTTTCGCTTAATGACAGAGTTAAAACAGCCCGCAGCGAAACTCCGGACGTGTTTGTTTCTATTCACTGTGACGGTTCGTCGGACGCGTCGGCATATGGAACGCATACGTTCTATTACAGAAGCTATTCAAAGCTTCTTGCCGATACGATACACACTCAGCTTGTCGGTATGTACAGGAATTACTACTATACGGATAATACAAAGAGCGAGTACAGCGGGCTTGACCTCGGAACGAGGTTTTTCCCGTACGCCGTTACGAGAATCGAGGAGTGTCCGTCCGTTCTTGTGGAGTGCGGATATCTTACGAACGAGGGTAATATGAAAATTCTTGTTGACGAAACCGGACAGACGTTGTATGCGACGGCGATAGCACAGGGAATTGTTAATTATTTTTCACAAAGATAAAAATATAAAACGGGGCTTCGGCGCGGATATTCGCCGAAGCCCCGAATTGTGTTATGTATTGTTTGAACTGTAATTATAATTCACCGTTTAAAAATGCCGATTTAAACCATACGTCGCTGACCGTAAAGGATTTTCCGTTAAGATAGGAGAGTATGCCCGCATCGGTTTTGAAATCAAAATCGAGTTTGTACGAGTATAAAAATTGTTTTTTATATCCGCCGTATTTTTTGTTTACGGCATTTGTTCCGTATTTTCCGTCTCCCAGGAGCGGATGTCCTATTGACGCCATGTGTGCGCGAATCTGATGAGTTCTGCCCGTAAAAAGCTCGATTTCAAGAAGGCTTAAGCCGTTTGATTCTGCAAGAACCTTATATCCTGTCCTTGCGGTTTTTGCACCTTTTTCGGGACGGTCATATACAAAAACGCGGTTTTTCTGCTCGTCTTTCAGCATATATCCCTCAAGCATTCCAGATTTTTCCTTTAAATAACCGACGGCAACGCAGAGATACATTTTTTTTAATTCGCGGTTCTTGATTTTTTCGTTGAGAATTTTAAGAGTTTGAGCGTTTTTTGCCGCTATGACGATACCGCCCGTGTTTCTGTCAATTCTGTTTGCAAGCGCGGGAGCGAAGGAGTTTTCCCTTTCGGGGTCGTATTCGCCTTTTTCATAGAGATAACGCTGAACGCGTGTAATAAGAGTGTCGATATATTCGCCGTTGTCGGGATGGGAGAGTACTCCCGCCTTTTTGTCAAGGAGCATTATATTTTCGTCCTCATATACGATGTTAAGCTGTTTCGGAGCTTTCATAAACGAGTATGTATATTCTTTTTTTTCAAAAAATTCGTCGTTGATATACATATCTACAACGTCATTTTCTTTTAAACGCGCAGATATTTCACTTTTTTTTCCGTTTAATTTGATTCGTTTGAGGCGAATGTATTTATATAAAAGGTTTTTCGGCAGAAGCGGAGCTGTTTTTGTTATAAACGAATCGAGACGTTTTCCCGCGTCGTTTTTTGTTACGGTAAATGACCTCATAAATCTCAACTGTCTCCGTATATAAATTCTTTTAAAAGCTCTGTATTTTTATCTATATCGACCTCGAGAACCATCTGTCCTTTTATTGTCGCGTCGTTCCACGTTCCGTCTGCGGGAACCGACATCTGTTCAATGTCGTATGAAAGGTAGCTTATTATGCTGTTTCTGTTTTTCAGGTCTATAATCATTTTTTTAAGGTCGGATTTCGTAAATCCCGTCTGTACCTTTTGAAGAACGTTAAGTCCGAGTTTATAAAGCTCTCTGACGTTTTTTGTTTTAAGCTTGTCAAAAAGGAGAGTTACAACCTCTCTCTGACGGCTTGTTCTCTGAAAATCGGAATCGCATTTCCTGATTCTTGCATACCATAACGTCTGTTCTCCGTCAAGATGTACGTTTTCCCCCGGCTCGACTATGCAGTCGAATTTAGCCATTGCGTCCGCCTCGGCTTCGGAAACATCGACGTCTATTCCGCCCAGTTCGTTTACGATATCGACGAATATATCGAAGTCGACCATAACATAGTTATCGATATCGACCTTAAAATTCGTTTCTATCGTGTCGATAACGAGCTGCGCGCCTCCGTGCGAACATGACGCATTCAGCTTAGCCGTTGTATAGTCGGGAATATCGACCCACATATCTCTCAGAAATGAGGTAAGCTTGATTTTTTTATGCTTTGAATCGAGGCTGACGAGCATCATGGAGTCGGAACGCGCTTCGCCCGTGCCTTCGTCGTCGTCAAGTCCGATTATCAGAATGTTCAAAACATCGTCGGAACGGTTCAGCTCCGATTTTGAAATGTATTTGTTTTCGTCCGAATATGCCGTATAATTTATAGAGTCAAGAATATGATTTATATGATATGACAGATAAGCTCCCGCGCCTGCGGAGCATGCAAGACATATGCACAAAACGGAGAGGACGGTTTTCTTTATCTTGCTTTGACGCCGTTTTTTCTTTTTCAGCTGTGCGGTCGACGGGCGCGTGCGTTTCTGCGGATAGGGTTCTCTGTAGTAGGGACTCTGCGTCGGCGAGGTTACTTTTTTTGTCGATTCGCGGTGTGCGTCGGGAATAAAATCATGTATGAAATCATAATCGGTATCGTTGTTGTCCTTAACGAATTTACCGTTGTCGGGCGTTGTATAATCGTTAACCGAATCGGAGTCGTTAAATATGTAATCGTTCTCTTCGTTATTGTAATTTGTATTGTTATCGGAAAAAGGGTTAAAATTATCGTCGTCAGTATATTTCATAGTTAAAATCACCGTTTAAAAATGTTAGCGCAAATATGCAATGTACAGTATAGCGCAAATGCCCGATTAAAACAATATTTTTAAAAAAAATTAAGAAAAACTTATAAATAAATCTGAATTACGGTTGTAATTTTCGGAAACTGATGGTATAATATCAACGATTATCGTATGTAGGTTTCGACTTCATTTCAAACAGGAGAGTAATGCAAATGGATAATGCAAAGACATTTTCTATCTCTAAGGAAGATTTTTTACTTGATGGTGAGCCGTTCAGAATTTTATCCGGTTCGGTTCATTATTTCAGAATACCCAGAGCGTACTGGAAGGACAGATTGCTTAAGATGAAGGCCTGCGGTTTTAATACGGTTGATATACCCGTTGCCTGGAACTGCCATCAGCCTGACGAGGAGACGTTTGATTTTTCCGAGCAGAACGATTTGGAGGCTTTTATTGAGCTTACTGCCGAACTCGGTTTTTATGCGGTTGTAAGACCCGGTCCGTATATAGGACTTGACTGGGAGTTCGGCGGATTCCCGTGGTGGTTCTTAAAGTATGACGACCTTGACGTGCGCTGTGTAAATGAGCGTTATCTCGGTTTTGTCGACAGATATTTTGATGAACTTATTCCGAGACTTGCGTCTCATCAGATTACGCGCGGCGGAAATATTATTCTTGTTCAGGTCGAAAATGAATACGGCAGCTACGGCGACGATAAGGAATATATGAAGTATATAGCCGACGGAATCAAAAACAGAGGTATTGAAGTCCCCATGTTTACGGCCGACGGTACGGATGATCACATGCTTTTAAACGGCGGAATTGACGGTGTTTACAAGGCTGTTAAATTCGGCGCGAACGGCGAGAGACATTTTGAGGCTCTTAAATATTTTCAGCCGGATGGACCTTTGTTCTGTTCTGAATTTTGGAACGGATGGTATGACGAGTGGGAATATAAGCATTATCAGCGCGCGCCCAAGGATGCGGCAGTTGCAATGAGCCGTACGCTCAAGTGCGGCGCAAGTCTGAATACATATATGTTCTGCGGAGGAACGAATTTCGGGTTTATGAACGGTGCAAACTGTGACTATGAATATAAGAGCGTAACGTCAAGCTATGATAATGACGCGCTTCTTACCGAGAGCGGAGCGTATACAAAGAAGTATAAGCTTATGAAGGAGCTTCTTTCAAAATATACGTCAATACCCGCGGAAATCGAAATGGAGCCTGAGGTTCAGAAAGTTAGATACGGCAAGGTTCAGTTTACTCATTTTGCAAACCTTTTTGATAATCTCGATGTTCTTTCAACACCCGTAAGGTCTAAGAACCCCATGCCTATGGAGAAATACGGACAGGGCTACGGTCTTATTCTTTACAGAAAGATGATTAACGGACCGCGTGACTATATGCCTCTTGTTATAAACGAGGTTCACGACAGAGCCAAGATTTATGTTTATAACAAATTCTATGCCGATCAGAACAGAAACGACGAGCCCTCCGTTGTTGAGGTTCGAGTTCCCGAAGAAGGACTTGACCTTTCGATTCTCGTTGAGAATATGGGACGCGTCAGCTTCGGCCATAAGCTCCGTGACGCTAAGGGAATTACGGAAAATGTCAGACTTGGTCAGACATTCGTATATAATTGGGATGTTTATCCTCTTCCGCTTGACGACATTTCCGAGGTTAATTATACTCCTGCGGAGACTTTTGAATACAAGGAACAGCCTCAGTTCCTTAAGGCTCAGTTTATTATAGAAGAAGATCCGTGCGATACGTTTATAAAGCTTCCGGAGCTTAATAAGGGCTTTATATTTATAAACGGCAAACCCTTGAGCAGATATTGGGAGAAGGGACCTCAGAATTCCGCATATCTGCCCGCGTGTTGGCTTCAGAAGGGTATTAATGAAATTGCGGTTCTTGAGCTTGACGGATATAAGACGAAGAAGCCTTATGTACTTCTTGACAAAGAACCCGACCTCGGCTGAGTTAAATAAATTCGGACGGTGAAAACTCACCGTCCGATTTTTTAACAACTTTGAAGCGGTTAAAAATTGAAAAAGAAGAAGGACTCCGTTCAATCCGACGAAGTCCTTCTGTTTTTAATATTCGGAAATTGTTAATTACGGATTTTCGACCGTTTGTTTTTCTTCTGTTCTCGACTCTGCGAGCATATGCTCGTTTCTTCTCTTCATAAGCTCCTCCTGAATGGGAACAAGCTTTTTCTTTGAGAGGGGATAAATTATTGTAAGTATTAATATGAGCGAGTAAACGACTGCGGGGACTACGGTGCAGATTCTGTATATATTGTGTCCGACAGTTCCCTTCGCCGTAGAAACGGAGTCCTTGACTTTATCGGAATATCCCGTCTTCTTAAGAAGCTGCATTCCGCCCGAATCCGCGACAGTCTGTCCGAGTTTTCTCGAAAATGTATAAACTGCGTAAATTGCGCTTTCGTTCTTTGTATGAGTGACATATTCCTGGTAGTCGATAACGTCCATAACTATAGCCCAGTTTGTGATGCTCATGAACGAATATCCGAGCCCGGTGAGAGCCTGCATGACAAAGTATACGGGCGCGGAGGGGAGAAATACGGCGTTGAATATGCTTGCAAATGAAGCAATAGTCAGTCCGAAAACGCAAAGCTCTTTCTTGCCGAATTTTTCAACAAGCTTGGGAACGAACAAAATGAGAGCCGCCATGGGCGCATATGTGCAAAGCGTATTAACAACGGATAAATCCGAGTTGCCGAAATAATTTTTGAAAAGATACTGGTTGAACGAACCGTACTGTAAAAGACCGCTGATTAATATGCCGGATACCGTAACCGTGAGGAACGGAACGCTTTTAAAGAGCGAACCGTATGTGAGCTTTACGTCAATCTTCTTTTTCTCGGTCGGGGACTTAACGCGTTCCTTTGTGGATTTGTAGCAGACAAGATACATTACGGCCGATACCACGCCGAAGAATACGGCGAGATAAAACGCCTTTGTTCCGTTAAATGAGGAGGATACCGTAGCTCCGGACGCGTCTTTTACCTTATCGTAAATTATCATCTGTCCGATAAGAGTTACGGGAGCGCCTCCGACGCCTCCGCCTATTGAACGGAATGTGGACAGGAGCGTTCTGCCCTTGGGGTCGTCGGTTATTACGGACGCAAGCGAACCGTAAGGAATATTTATTCCCGTATACAGCATTCCGAATGCCGTATACGTTATGTATGCAAATACGAGCAGGACAATATAGCTGCTTATGAATTTGTTGATTTCCAAAAAGCAGAGAATGGTTGAAATTCCGAGAGGAATCGAAACAAATTTGATGTACGGTCTGAATTTGCCCTGCGGCTTCGGTGCGCGTGAATCGACGATAAGTCCCCACAGAGGATCGTTTATCGCGTCCCACAGACGTGTTACGAGAAAGAGAACGGTAATGTCGTTATAAACCTTTGCGGCGTCGTAGCCTACCATAAGGCTGTCCGTGTAGAAAACCTTCAGATAAGTCGAAATGAAAGTCAGCACGAGCAGGTTTCCTATGTCTCCGAACATGTAGCCGAGTCCCTCGCGGATACCTATCGCATTGGGATGCTTCATGGCGGGAGGCGTAGGCGTCTTTTTGTTTTTCATACAGATACCTCCGAAATGTTGTATAAAAAATTTTACTTTTCTATTTTATATTTTTTTAACGATTATGTCAATCCTATTTGTACAAATTAGTATTTTTATCTTGATATGTATTCTTATTTTTGTTAAAATTAAGAAAAGGAGCTGAGATTTTGTGAGCGACAGACCTATTTTTGCTGTAATGTACGACTTTGACAGAACATTGTGTCCCAAGGATATGCAGGAATATCAGTTTATTCCGTCGCTCGGCATGAAAGCCGAGGACTTCTGGCGCACTGCAAATAATTATGCATATGAGCACAATATGGATAAAATAAACGCCTATATGTATATAATGATTAAAAAGTCAAGAGAACTCGGACTGAGGCTGACGAGGGATAAAATTGTCGGATGCGGGGAGAATATTGAACTTTTTCCCGGAGTTGCGGATTGGTTTGACCGACTGAACAAATTCGGAGATGAACACGGCGTACAGGTTGAGCATTATGTTTTATCATCCGGTTTAAAAGAAATTATCGAAGGCTCCGCTATCGGAAAATGCTTTAAGCAGATATATGCAAGCGAATTTCTGTACGATGATTTCGGCGTCGCCGTTTTTTCAAAATCCGTTGTAAATTATACGTCCAAAACGCAGTTTGTATACAGAATCAATAAAGGCGTTTTTGACGTATCGAACGATTATGATTTAAATCGTTCCACTCTTGAAAGCGACAGGAGAGTGCCGTTTCAGAATATGTTGTATATCGGCGACGGACTTTCCGACGTTCCGTGCATGAAAATGGTGAAGGCTTACGGCGGACATTCCATCGCCGTTTATAAAGATAACGCGGGTAAATCGCTGGTTGACGATTTGCTCTATCACGACAGGGTCGATTACGTCTATCCGACTGATTATACCGAGGATTCCGGAATTGACAAAACCGTTAAAAACATGATTCGAATCGCCGCCGTTGAGCATAAATTAAGCACGGAGCATTCGCTTCAATGCGCTTCGATAAATAAAATAATATAATAATAAAAAATACAGTTGAAGTTGTTTTTATTTTGATGTATAATACTTGCGAAAATTTATAAATTGGAGGGGCTAATATGGCTTTACCTGTTGCATTGCAGTTTTATTCCGTACGTGACGAGGCCGAAAAGGATTTTTTCGGTACTCTTGAAAAAATAAAAGAAATGGGATATCAGGGCGTTGAATTTGCCGGACTTTTCGGTCATACTCCCGCTGAAATTAAAAAGGAATGCGAGCGTATCGGAATCACTCCCGTTTCCGCTCATGTTCCGCTTGACGAAATGATAAACGATATCGAGGGTACGGTTAAGGCATATAAGGAAATAGGATGCGAATACATTGCCGTTCCCTATGTTACCGAGGAACGCAGACCCGGCGCGGAAAAATTTGAGGAAACCGTAGAGTATATAAAAAAAATAGGAGCGGAGTGCAATAAAAACGGCATGACTCTGCTTTATCACAATCATGATTTTGAATTTAAGAAAATTGACGGAGAATACGGTCTTGACATGCTTTACAGACTTGTAAGCGCGGATCTTTTAAAGACCGAGCTTGATGTCTGCTGGGTAAATGTCGGAGGAGAAAATCCTGCCGATTATGTGCTGAAATATTCCGGCAGAGCGCCGGTTGTTCACCTTAAGGATTTCGTTATGAAGGGTAAGGAAAAGCCGAAGAAGCTTTACGACCTTATCGGTATAGACGACGAATCCGACGAGGAAGAGGATGAGGACGCATTCAGCTTTAAGCCAGTAGGTTACGGCGTTCAGGATATGCCCTCCATTCTCGACGCTTCCGTTAAGGCGGGGGCAAAGTGGGTTGTTGTCGAACAGGATCAGCCCGATAAGGGAAATACTCCCATGAATGCGGCGGAAATGAGCCGTAACTATCTTAAAAAATTAGGCTGGTAATTTCGGAGGAATATCGACTATGAAAAAAGATACATGCAGAATGGCCGTTATCGGACTCGGCGGACGCGGTCACAGCATGATGGAAATTCTTATGAACGTTCCGGGTGTTCATGTAGTTGCCGTCTGCGACGTTATAGAGGAAAGGCTCGACGCAGGACTGAAAACCGCAAAAGAACGCTGCGCTGACGGATACGACGTTCACGCATATTCCGATTATCATGAGATGCTCGAAATTGAGGAGCTTGACGGCGTTTACGTTGCAACTACGTGGATTACCCATATTCCGATTTCAATAGACTGTATGAGGGCGGGACTTAATGTCGGAGTTGAGGTCGGCGGCGCCGCTTCTATAGAGGAATGCTGGTCCCTTATAAGGGCTTCAGAGGAAACGGGCAAGTTTTGCATGCTTATGGAAAATTGCTGTTATGATAAAAAAGAAATGACGGTTTACAACATGGTTAAGCAGGGTATATTCGGAGAGATAGTACACTGCGAGGGCGGTTACCGTCATGATTTGAGAGATGAAATTGTATTAGGCAGAGAGAATAAGCACGGACGTTTGGTTAATTTTATGCACAGAAACGGCGAGCTTTATCCTACTCACGAGATAGGCCCTATTGCTAAACTGCTTAAAATAAACAAGGGCAACAGATTTGTTTCGCTTGTATCCGTTGCGAGTAAGCAGAGGGGACTTAACGAGTGGATTAAAAATGTAAAGGGCGAGGATTACGACCTTTACGGATATGATTTTAAGTGCGGAGATGTTGTTACCACCGTTCTTAAATGCGCTAACGGTGAAACGGTTGAAATTAATCATGACTGTTCGCTTCCGAGACCTTATAACCGTGAATTTACCGTTCAGGGTACAAAGGGTATGTTTCAGGAAACTCCGCTGAACGAGGATAATGCCGCCGTTTATATAGACGGTGTTTCTCCGCAGCATAAATGGGAGAATTTCAATGAAAAATATGCCGATAAATATTTGCATCCTCTTTGGAAGAAATATGACGCGGAAAAGATAAAAGCCGGACACGGCGGAATGGATTATCTTATTCTTCTTGCCCTTGCCGACAGTATTATGAATGAAACAAAACCTCCCATCGATACGATAGATACGGCAACATGGATGGCTATTACCGCGCTTTCAGAGCAAAGCGTCGCTTTGGGCGGCACTGCGGTTGCGTTTCCCGATTTTACTAACGGAATGTGGATAAACAGAGAAAACGATTTCGACAGAAACGATATTTGTCTTGACGAGATCTGCGAAGAGTGCTTTTAATTTCGGAGGATAATTGATGAGTTATTATATTGGCGTTGACGGGGGCGGAACAAAAACCGCATATGCATTGTTTGACGAGAATAAAAATATGCTTTCGGTTGTAAAGACAAAGGGAAGCAATCACGAGAATTTAGAGGGTTCATTTGATGAAGCGTGCGATATTCTGATGGAGGGTATAACGAATCTTCTTTTGGAAAATAAGCTTAAGCTCTCGGATATTGACGGGATTCTTATGGGGCTTGCCGGTATTGACCACCGGTACCAACATGACGCAATGTTCTCGATTCTCTCCAATCAGGGACTTAAGAATTTTGAAATTTACAACGACGGTTTTATTGTAACAAAAGCAGGTTCGCCGGACGGAATCGGCATAGGCTATAACTGCGGAACGGGAACGTGCTGTAACTCTGTTGATTCGAGAGGCAATATGCTTCAGGTCGGCGGTTTCGGCGAGCTTTCGGGTGACAGCGGAAACGGATATTGGATAGCCGAACGGGCATTCAGAATAGTTTATTTCGACGTTGTTTTGCAGGCGCGGAAGTCGCTTCTCACAAAGCTGTTTTTTGAAAAATTCGGCGTTAACGATAAAGACGGCGTTCTCTCGATTATTCCTAAATTTGAGAATGAAAATACGAAGGACGAAATATGCAGAGGGCTTACGGATATATTCTTTGAGGCTTCGTTTATGGGGGATAAACCCGTATTGAATGTTATCGATGAAATGGCGGAAACAGGCTCTGATTTTATCTGCGCGCATCTGAAACAGCAGGTTTTTGATTGCGATGAGGTTAACGTTGTTCTCTCGGGGTCGATGCATGTTAAGCTTCCAAATGATATTTATATTAACTCTCTTAAGAAAAAGTGCGAGGAAAAATCGGGCAGAAAGCTTAATTTCATAAAGCTTAATGCCGCGCCCGTTACCGGATGTATCAACTGGCTGCTGGAGAAAAAATAACACAGGCAAAAATAGGCGAAAGGATTGATATATATGAAGGAAATTAATGTAACCGTCATCGGTTCGGGCAGTACGTATTGTCCCGAGCTTGTGGACGGCTTCATTAAAAGACAGGAGTCTCTTAAAATTAAGAGACTTGTATTAATGGACATTGACGACAGGAAGAGAACCATTGTCGGCAATCTTTGTGAGAGAATGATAAAAAAGGCGGGAATGAATACGGAAGTTGTTATGACGGACGATCTTGATTCCGCTCTTGAAGGCGCTGATTTTGTCGTTACTCAAATCAGAGTCGGCAAGCTTCACTGCCGTTATCTTGATGAAACAATACCCATTAAATACGGTCTTATCGGACAGGAAACTACGGGTATCGGCGGATTTTTCAAGGCATTGAGAACTATTCCGGTTATCGGCAATATCTGTAAGAGGATGGAGGAAATTTGCCCCGACGCCTGGCTTATTAACTTTACAAATCCCTCGGGTATCGTTACGGATTTCGTTCTTAACAATACTAAAGTTAAGTGCATGGGTCTTTGCAATGTGCCGATTGACATGATTGACGACGCTAAAGAGGCTGTCGGTCAGGACGCTGAGATTACCTATCTCGGACTTAATCATTTAAGCTGGATTACATCCGTAAAGAAGGACGGCAGGGAGTGCCTTTACGATTTGTTTGACGAGGGCTATGCCCCGAAGGTTATGGCAAATATTCACGACGACGGTTTTGACGTTGAGTGTCTTAAGGCTGTCGGCGGTATTCCGTCATCATACTTACAGTATTACTATTGCAGAGACGCTAAGGTTAAGCACCTTAAAGAAGATTTGAAGTGCCGTGCGCAGGTCTGCATGGAGATTGAGGAACAGCTTCTTAAAATGTATCAGGACGAGGAGCTTTGCGTAAAGCCCGCGCTTCTTGATAAGAGGGGAGGGCATAAGTATTCTCTTGCCGCCTGTTCGCTTATAGATTCTATTGCAAACGATAAGAATGACGTTCACGTCGTTAATATTCTTAATAACGGTACGCTTCCGTTTATGGATGGCGACGACGTTGTCGAAATTGCCGCCGTTATCGGCAAGGACGGAGCAAAGCCCGTACCTGTAAGCCATACGTGGACAAGACATATGGAAGGTCTTATGAAGGTTGTCAAGGAGTATGAAAAGTATACCGTTATCGCCGCAATGAACGGTGACGATGAGGCGGCTCTCAACGCTTTAATGATTCATCCTCTCGTCGGCGATTATGACAGAGCGTTTAAGTGCTTCTATGAGATGAAGCAGGCTCATATGGAGTATCTTCCTCAGTTTTGGAGAAAAGACGATAAGAAATAATTACAACCGGGAATTGCGATAATTTCCGCTGAGAACTGCGATTCCGACGGTTTTTCGGAGTCGCGGTTTTTTAAATAAAATTCGGGAGTGATTTTTTATGAGAAAAAATTTCGGAGCAAAGCCTGTTCTTTATCCCATGCCTGTTATGATAATCGGTACTTATGACGAGAACGGAAATGCGAACGCCATGAACGCCGCATGGGGCGGTATTGTCGGGGCAAATGAAATAATAATCAGTCTTGGCAGTCACAAAACGACCGAGAATATGAAGAATACAAACGCTTTTACGGTAAGCATTGCGGATGTCGAGCATACGACGGAGTGTGATTACGTAGGTATCGTTTCCGCAAATGACGACAGCGATAAAATGAAAAAAGCGGGATTTTCAGTTATAAAGAGTGAATTTGTAAACGCTCCGGTTATAAACGAGCTTCCGCTTACGCTTGAATGTAAATTAAAATCAATTCTTGACGGCGGACTTTACCTGGGCGAGATTGTTAACATTTCGGCGGATGATAGCATACTGGGCTTAGACGGTGAAGTGGATCTCAATAAATTTAAACCTATTACATTCGACCCGATTCATAACGGATATTACGCACTCGGAGAAAAGGTCGGAACAGCTTTTTCGGACGGTAAAAAGTTGTAACAATTTTTATACGAAATATATCGGTATCTGTAAATTTCAGTTGACATTTTGCGTTATTTGATATAATATAATAACGTTGTGCGGGTATGGTGGAATTGGCAGACACGCAGGATTTAGGTTCCTGTGCCAAAAGCATGCAGGTTCGACCCCTGTTACCCGCACCAGACAGAATAAATCCGAACTCTAAACCAATCGGTGAAGGGTTCGGATTTTTTATTTTTACAGATTTTTTGAATTATAATTCAAAGCGAAAAATTTCTATTGAAATTTATAAACAGAGCCTCGCGCACCGTTTCAAACGGTACACGAGGCTAACTTAACGGTTTACAAGAATGTGAATTTTAATTCGTTTCGGGCGTTTTTAACATCCCCTGAATCAGGTTATCCAGCTTATC
>CAVGCY010000018.1:0-2220 GCA_963627915.1 Bacteroidaceae bacterium | reverse complement strand
CTTGCGGCGAAGCGTAAGACGCTTCTTGCCTCTTTGCTCGTTACCTTACCGTCGGAATCGATATCCGCGGATTCCTTTGTAACATCGTCGGGGCTTTCGAGTTTTGCGGCGATTCTTAAAATCGCCCTTGCGTCCTTCGCGGTGATTTTTCCGTCCGCTTCCGTATCGCCCTTGATAATAAACGTATACTCGCTGCCGTTAAAGATGAATTTCATGCCGTTAAAGACTTTATCTATCTTTTCGCCCGCAACGGATACCGCGCCTTTGAACATAGCCTTAAAATCGTCAAGAGTTATGCCCGTACTTGCATTCGGCATAATCGAAACCTTCTTGTTATCCTCGTCAATTTTACCTTCAACCTCTGCATTTTCGGCAAATTCAAGCTTTTCGTCAGCCTTTGTAGTCGGTTCGGTCGGCTTTGCTGTGGTTACTTCTGTCGGCTTTACCGTGGTAGTTTCGCTCGGCTTAACAGTGGTAGTTTCAGCCTGTTTTGCAGTCGTAGTTTCAGCAGATTTTATTGTCGTAGTTTCAGTCTGTTTCGCCGTGGTAGTTTCCGCCGCTTTTACTGTAGTTGTTTCCGCCGGTTTCACTGTAGTAGTTTCAGTCTGTTTCGCAGTCGTAGTTTCCGCCGGTTTTACTGTGGTAGTTTCGCTCGGCTTAACTGTGGTAGTTTCAGTCGGCTTTGCCGTGGTAGTTTCAGCAGTTTTCGTTGTTGTTTCAGCCTGTTTTGCAGTCGTAATTTCGGCAGGTTTCGCCGTAGTGGTTTCAGCCGGTCTATAATTCGGATCGATTGCTGAGCAAACCGTGCACTTGCCTTTTACGAATTTATGTCCGAGTGCAGGAATCTCCGTCTGAATTGAGAGTATCTCACCGCAAACGGAGCATTTTGTACCTTCTGTCAAGCCTTTTTCAGTGCACGTTGCAGGTTTGCCTAAGTTCTTAACCTTAAACGTAAATGTTGCAAGCTTGATTGTATTTTCAGTAAACACATCACAAGCAATCGCCGCCGTACTAAGTATGCTATACGAACCTTCTGTCAATCCGGCTTCTGCTATATAACCGCCGCCTTCAAATTTCTGTGCCGAAACATATTCGAGCTTATCGGCAGGGAAATCCACAAATGCCGTAACCGTCGTATGACCCTCCGCGTTTTCAACAGAAACGTCAAGAGTAAGAGTGCGAGTTTTAAAATCAAAACTCGAGTCAAAAACAAGCTTCGGTTCACTCGATACTGTCGGATCGGTACTGCCGTCCTTGATTGGTATTTCATCATCTACAACGCTGTTGGGGTTTACACTGAACGTTATGCTGTCAATTCCGTCAATAGTTTCATTATGCCCTAAAGCAGGAATCTCAACGCCTTTCTCAACTAAAAATTCACAATTTACGCATACCTTATCTCCGGTATAACCTTTTTCGATACATGTAGCCTCATTTGCGTTTCTAAGTTCTGTGGCAATGTGTTCACATGAACTTAAAGCTACAAATTTAAAACCGTTATATGAAGCATAGTCCTCTGCTGTTGAATCTGCATATCCGTAGATTGTAAAACCGTCTATCTTTGTATTTGGATATCCATTATAATAATATCCAAATGCAGAATCACCTATCGATGTAACACTGTCAGGTATTGTTACGCTCGTAAGTCCGGTGCATCCGACAAATGCACCTTCACCTATTGATGTAACACTGTCAGGTATTGTTACGCTCGTAAGTCCGGCGCATCTGTAAAATGCATGATCACCTATCGATGTAACACTGTCCGGTATTATTATACTTGTAAGTTCTTCACAATAACTAAATGCAGAATCACCTATTTTTGTAACGCTGTCCGGGATTTTTATACTTGTAAGTTTTTCACAATTTCTAAATACATACGAATCTATCGATGTGACGCTGTCCGGTATTGTTATACTTGTAAGTCCTGTGCAATCTTCAAATGCAAAATCGCCTATTTCTGTAACACTGTCCGGTATTGTTACGCTCGTAAGTCCGCTGCATCCGTCAAATGTCCAATCGCCTATTTTTGTAACACTGTCCGGTATTGTTACGCTCGTAAGTCCCGTGCATCCTGAAAATGCACTCCTTCCTATTGTTGTAACACTGTCCGGTATTGTTACGCTCGTAAGTCCTGTGCAGCCGTAAAATACACCATCACCTATTTCTGTAACACTGTCCGGTATTGTTACGCTCGTAAGTCCGGTGCATCCGGAAAATGCA
>CAVGCY010000017.1:0-4275 GCA_963627915.1 Bacteroidaceae bacterium | reverse complement strand
CTGCATTTTCGGCAAATTCAAGCTTTTCGTCAGCCTTTGTAGTCGGTTCGGTCGGCTTTGCTGTGGTATTTTCGCTCGGCTTTGCCGTGGTAGTTTCGGCAGGTTTTGCTGTCGTAGTTTCAGCAGTTTTCGTTGTTGTTTCAGCCTGTTTTGCAGTCGTAGTTTCAGCAGTTTTCGCAGTCGTAGTTTCAGCAGTTTTCGTTGTTGTTTCAGCCTGTTTTGTTGTGCTGGTTTCCGCCGGTTTTGCTGTGCTGGTTTCCGCCGGTTTTGCGGTCGTAGTTTCAGCAGATTTTATTGTCGTAGTTTCAGTCTGTTTCGCCGTGGTAGTTTCCGCCGGTTTCATTGTAGTAGTTTCAGCCGGTTTCACAGTCGTAGTTTCCGCCGGTTTCGCAGTCGTAGTTTCCGCCGGTTTCACAGTCGTACTTTCCGCCGATTTGGCTGTGGTAGTTTCAGCCGGTTTCGCAGTTGTAGTTTTAACCTGTTTTGCAGTCGTACTTTCCGCCGGTTTCGCAGTCGTACTTTCCGCCGGTTTCACTGTGGTGGTTTCCGCCGGTTTCGCCGTAGTGGTTTCCGCCGGTTTATAGCTCGGGTCGCTTGCCGAGCAAACCGTGCATTTGCCTTTTACGAATTTATGTCCGAGTGCGGGAATATCCGTTCCTTTTTCGATTAACGTATTACATGTTTTGCAATATTTATCTCCGGTATAACCTTTTTCGGAGCATGTAGCACTTTTTGAATTTCTAAACTCTGTGTCGCCATCAGTATGGTCACACTCATTGAATAGATAATTCTGCGACACTATTATTGTTCTTTTTACGTTGATTATCGTATCCTCGATAGAAAGTTCAATATCGACAGCTCCGGGAAGATTCGGTGTTATAACAAGGGTTGCGATTCCGCTCTCGTCAAATTCAACTTTTTCTGCTGTCTCTATTGTAAATCCATTGCTTAGAACAACATTCAACGTTTTTCCGTTTACCGCAGAAGCCGGCATCGCTTTAATTGTCAGAGTAGCTCCGTTGATATAATCCACCTCAATATTATTCGGAACGAAGAAATCAGTAATTTTTGATTTGACATCTGTATTATCCGAATAATTATTTGTCAATCCGTTTCCGCAATAGTTTTTAACGCCGGAAATATTCACAGTAATAGGACTTAATGATTCAATACTATTGTTGAATTGAAATCTAAAAACAGAAGCGTATTGAATTGATTGATCGTCAGATTTCCCCTCTGCATTGATCGGTGTTATAATTCCAGTAAGAGTATTTCCATCCTGCAAAAAACAAACGTTACTTGTCGTAACAGTTGAAACGTCCATGTATTGTGAGAAGCTGATCTCAGCAGAGTCCTCATATACATTGACTAATTCAACCGAAGGAGCCGATGTTGACTTCATCGCTATGTTTACGTCAAGCTGCGGGGGCGGAACGGGAAGCCATTCGCTGTAGGTCGTTTCGTAACCGGCTTTCTCATATTTAACTTGCCATAAACCTTCCGGTACATCCCATGCGTAAGTGCCGTCTGCGGACGTAGTAAGCGGGTTAATCTGATCATATTCGTCTGCATTCCATAACGATACAGTGCCTGTTTCCGCGTCTTTGAAGTAAATTGTCGTTGTTACTCCCTCAAGTCTGTTTGAATCAACTGCTTCGTAAACGTATCCGGAAGGATCGACCAGCCAGTTAAGCCATGCAAAAGCGTTGATGAACTGCGTGAACGCTTCTTCGCCGCGGAGTGCTTTCATGGATTCTTTTGAGGCATATTCCATCGCACCAAGAACGATTCCTGCAGCAATTACCCAAGGTCCGGCGAGAGTTGCACCCATAAGACCGAACAAACCTATACCTACTTTTCCGATTACGGCAAGAGCATTCATTGAATAGCCATAATTACACAGATTTATCCGAGCCTGCCGCTCACTTTCGGAAAGTGAACTATCACTCACGATATCCCAATAAATATCTAAATATTCGTTATCTGTCTTTGCACCTTTGTACAAATCCTTTGCTATTCCGATTGTTTTATCTACAGGTGTCACAACGTTTTTTTTGAGATAATCAAAAGCGTCACCGACATCGTCGTCAAAATACAAACGTACAATTTGGCTGTCATGGTTCTTAAATATTTCAAATCCATTTTTAATCTTATCACCGGTGGAGGTATACGGAGAAACAACCTTTGCAAAGTATTTGACATCATTGCCGTCTACAATCTCACTGAATCCGTGGGCTTTTGCGTAATCATCGGTTAAATCAGCAAGTTTCCCTGTTGCCTCATCGTATATTTTCTCCTTTGTAAAAGTTTGCTTGTATTCTTTTCCAAGAATATTAAACGTAAATTCTACTTCATCCTCACTGATCTCATTTGTAGAAAATGTGACGTTGTTTTCCGCAAGCTGCGCAGTATAATCGGCTGAAGTGTATGACGGTACGCTGGTGAAAGAAACTTGATCCGATTTTTTTGAATATTCAACACTGAGTTCCCCGGGAACATATGAATGATTATTAGAATCAAAATACCCGGAAGCAATGAATTTATCACTTGCTTCATCATAAATTGCAGGAATTTTCTTTATAGTGCCATTTTTTGTACTGATGATATTTACCGTTTGAATATCGGAATTATTGTCCGTATCAACAACAAATGTCATCGGGTAGGACGGATTAAAGCTTATAGTCGGTTTCTTACCATTGGTATTCAGCAGATCGATAGAGGAATTTTGATGGTAATTGTAATAAAGCTTAAACTCGCTGACATTAATTACCTCGTCTTCGTAATATGAAACAAGTGTGGTAGAAGTTGTCGTTCGGTCTGCAACCGTGGTTGTTGCGCTGATTTCATAGTTTGTTAAATCTGCGGGATTCGGTATTGTTACATCTGTCGTGTATATGCCGTTCCGGGATGCCGTTGTCCGAGCAACAACATTACCATCAATTCTGATTTCAACCGTCGCCTTTGACGGTGCAACGCCGGAAACAGTTACTGACTCCGAATTTACTTTTGAAGGTGCGTTTATTGTCAAAATGTCTGTTGTTGAAGTCAGAACGCCGATAGTTTCCTCTTTGTCTGTACCGTTTATCTTATAGCTTAACCTTGCATAACTTTGAAGAACGGAATTTTCGGGAAGCTTAATCGCAAATTTTGCATTTACGGAATTTGAGGTAACAGGAATGCATAACGTATTTGATGCCGCAGTGTATGTATAATTTGAAGAAACGGCATCGTCGATCTTAAACGTGGACGACATAAATTCCGAACCGTTCGGCAGAAGAACTTTGATTGTTTTGTCTGTAATACCGGACATATTGTTAAGATTGCAACGAATAACAACCGTCGCAGTTCCGTTGACGATAGATGTCGTCAAAAAGTCGTATGATGAGTTTTCGGTATCCAAAAGAGTATCTTCTTTTACAGATTGTTGCGTTTGCGAACCATTAAGTATTATAAACGGGATATCTTTTTCCACACAATAATCAATTATTGATGAAGATGGGATTGTTTTGATTACAAGATTGGGGCAATTATCAAATGAACCATCCATGGCGGAAATTGCAGTAGAAGTTATTTCAACGCTCGACAAACTTGTACATCCCAAAAATGCACAATATCCGATTGTCTGCAAGCTGTCGGGAAGTTCAATACTCGGCAAACTCGTACATCCCGAAAATGCATAACTTCCGATTTCTTTTATTCCGTTCGGAATTACAACATTTGTTACCGACTTGCAGTTTCTTAACGCATAATCCGGTATTTCTAACATTCCGTATTCAAATACAACCGTTTTTAACTGCTCCGCTCCGGAAAACACTGACCTTGAATCATAACTGTTATATCCCATATCAGTTACAGTTTTCGGTATGGTTATGCTTGTTATTGCCGTGCCGGAAAACGCTTTGCAACCAATTTTTTGCAATCCTTCATTTAACTCCACATCAGATAATTTCGTACATCCCGAAAATGCATAATTTTCGATTGTCTGCAAGCTGTCGGGAAGTTCAACGCTCGGCAAACTTGTACATCCCGAAAATGCAGAATTTCCGATTGTCTGCAAGCTGTCGGGGAATGTAACGCTCGGCAAACTTGTACATCCCGAAAATGCAGAATTTCCGATTGTCTGCAAGCTGTCGGGGAATGTAACGCTCGGCAAACTTGTACATCCCGAAAATGCAGAATTTCCGATTGTCTGCAAGCTGTCGGGGAATGTAACGCTCGGTAAACTTGTACATCCCAAAAATGCACAATATCCGATTGTCTGCAAGCTGTCGGGAA
>CAVGCY010000016.1:0-42545 GCA_963627915.1 Bacteroidaceae bacterium | reverse complement strand
ACTTGAATTTATAACTTTTTTAAAAAACTTACACACTTTTATTGACAAAGCCGCATCGCATTTTTTTGAAGAAGAGTGTCACCTATCATTGAGGACTTTACAAAATCGAGTCCTTTTTTTCACTATAACTTGACGCAAAGGCACGCTGTGTTGAAGAGATACGATTCAATGTTCTGAGAAACACACCAAGCCTCTAACTTGGATTGTGTTTCGTGAGGTTATTTTATCAAGAGTGTTTAAAAAGCTCGGAAAAACCATTTCCGCCGAATATGTTATAAAGGAAATCGCTTATAAATTTAAGCAGTGAAGTAATAATGAAATTGATTTTTTCAACAAACGACTTCTTATTCGTTCCGTCATCCGTCGTACCGTACAAAATTTTATTACGGATAGATTCCAACCGCGCAGACGCCGAATCAAACGCGTCAACGTCAACTACAGTATTATTCATAACAGAGTTAGCTTCATCAAGAGCGGCCGCAAGCTCTGCCGCGTCTGCTTCTGAAAGCTCAGACGTATCGTATGCGCTCATTTCATTAATCATATTTACAAGATCTCTTGAATTTCTACACATATTAAACTGCGGGAACTTGTCGGGATAGGAATATACAGACGTAAAGCTCTCATCGGAAGCAAGTGACGCCACAAGTTTAATGAGCACATCGTTCTGCGCTGTTTTTTCATGATCCTGATTACAAAAATAGAACGTCTGTTCGGGAAGAAGTCCTGTAAGCGGGTCTATAAGTCCGTTAGGGTCGGAATGATCATGATGTTCGGGATCGGTACAGTTGTTTACTGCCGAAACATAGCCGTCCGGAAGTTTAACGTTAACTCCGTAACCCGTAGCTCCCATTGACTCTGATTCAAGCTGAATAATACCGTCGGCATTAACCTTATCGTACGAATCAACAAGAGGATAAAGCTGCACGTTATAATCAACGATGTCGAATACTTCGACGCCGGAATCTATAGCATTCAGAATATTGTCATACCTGTTAAGCTGTGCATTATAATACAAATCGGTCTGTCTGCGAATCTCCGCATTCTCATCTCCCGAAAGATACTTTTCGGCGGCTCCCGGATAATTGGCGCTCGAAACAAGTCCCCACATAAGAGTACTGTTCTTAAGATTGTTTGATATCAGCGAATCAACTGCGGCATCGAGGATATCATTCAAAACATCCTTGGGCAGAAGTCTTATCGCTATATTAACAAGATAACCGGTCTGTCCGTCGTTATCAGACATAAGCAACGGGAAAATCTTATTATAAAGCTGTTCGTCATCGTCAATCAAGCCGTTCTCAAAAATTTCGCCGAGAAGAGCAGAACCGTCAAGCGCGGGAACAACAAATATAATTCTGTTCAAATCATTTACGGCTTCAGGATAAAATTCAAGCAATCCGCTAACAATTGAACCGCCCTGGCTGATGGGAACAATATTAACCTTATCGTGTCCCGTTTCCTCTTTTACCTGCTGAATAAGCGCATAAAGCTCATCAACGGTCTTTATCATATTTCCAAACGAATTATACGTAAAGAAATAAAGATGATCTTCATCAACCTTACCCTTAAAATATTCAAAAGGAATTTTAGAATAAATATATTCCTTCTCCTCTTCATTGCAATCGGCTATGCTTCCGTCGAATTTTATAACGCGAATATCGTTTATAAAATCACCGTTCGAGTCGGAACGGATTTTATTCATAACCTCATCGCCGATAACCTTACCGAATGCCTCGGAAAGAGATTTATCGGAGCTGTCCTGAGTGAGGAAGGTCTTAACAAGAGGTATTCCGACTTCCTTAAGCGCGCTCTTAACTATATCGGCTGTGGCATTAAGCAAAAGCGGAGCTTTATATTCTTCTCCGTCGGAATTGACTGCGGGTTCGCCGTTCTCGTAATAATAAATTTCCGACTGAAAAAGTCCCGGAACAATTATTGTCGGAATCTGCGAACAGGCATCGCCGCAGTTTGTCTTTACGCCTGCAAAAACTCCGACAGACAAAACCGACAATACGACGGCAATTGACAAAATGACCGAGACAGTTCTTTTAAGTGCCTTCTTCATAATGGTTTATCTCCTTTTAAAGGTAATTGTTTATATACTCATGAAGTGCGGAAACCATTACATCCCATGCCTCGTTATTTTCCGCTCCGAGATAAAAATGATCTCCGTGTTCAAACGTTATAAATGTATTTTCAACTCCCGCATTATCAAGAGCGTCCTTTAAAATAACGGAATTTGAATAAGGAACGACAACATCCCAGCTGCCGTGTACGATAAGCGTGGGAGCAACGGAATCCGTGATATATGTAAGGGGCGAAATCGAAGCTATCGCGTCAGCGCATTCATCCGTAAAACCGGGAACTATCGCGGTTCCGCTCAAAAAAGAACCGGCAATATATCTGTATGTATTTAACGTTGCGGTCGTATGATCGGAATTATTAAATAAATCAACGGGAGCGGACGCGGTCATAACGAAGCCTATATCTATAGGACTGTCCTCAGAATGAATATAAGAATACATCAAAGCTAAATGCGCTCCGGACGAATGACCTATTACGCCCATTTTATCAACAGTCAGTCCTTTTTCGGACAGATTGTTCCTAATATGCTCCGCCGCTTTATAAAGCTCGTCAACCATATCATGAGCAGTCGCGCCGTTCTGAAGCTTATCATAATCAACGGAAACGGCAATATATCCTTCTTCAACGAGCTGTTCACAGTACCTGTCAAACATTTTCTGCGTCCCCTGCATCCATGCTCCGCCGTGAACCAAATATAAAACGTCAACCTCATCTCCGGCTTTTACATTATCGGGGATATACAAATCATAATATTCGCATATTCCGTCGCCGTATCGCGTACTGTAAGCATTATCGTCGTTTTTAAACCAAAACTTAACGGAATAAAAAGCATTTGTGCATGATGAAATAACGGTTACAAGAATAGTAAACCAGGCTTGAAAAATTTTCAGCATTTTATTTAACCTCTTCTTTCTTATTTATAGTATCACAATTAAAACAAAAAAGCAAATGTTTTCTTTGATTTTTATTTTAATTATACACAAAAAAACAGAGCTGTAAAAAAACAAATCAGCTTTTTTACAGCCCTAATATTATTCTCCGAGATAGGCTTTTTTAACCTTATCGCTTTGAAGAAGCTGAGCACCCGTTCCGGAAAGAACGATTTTGCCGTTTTCAAGAACATATGCTCTGTCGGAAATCGCAAGAGATTTACCTGCGTTCTGTTCAACGAGCAAAACCGTTGTTCCCTCGGCGTTCAAATCCTTAATAATAGCGAAAACCTCATCAACAAGCAAAGGCGAAAGTCCCATTGACGGTTCATCAAGCATTATAAGCTTGGGACGGCACATTAAAGCTCTGCCCATTGCAAGCATCTGCTGTTCACCGCCCGAAAGCGTGCCGGCAACCTGATTTTTTCTCTCTTTAAGTCTCGGGAAACGTTCATAGATTTTTTCAATCGTTTCCTTTATGAGCTTTTTATCCTTCTGAGTGTAAGCACCCATGAGAAGATTATCGTATACGCTCAGTTCCTGAAAAATGCGTCTTCCCTCGGGAACCTGCGCCATACCGAGATTAACAAGCTTATGACACGGAACATGCGTTATATTTTTGCCGTCATAAGACACCGTACCGGCTTTTGACGGAATCAGGCCGATTACGCTTTGCATAGTGGTTGTTTTACCTGCGCCGTTCGCGCCGATAAGAGTAACAATTTCACCCTCGTTAACTTCAAAGCTTATTCCCTTAAGAGCCTGAATTACGCCGTAGTATACTTCAAGATCCTTTACCTCAAGCAACGCCATAATTTAACCTCCTATATAAGCCTTGATAACCTCGGGATCATTCAATGCGTCCTTTGTTGCGCCCTGAGCAAGAACCGTACCGAAGTTAAGAACGGTAATTTCATCGCAAAGTCCCGATACGAACTTCATATCATGCTCGATAAGAAGTATGGTCATATCGTATTCGTCTCTTATAAATTTAACAATTTCAACAAGCTCCTCTGTTTCATTCGGATTCATACCCGCCGCGGGCTCGTCAAGAAGCAGAAGCTTGGGATTGGTTGCAAGAGCCCTTGCGATTTCGAGCTTTCTCTGTTTGCCGTAAGGAAGATTGCATGAGAGATTATTTCTCTCGTTTTCAAGACCGAATACCTTTAATATTTCCTTTGCATGCTCTCTCATTCTGACCTCAGTATCAAAATGACCGGGCAGATGAAACATGCTGACAAACGGATTGCATTTAAATTCGGGCTGATTATGAAGACCTACCATAACGTTTCTTACAACGCTCATATTGCTGAACAATCTTATATTCTGAAAAGTACGGGCAATTCCCTTATGATTTATAGCCTCCTGAGTCTTACCCTTCAGTTCCTCGCCGTCAAGGTAAAACGTGCCGGTCGTAGGCTGATAAACGCCAGTAAGCATATTGAAAAGAGTGGTTTTGCCCGCTCCGTTAGGCCCTACAAGACCGTAAAGCTCGTTCTTCTTTATTTCCATATTAACGTTCTGAACAGCCTTCAGACCGCCGAACGAAATTCCGAGATTTTCGGTTTTCAGCATAATTTCGGACATTTTATTTACCCTCCTTCTTCGGAGCGCGGTCGCCTTTTTCGGCAATTGCACCTTCAGAGTTTTTCACATCAACGGAGAGTACTTCGTTCATCTTGATTTTTGACTCAATTCTGTTCCACTGAACATCGTCGTCCTTAACAACATGAGGAGCTTTGCTCTTTTTGTAAACCTTTGCAACAAAAGCCTTAATGCTCAGCTTTTCTTTAAGAGGTTTAAGAGCGGGAGCATTATTGAATATAATTACAAGGATAAGAATTAAAGCATAAACAAGAAGTCTTACCGCTGCAAGATTGCCAGACAGCTTATTCTGCAGCAGGAAGTTTACGTAAGTAATAAGCGTTGCGGCAATAATGGAACCGTTCATAGAACCGATTCCGCCGATAACTACCATAACGAGAATCTCAATCGAATAGTTAAAATCAAATACGGAATAAGTAATCGGGGTTACATAGTGACCGTATATTACTCCGGCAACACCCGCAAATGCGGCGGAAATAACAAATACGAAAAGCTTATAAAACGTAACGTTAACGCCCATTGCTTTGGCGGCAATCTCGTTATCGCGTATGGCAGTAATCGCTCTGCCGTGCTTCGACCTGATAAGATTCTGAATAAGAGCCAAAATAACAATAACGAGCACAAAAGAAATAATAAAAAGTTCCTTAGACTGCATTTTTATTTCGCTCGTTTTAAGTCCCATAGCCTCGCCGAACCATGGCAGATTCTTGAACACGTTTCTTACAATCTCGCCGAATGCAAGAGTAACAATGGCAAGATAGTCGCCCTTAAGCCTCAGCGCGGGGAGACCGATTATAAATCCGAAAAACGCGGCGATTAAAGCTCCGCAAAATAGCGATATCAAAAAACAAACCGTCACATTATCGATAATGCTGTGAAGCTGAAGCGATATAAAACAGCCGAGATAAGCTCCGACACACATAAATCCCGCATGTCCGAGCGAAAGCTCACCGAGAAATCCTACTACAAGATTAAGCGAAATCGCAAGAATAATACTGTAAGCGATTTTGGGAAGCAAATTAACAAACGAACGGCTCAGCGTTCCGGTCGAACTCAATATTATCATCAATACGAGAAAAGCCGCAAGAACGATATAATTTATATAATATTTAATTTTAAACTGCTTTTTGTAATTGGAGAAAAAATTTGCCATTATACTTTCTCCCTTCTGCGTTTACCAAGCAAGCCGACAGGTCTTACAAGGAGAATAAGAATGAGAAGCGCAAACTCTATCGCAGTTGTATATGAAGCGATAGGTGTGTTTTTACATATCTGTTCGATAATACCGAGTAAAATACCGCCGATCATTGCACCCGGAATAGAACCTATACCGCCGATAACTGCGGCAACAAACGCCTTAATACCGGGCATTGAACCCAGCGTCGGGGTCGTGGATGGGATTCTTATTATATAGAAAAGGCTTGCGAATGCCGCCAAAGCAGAACCGATTGCAAACGTAATCATTATTATTTTATCAACATTTACGCCCATCAGTTTCGCCGCGCCGCTGTCTTCGGAAACGGCAAGCATTGCACGTCCTGTTTTTGTCTTCATTACGAAAATCTGAAGCGACGCCATAATAACCGCGCCGACAATAAGAGTAAGAATTGTACCGACGCTTATTTCTGCGCCGAAAATCTTGACTGTGCCGAAATCATATATTGTAAATGATCTCGAAGTCGATCCATAAACAAGCTGAGCAATACCCTGTAACAGATTGCTTACGCCGATAGCGGTAATAAGAACCGCAAGAGGAGACGCGCCCCTCAGAGGTTTATATGCCAGTTTCTCAACCAGAATACCCGTAAGCGTGCATACGACAACAGAAACACCGATCGCAATAAAAGGATTTACATGTAACATTAATGTGGAATAAATAGCGTACGCGCCGACCATGATTATATCGCCGTGTGCAAAATTAAGCATCTTAGCAATACCGTAAACCATAGTATAACCGAGTGCGATCAGAGCATAAACCGCGCCGAGGCTGAGTCCGTCTATTAGAATACTCATGAAACTCATAATAAACTCTCCAAACAAACCGCAGTCGGAGAAGAAAATCTCATCTCCGACTGTTCATAAGAATTAACCGTTTAAAAATTATTTATCAACAGTTACGATGATAGGCTCCTTATTGGGAGCGCCTGTCTTATCCCAGGTCATGGTTCCGGTTACGCCCGTAAACTTGAACGACGAATCAATAATGGCGGCCTTAACCTTTTCACAGAGGTCCGAAACGGAAATATTTGCGTCCTTAACATCGGCAGACTTCATAGCATTATAGATAACATATACTGCGTCATATGCGTCCGCCGCAAACTGATCGGGAGCAGAGCCGTATTTCTCGGTGTACTTGCTTACAAACGAAGCAACTTTTTCATCCGTGCTGTTCTTATCAAAGGGAGTAATATACTGAATCTCGTTTGTTACGGAGCTGTCAATCTGATCGGCAACGCCGTCAAGACCGTCGCATCCGAAGATAAGAGCATTTACACCCTTAGCGGTGCATGCACGCGCAACAAGTCCGGCCTCGGTGTAGTAGAAGGGAGTAAAGATTGCGTCACAGTCCTTAAGAGCCTCTACCTGCGTTGAGAAATCCTTATTATTCTCTTTATCAAAGGTCATTGTCGTGAACGAAACGCCGAGTTTGTCCATCTCGCCTTTGAATGCCTCATAAATGCCCGAAGAATAAGTATCCGAAGTATCATAGATACAGCCGATATTTGTCTTCTTATACTCATTTACAAGCTTATCCGCGGCAAGAATACCCTGGTCAGGATCGCCGAAGCATACGCGGAAACCATTGTCACGGCTCTCGATAATAGCCGCATTTGAAGCCGAAGGAGTAATAAAGAAAAGATTATCGTCAACCGATTTTGCCGCAAAAGCCTCGCAAGACGCACTGGTTACAGAACCCAATGAAATCTGCATTCCCTCGTCCATAAGCTGGTCATATGCGGTATTAGTCTCGGTTGCGCTTGCTTTATCATCCTTCATGTTGAATGAGTAGCTGATACCGTTGATTCCGCCCGCGGCATTAACCTCGTCAACCGCAAGCTGAGCGCCGCGCTGAACGGAAATACCGTACTGGGAAGCGTCGCCGGTAAGCGGGCCCGTACAGCCGATAACAATCGAATCGGATGTATTTACCGAATCCGCTTTGGAATCCGAATTGTCTTCATTGCCGGAGTTTGAAGTACAACCCGCAAAGCAGGTTACCGCCATGGCTGCGGCAAGAACTCCGCTGAACACCTTTTTAAAACTTTTCATTTTTTTCTACCTCTTTTTTAAGAAATAAAATATATTTCAGCTTTCGCTGTAAATACCGAACAACAAAAAATCGGTTTCGCACTTTAGGCAAAACCGAAGATCCCTGAAAATTTTTAATATAACGACTGCGTTATACGAAAATCTGCGGGATAATCCCCGATCTGTCCGTAAAATATAAACACGAAACAGATGCGATCACGTACACCATTGCAGCAATGATCGAAAAACCTGAAAAAACGAACAAACCTAAAATCAAGCCGACGAAAAATGCCGAAGGGCTTATACGAAACATCGTTTTTCGTTTCTTTTTACTTATTATAATTATATTTGAACGCAATGTCAAACTATTTTTGTAATTTAAATCACATTTGTAAAAACTGTCATATAGAGTATTCTAACAAATCCTTTTGTTGTTAATAATTACAACAATTCGGTTAAATTTCCGTACATGTTGCACATGTCTTTTCAACAAATATCATGATAAACGCAAATAAAATCAATTACCGCCCGCAGATTCGGTTTCCCGGATTTTATATTGAACCCCCGCATGGTCTATCATGTACGGCTCGGAATAAATCATTTCTCCGACCGTTTTAAAAGAATATCCTTTTTCCTTAAGACCTGTTATTATACTTTCGATAACGCCTGCGGTATTTGCCGTCCCCGTATGAAATTGAATGATATCTCCGCATGATACGTTATCAACAACTCTTGAATATATTTCCTCACGGGAGTTATTTCTCCAGTCAACGCTGTCTACGCTCCACTGAATCGTCGTCATCCCGGCGGAAAGAGCGGTTTCTATCGTCTTATTGTCATAACTTCCCGAAGGGCATCTGAATAAGTTCGGATAGAAACCCGTTACGGATTTTACACGCTCATTGCATTTTATTATTTCGTCATAAATCTCCGTACGCGTCAGCTGAACGCAGTCAGCGTGAGAAAACGAATGATTACCGATTTCATGCCCCTTCTCATATATTTTTTTCAGAGAATCGGGATGCGCGTCAATCCATATGCCCAGAGGAAAAAAGGTCGCCTTGATATTATACTTATCGAGCGCGGACAAAATAGAAACGACATCCTCATCTCCGTCGGCGCAGTTAAAGGTCAGGGCGACAGTCTTTTCTTCACAATCGACCTTGTATATCGGTATCTTTCTTTCCCGCCCGTCTACGGGAACTATATATAAAAATCCCGTCAATACGGCAATAAACAAAACCGAAACCGAAACAATAACAAGCCTTCTCCTGAATTTTAACATACAGTACATAACGATCACCGTTATAATTATATTTCAAAACGAACGATTTGATACGCAGACGACAAAAAAAGACGAAAACAAACAGTTTCCGTCTTTTTTTTAATTCAAATCAAAATACGTAAATTCTTACGCCTCTGACTCCCCATGCCATACAATCGGCATACGAATTCATATAAAGGTCGGCCACCCTGCCGCTTCCGTTCCAGACAAATCCGCCTGTATCCTCCGCTCTGCAATAGCCGTATACAACGCTTCCGTCAAGAGATACGATATACATCATTTTTCCGTACGGAATAACGCTCGGATCAATAGCTACCGAGCCCTGATGCGGCGTCGTTCCCGTTGCGGTAACCGAGCCTGTGCAATACGCGCTTGCTCTGCCCTCAACGATATAGGAATAATTCTGAGGAAGTCCGTTCTCGTCAAAACTTATATAATCCGGAACGGTCATATCCGACATCGGGACGGCGTCGGAATTAAGAGATATATACGAGCTTCCCGCACTGTAAGCGGTGCTTGACTTTTTCTTTTGAGCCTCTTTGATAATGGACTCCGCGTCAAGCTCCGATTTCTGATTTTTTACGGAAGCCGCCGTACTGTCCTCATTGTTTGCAAAGAAATACTCAAAATCCGATGATTCCTCGATTTCCTTTTCTTCATCCTGCTTTGTGAAATTATAATAGACTATTCTCTTTGAGTCATAATCTGTTGAATAATTAACCGTTACAATATTGTCCTGCGATATTGACGCGTTTTGTGCCGCCGAAGCAAGATCTATCTCACAGACAGCCGCATGAGACTTTATCGGACAACAGCTTACAACCGTCACGAACGAAAGACCGATTACCGAGAACGCCGAAAGTGCACGCTTTGATAATTTAGTCTTTGGCAGAGGCTGAAGATTCTTCAGTTTCTTTTTCTTCATTGCTGCGATCTCCTTTTAATGTTGTTTTCTCCGAAATTTTGATGACCAAATGTACTTTTTCTGAGTTCATACATCTTCAGGTGAAAGACATGACGTATTATATTCAAGCATTCCGCATATGTCAAGAAGCCTAAATTTAGTTTTTTTGTATACTATGCACAATCGATTTTCGAACATTTGTTTTTAATTCGTTTTTAAGTGAAAATAAATTGACATATAACAAATTGTACTGTCAATTTCTGTCAACTAATTCGTAGCATGTTACAAACGTGAAATTAATTCGAGCTTAATTATTACAATTTGTAATAATTATATTCTTTTTTAGAATTTTATTCTACCCTTCTGCGACTTAAATAAAAAAACGATTGTAAATATTCAATAATTTCATCTTTTTTATATACTCAATCATTGTGCATTTTTAAGCACTTAAAAATCATGTTTTTTAATACTTTTTTAAGATATAATTACGGACAGATTAAAATCGAAACTTTGATTATGTATATAAAATCTCTCTTTTTATTTTACAAAAACATATGATTCGATACGGAATTATATAATAGGTATATAATATAAATATTATATTATTTAGTTATATTAAAACATTTTATCATATATATATGATATAAGACGGCATAATGCAAAAAAACAGCCCTCGCCGGGGCTGTTTTAATCGATATTAATATGCAATCAACGTTTCTTTACCGAGAAATAAACAACAAGAGCCACTATAACGCCTATCGTTGCGATTGAAAGAATAACTATGACGACTATCGACGCCGTAGAAAGACTTTTTTCATCCGCCGCAGCAGATGTAACACTCTCGGTCTTTTGTGTAACCTGCGGAGCTGTAACCGCATATGTAGCAGGAGATGTTGTCGTTTCGGGGGGAGCCGACGTAGTATTTGAATTGGTTACCGCCGGAACGGTATCATATGTAATAACATACGTCGACGCGGCCGCACGCGCCGTTGTGGACTGTTTAGTCCCCGTATTATCCGATGATGAAGTACCGGATCCTCCGCCGACAGCGTCCTTTATCATATCAACCGCACTGTTCCATGCTTCCGAGCCCATGTCATACAGCTTCTGAAGGTCAAATTCCGAAATAACAGAGCCGATATCCGTACCGGAGATTTGATCCCAAAGCTCCTTGACCTGTTCGCTGATCTGCGCTTCGTCTATTATTGAACCTGCCGACAGCCCCGAGGATGAATCCTGCGAATTACCGCTGTCGCCGCTATCGTTATTATCATTACTGTCGTTATTGCTGTCATTGTTGCTGTCATTATTATTTCTTTGAGCTTCCCATGCCTGTATTCTGTCCTGTATGGTTTCGGCTGAAGCAGAAAAAGCAAACCCGCATAACAGGGATAAAGCAAAAACAAAACAAAGGACTCTTTTAATAACGGACTTTTTCATGAATTCTCACCTTTGAAAAAATGCTGAGCCGACAAAATGCGACTATAAATAATATACAATATTTATATCCGTTTGTCAAACTAAATTAAAAGTTATTATATTACAATACTATTAATTTTGTCTGATGGCATCAGAATATTACATTTTTTATTTTATGACAATTATATTAAATATTAAAATATTTAAAAACATATTGAAAAAACATGAATATAATGATAGAATCTTTTTAAGAATTTTCATAAAACAGAGGTTAAATCAATATGAAAGTTATTGTTGCCGGATGCGGAAAGATAGGCGTATCCGTAATCGAAAATCTTGTACTCGAAGGACACGACGTTGTCGCTATAGACAATGACGCCGAGGTTCTTGAACAAATAAACAACATTTACGACATAATGAGCATATGCGGAAACGGAGCCGACAGCGATACTCTTTCCGAAGCTGGAGCGAAAACCGCCAATCTTTTCATTGCCGTAACGGGAAGCGACGAGTTAAACATGATTGCATGCTTTCTTGCAAAAAAGATGGGAGCGGAACACACCGTTGCGCGAATCAGGAATCCCGAATACAACGACTCGGGTCTTAACTTTATGAGAAGTCAGCTCGAACTTGACATGACTCTTAATCCCGAACTGCTTACCGCAAACGAGCTAAGAAATATTCTGAAGCTCCCCTCGGCGACAAAAGTTGAAAACTTCTCAAAACGCAACCTTGAAATGATTCAGATAAAACTGCCTTCGGACACGAAGCTTGACGGTATGCCTCTTATTAAAATGAGAGAAAAATTCAGAGCAAATTATCTTATAAGCTCTGTTGAACGTTCGGGCGAGATTTTTATTCCGGACGGTAATTTTGAATTAAAGCACGGCGACAGACTTGGAATAACCGCCTCCCCCGATGAAATAGAAAAGCTTTTAAAACTGCTCGGTCTTATGAAACGGGAAGCAAAAAACGTTATGATTTTCGGCGGCAGCAGAATTTCATTTTATCTTGCAAAACATCTTGAACATTCAAGAGGAAACGTAACAATTCTCGAAAAAGACGCGTCAAGAGCAAAGCAGCTGAGCGAAGAGCTAAAAAAGACATATATAATAAACGGAAACGGAATAAACCAGGAGCTGCTGATGGAGGAGGGGCTGCTGAATGCAGACGCATTCATAGCTCTTACGGGAATCGATGAAGAAAACATACTAATGTCGGTATTTGCCTCAATGCAGAAAGTACCGACCGTTATATCAAAAATAAACCGCACGGAGCTTGTTTCTCTTGCTGAAAAAATAGGCGTTGAATGCATTGTTTCTCCGCAGAAAATAACATCGGATATAATCGTACGCTACGCACGTGCGCTCGAAAATTCATTCGGAAGCAACGTTGAAACATTATATAAGCTTATGGACGGCCGAGCCGAAGTTCTCGAATTTATAGCAAAAGAAGGTTCGAGAACGCTCAATATTCCCCTTAAAGATATAACCCTTAAAAAGAATATACTTATAACAGGCATCATGAGAAACAGGCAGACTGTTATCCCGTCCGGCGCAGACCATATAGAGGCAGACGACAGAGTAATAGTTATAGCCTCCGGTCAAAGACTTAACGATCTTGACGATATTCTGAAGAAATAAAGGTAGTATTATGAATCGCAGAATGTGTTTTTTCACGGCGGGACAAATGCTGAAACTGGAAGCAGGTCTTCTGACATTGCCGATGTTTGTATCGTTATACTATAACGAGGACTGTTTTTGGATTTACCCCGCGTCAATAGCAGTAGCTCTTTTTTTAGGATATGGACTCAGCATAATTTTCAAACCCTCGACAAGGACAATTTATGCCCGTGAGGGTTTTGCGGCGGTAGCGCTGTCGTGGGTTCTTCTGTCGGCTGTCGGCGCGCTTCCGTTCTTTCTCTCAAGAGAAATTCCATCCTACATAGACGCATTTTTTGAAACCGTAAGCGGACTTACAACCACAGGCTCATCAATATTAACAGATGTCGAGGCGTTGAGCAGAAGCATCTTATTTTGGCGAAGCTTTACGCACTGGGTCGGGGGTATGGGCGTGCTTGTTTTCATAACGGCAATAATCCCCTCCTCCTCCGACAGAACCATGCATTTGCTTCGTGCGGAAATGCCGGGTCCCACAGTCGGAAAGCTCGTTCCCAAGGCAAAAGATACCGCAAAAATTTTATATCTTATTTATATTGTAATGACAATAATACAGATTATAATACTCTACCTCGGCGGCATGCCGTTGTTTGACAGTATTTTAATGTCATTCGGTTCGGCAGGCACCGGCGGATTCGGAATAAAAGCGGACAGCGCCGCGTCTTATTCTGCATTTTCACAATGGGTAATAGCTGTATTCATGTTCCTTTTCGGAATTAATTTCAATCTGTTTTATCTTGCAATCACAAAAAAATTCAAAGCGATGCTCAGAAGCGAAGAATTATGGACATACACCGCCGTAAGCACATTGGCCGCAGCCGCTATTGCGATAAATATATATCCCATATACAAAAATGCGGCTCAGTGCGTCCGTCTTGCGGCATTTCAGGTTTCATCCGTAATAACCACTACGGGATATGCAACTGCGGATTTTGACCTATGGCCGGACTTTTCCCGGGGAATTTTGGTCGTACTTATGTTTATAGGCGGATGCGCAGGCTCGACCGCGGGAGGTTTAAAGGTATCGAGAGTTGTCATGCTTTTTAAGATTATAAAAAGAGAGCTTCGCAGAATGCTTCATCCGAGATCGGTAAAAGCTATCAGATTTGAAGGAAAAACTCTTGATGAACCTACAATAAACGGAGTAAGCATCTATTTCGCCGTTTATATGTTCTGCCTCGGAGTAATATTTTTAATTATTAATTTTGAACCGTTTGCCATTGTAACAAACTTTACCGCAGTACTGACCTGCTTTAACAACGTCGGTCCCGGATTAGGTCTTGTGGGACCTGCGGGCAATTTCCATGCGTACTCTCCCGCCGCAAAGCTTGTACTCTCAGCGGCAATGCTTCTCGGACGTCTTGAAATTTATCCTTTGATAATTGCCGCAACGCCCTCTATCTGGATAAAACGCAGATAATTAATATTTTCTTTATAATCATTTTTCGCATTTCAAGGTTGGTTTAAGCGCAGAAGAGTATATTTAGCTCACAGGTTGAGACAAGATAATAAAACCTGAACAAATCGGTTTGCCCCTATGTTCCAACGAACATTTCATGTACATATACCTCTCTTTTTCAAATCTTACGGTTTGAAAAAAAATCGACCCATCCCCCGGGTCGATTTTTTTTGCTTAAAAACAAATTATAAAAAATAAAATCAATCGTAATATCTGTATGCGGAATACTTTTAAGTAAAGAACGGTAATAAAAAACCGGAGCTTGTCACAGCCCCGGTCAATTAAAAATAATTATTTTGTTAACTCAACCCTTTTTTATACAGCTTTCGTATTCCGAATTTCCAGCAAAGAAGCATACCGAGAACCGCGCCTACGACTGCCTGAAGAATCTGATAAGGAAGCTTCATCACGGCATACTCCGGAGTGCTGTAAATATATGCCCTGCCCAGAGAATAACCTGCAACCATAATAACAGCCCCGATCGCGACGCCGATTCCCGAAGCAATTGCGGGATGTTTTTTTAATACATAACGCGAAAACAGCGAAATAACGACAGCCTGCAAGCCATGCGTTGCAAGGGATACAAACATCGGCGTGGGATAGAAGAAAAAATCGCCTAAAAATGCGCCTACTCCCCCGACAAGAAACGCGCCGAGCGGGTCAAGAATAATCGAAGCGACGCAGATAACGATATCGTTAAGATAAAGATGCCCTCCGGGAACAGGTATCGAGAACGAGCTGAAAGCAACGTTCAAGCCCATAAGCATTGCCGTCGTGCAAAGCCAGACAACAGATTTCTTTTTTGTAACTTTTGATTTCATTTCAATTCCCCCTTGAAATTCAATTTATTTTATTATACAATTAATCTGATAATATTAAATACTCAGAAAAGGAGAATTTTATATAACCAGATGAAATACACCCTGACAAAATCAAAAGTCCCCGCATATATTCAGCTTTACAGTCAAATGCGTAACGATATTATAAACGGAATTTATAAATATAATGAAAAACTGCCATCAAAGCGTTTACTTGCAGAGGAACTCGGCATAAGCACAGTCACAGCCGAGCATGCATACGCTTTGCTTTGCGATGAGGGCTACGCAAGAGCCGAGGAGAGAAGCGGTTATTATACCGCATTCAGACTCTGTGACGGATTCGCCGGAGTCTCACCCGAAAAGGAGCATGACGTTTATATTATAAATTCCGAACAAAAACACGACAACGGCCGTTCTGCTTTTTCAATTTCCGTTTTAAGCAAAACCATGCGCAAGGTTATTACGGATTACGGCGACGGAATACTGAAAAAACCGCCCAATTCCGGATGCATTGAATTCAGAAACGCTCTTAAATATTATCTTGCAAGAAACCGCGGAATTAACGTCGGAACACAACAGATTATCGTCGGCTCCGGAGCGGAATATCTCTACTCCATGATAATATCCCTGTTGGGCAGAGATAAAACATATGCGATTGAGCATCCGTCATATGAAAAAATCGAGCAGGTCTACCGAGCTTCGGGCGTAAAATATGAGCTTCTGCCTTTATCCGACGACGGAATCGATTCCGCCGCGCTTTTAAAATCAAACGCCGACGTTCTGCACACCACACCCTACAGAAGCTTTCCCAGCGGGGTCACCGCTTCGGCAAGCAAAAGACACGAGTATCTGCGCTGGGCGGATAAAAACACCGGTTACATTGTGGAATCAGACTACGATTCGGAATTTTCCGTTTCATCAAAGCCGACAGAAACGCTTTTTTCCCTGTCAAAAAATGAAAATGTTATATATCTGAACACTTTTTCAAAAACAATATCCCCCTCGTTCAGGGTCGGATACATGGTTCTGCCGAAAAGCCTTGTTGGGTCGTTTAATGAAAAGCTCGGCTTTTTCTCATGCACGGTTCCGACCTTTGAACAGCTTGTCCTGACGGAGCTTTTAAATTCCGGCAGCTTTGAAAGACATATAAACAAAGTAAGACGTTTTAAAAGAAAAGAAACAAAAAAACAATAAAAAAGATAATTTTTTATGATTTAATTATAATCATTAAAAAGCGTCATTCGGAGGCTGTTATGAGTAAGTATGCAATAAAAAAAGAATTTTTATTTTTTGAAATGTTTACATTTCCGATAATCGAGCCTGTGCTTCCCATTGCGGAAAAGGCTCTCGGTTCGCTTGTCAGTCTCCCGAGAACGGACAGAAACGTCAATGTCAAAAAATTAAGAATACCGGTAAAAGACGCTTATATAAACGCATTGCTGTACGTTCCGAAAGAACTTTCGGACAAAAAAGACGCGCCATTAGTCGTTTATTATCACGGCGGCGGTTTTATTTACAAAGCGGCTCCTCATCATTTCAGACTGATGAAACAGTACGCTCTTTACACTCCGTGCAAGGTTCTGCTTGTCGACTACAGGATTGCGCCGGAGCATAAGTTTCCCGTTCCCGTCAACGACTGCTATGACGCATTGAAATGGGCGTACAGAAATTCCGTTTTTCTCGGCATTGATAAAAACAAAATAGCGATAATGGGCGACAGCGCGGGAGGTGCATTGACAGGCTCGGTTGCATTAATGGCAAGAGATTTAGGCAAAATTCCGATTTGTGCCATGGAACTTATATATCCCGTTACCGACTGCCGTATGCAGACTCAGTCAATGAAGGAATTTACGGATACTCCCGTTTGGAATGCAAAGCTTACAAAAAAAATGTGGGAGCTTTACATGCCCGCCGCAGATAAAGATAAAATATGTTACGGCGCTCCCGCACTCGCAGACGATTTCTCATCGCTCCCCGATTCATATACGGAAACGGCGGAATTTGACTCGTTAAGAGACGAGGGAATTAATTTTTACAAATCGATGCTCGACGCGGGAAATAACGCCGTTTTATATGAAACGAAAGGAACAATGCATGCATTCGACATGATGTCGCACAGCAAAATAACAAAAGAAGCCGTGACAAGACGCACGGACTTCCTTAAAAATAAATTCTGCAAATAAACTGTATTTTTATAATCCCGATTACCGGTTACATAACAATTTATGTTCCGTCAGGCTTCGGGATTATTAATTTTTTATTCGTTACGGCGATTGCAAGACGTGTTTTATTTGTAAATCCCGTTTTTTGAAGCATATTTGTAATATGATATTTAACAGTACCGACGCTTATCGACAGCTTCCGAGACATTTCATCGTAGCTCATTCCCTCGGCAACGAGCCGCAAAACCTTAAGCTCCGAGGCTGTAAACTCGCTTGAATCGGCAAGACCTATTTTGACGGTCGGAGTTGAATCTGGGTAAATATTCTCCCCCGCCGCGGTTCTTATCATCACCTCGTCAAGATCTGGTACGTCCTCATCCTTATACCAAAACGAATCGGCTTTGGCGTTTTTTGCTCTTTTGATAAAATCGCATTCCACCATCGACGTTATAATAATTACCCTGACGGACGGAAAATTCTTTTTCAAAACAGCGCATGCGTCTATACCGTCCTCATCATGCTGCGTACATACGTCCATAAGAACCATGTCCACATCGTTAGTCTCGCAGAATATTTCAGCCATCGAAGCGTTTACGATAGAACCGCAGACGCAGAACCCGTCAAGCCTTTCCACGTAATTTTCAAGATATTCTCTTGTAAGCTTCTGATCCTCAACAATCAAAACGTTGTTCATTGCAAATCTCCTCTCATCCAACGGGAATCCTTATATTGAGAACAAACGCGGGCAGGCTCGTCACCGTCATCATTCCCGCATATTTTTCGACTCTGCGTCTTAGTGCGGACAACCCTCCGCCCTCGCTTATTTCACATTCCGGCGATTTGCCGTTATTCGTAATATTTATTACAATACTGTTCGACGAACGTTCGATTTTAACATACATTTCTGTTGCGTCGGCATGTCTTACAGCGTTTATAAGACAAGTTCTGACTGCGGAAATCACAGTATATTCCGGTTCCGCTTCTTTTGGCATTCTGCCGTCTATAATAATATTAAGCCCCATTTTTTTCGCTGAAGTAATCAAAAATATCAATTCATCATCCGATTTTGACTCGTTATCCTTTTTTATAAGCGAAACGCTTCTGCGCCACATATCGATAAGTTCGCCTGCGTCCCGAAGATTATCATTCTGCATAAGAAATCTTCTGACAGCCGTAATGCTTCTGCCAAAATCATCGTGAATTTGCATCTTAAAGTTAAGTATTTCTTCCTCTCTTGTTGCGGCAACAACATTTTCCGAAAGAGTACGGAGATTTTCCGCCGCTTTCTTTAAAAGCTCGTTATCATGCTCAAGCTCCTGTTTCATTTTATAAATATCGGTGATATCATTGGCAGTGAACTGCACATATTTTTTTGACTGCAATGAAATAACTTTTTTTTCAAAGGATCGTATTCTGCCGTCCGAAAATCTGTAAGTCCGAAAGTCATCTCCTATTCTCTGAGCCGACTCGGCCGGAGTTCTGCCCTCAAGCACATCGTCAAGAGGCTTCATCATTCTTGTATCGCCGCCGGTCAGTTCGGATACCAGGGTCAGCATCGTATGATTTGTCAGCACGGCATACGAATCGGAGTCAAAAAACAAAATTCCGGCAGGCAGATTATCAAGAGCCGATTTTACCGAGCTGTCGGTAATAACGCTGCGTGATTTTATAATAAAAAATACAATCTCAAAAATCGGAACAGCCGTAAATACCGCCTCTGCGGCAATTACAGCCGAAAGAGTAAGCCGGCGGGACAAAATATAGCCAAACTGATATGTACTCATCAGTGAAAAAAACATAATATCAATCAAAAGAATAAACAGATTAAAAATTATATACGTTTTTTTTCGATACGTCGGCATAGCGCAGATAAGCGCGGCAGATTGAATAACGCAAATAAACAGCATAACGGCGCAGAAAAAGTTTCTGACAGTCAAAGGCGGTAAAACAAATTCCGTCACGTCCTCGTCCTCCTTTCCGCATGAATGCGATATATTCCGTCTCCCTCATCCGTCACGCTGCAGCCTTCAAAAGGAACGGATTCGATTTTTTCATAACTCTCAACCTCAAAATCCGCCTCAAGAACACCGCGGATACCCGCAACGCGCACAAAAACAGCATTCAAAGAATCAAAAAACGTTTCAATCGTCTTTTCAAAGGCGTCGTATATAAACTCAAGCTCATCCGTTTTATACAGTCCGCTCGCATTAAACGCCATGGAATTATCCTTTTTACATACGCTTAAGTTTGAAAGCGATTCCGAAAGGCACAGTTTCAGCTCGTTAACATCTGTCTTTTCGTTCTGAAAACCTATAAGCATAAGATTGCATCTGCGTTTTATATACGTTCCGATTACAATTGTTTTGCCGAGAATTTTACGCTTCATCACGTCGTCCGCATTTTCAAATCCGTCAAAAAGCATATTTACGGTTTCTATTTCCTCACGCGTCTGAGCCTGCATTGCGTCGTAAAGCTTATTCTGCTGATTAAGACTTTGAATTTTAAAAAGCGTTCTGTAATTTTCTTCAAGAATCAGATTTGAATCGGCAAGAGTTTCCTTCGCCTCATTAAGCGAATGAATTGCTTCGACAAGCTCGGAAACATTATCCTGCCAGACAACATATCCACCGTCAATCTCGGAACACAGAAGCCTTAAACCGCCGTCAAAGCAAACCTCACCCCTACTTGCACGGCGAAGAATCTCGGAATCCGCGTCAATCGCGTTTGAAGAAACATATATACTGTTAAAATTCTCATCGACTATTCTTGCCCCTATTGCGCTTGAGGAAAAAATCTCACTGTAACCGCTGTTTGATTGTATAAAACCGATTCTGATACACAATTCAAAAACAGTCATAACGCATAGGCAAAATACGGGCGTATAATCCGGGAACAGAAAAACGAGAGGTTTCAGGCTGAAATAATAACCGACAGAGTAAAGGATAAGGATAAGCACCGGAATAAAAGGAATTATATTATAAATTTTCTTTTTATATCCCCGGCAGCGAAAAAGTATTCTGATAACAGCCGCGCTGCCGCATAACACAATCCACGCGGCGATTATCCAGTATCCCGTAACATGAATACAATTTCTGTCAGAATAAATATCGGATGTAAATTTAAAAACAAACAAGTGCATGTCGTTTGTCAGAACAAGCAAAAACAAAATCAGACTTATAACAGTCAGGATATACTCCGACTTTTTAGGCATGTACATTTCCGATTTTCCTATACAGCCCGAAGCCATAAACGCAACGGGGGGAATCAGAAGCATCGGAAGATAATAAAGATACCAGCATATTCTTGCGGCGTCAACATTATTTCCCGCAATATGATATTTAAATCCTCTTACAAATATCCAAAACACGGACAGAGCCGATATCATTATAAGAAATAATCTCGTCGGTTTATGAATAATCCGCTTTGAAATGCTTGCTCCCCATGCGATAAAAATCGATATAAAAATCATCGAACGCACGACGTCAAACAGTTCCCTCAGGTATACCGAATGTAATACATTTGTATGAAGTATACGCAAAACAACTCCGAGCACGAGCAAAACGAACGTAATTGCAATGTCGGCGGAAATTTTTATTTTCTTGTTCATGGCTTGCCCTCCGGTGTACTGACTGTATATACATTATATATTAAAAAACATAAATAGGCAACAATCAGCCGGAAGTCATTATCAAAATTATCCTTTAACCGCGGTAAAAAACAAACGGGGCATTTTGAGTATAACCTTGCCGTTATTCATTACGGTATATTCCTCCGCTATTTTCGTTTTCAAATCAAATAAAAATTCCCGTTTCATTTCTTCGTTCATTCTTTCAAAATAGGGTCTTAATCCGCTTGAAGAATACCAGTCGATAACGGAATCAAACGAATCTACGCTGTGAAAGTACTCGGTTTCCCACATTGTAATATCGGACGAAAACTCGGTTAAAAGGTTATAATATCCGTCCGGCGAAAGCTGATGAAAAACGTCTGTTGATTCAAGAAAACTCCATTTTTCATCCTTCAAAAAACGTGAAAACATAATATAAAACTGAGATTTTTGAGTCAAGGGTACTTGAACCGCAAACACTCCGCCTTTATCAAGACATGAGAATACAGCTTCAAAAAGTCGCTTTTGTTCGGCAATCCACTGTATACACGCATTTGAAAAAATCAAATCAAATTTACCGTTTTCTTTTTCGAGTCCCTCAGGCAAAAAGCATTTTTTAAAGTTGAGAAACGGATATGATTTTTTTGCCTTTTCAAGCATATCGTCCGACGCGTCAACGCCGAGAATCTCTGCATTTTTGAATCTTTCATATAAAACGTGAGTGCTGTTTCCCGGCCCGCAGCCCAAATCAATAATCCTCTCCGGCGAAAAACCGTCAAGTCTGCTTATTAAATCAAGCGACGGCTGCGTACGCTCCCGCTCAAATTTCAAATATTTTTCCGAATTCCATTCAGCCATAATAATCCTCCTTACATCCTTACAATATATATATATAATATTTTCATTTAAATTTCAACGGCAGATCTTACAATTTATATAATTATAAAAAATATAAAAAATAACGCAAAACGGCTATGTAATCGTCGTATCGGTTCAGCTTTCATTTCAGCACGTTCGTCGTACTCTTTACCTAAATGCTCATAATCCTTAGTACACCATGTCGTTAAGGCGCGTTGTGCCGAGGCGGTATGGTTCAATATTCTGAGAAACACACAAAATCTCTAACTTGGCTTGTGTTTCGTGAGGTTATTTTAACACAGTCAAAAGCAAAATTAAATGTATAATTTTATATTGTCCGAAAATTCGGACGATAAGAGCAATATTAAGCTATTTTTTTACAAAAAAGGCTCTGACCTTTTACAATCAGAGCCTTTTCAAAATTATTTGTTTATTTAGTTGTTACAAGATCATCAATTCCGCCGTGTCCGCTGAAAAGATTCTGAAGGAAATTGAATACAGCTTTCATAATCTCTCCGAGTCTTGTAAAGAAACGACCGATAACGGCAAGAGGATTGCTATCGAGCGCATTATCATTACTCCACTGAGCATAAAGCGTGATATCCGAATCAATTGCGGAAGTTTCGGTATACTGAGTTCCCGTACCGTATTTCGGTGAATCAAACCAACCTGCAAAGGTAAATCCTTCTCTGGCGGCGGGAACGGGAAGCGTTCCGAGGAATGCGTCGGACTGAACAATAATATAGGGAACGTCACATGTACTCTTATTGGGATCAAGCGTTACCTTATAGGCCTCCCAAACGGCAAATCCGCTTCCCTGCGGGAATACATAAAGTTTCTGTCCGTCGGTATAGAAAATACCCGTAACAGACGAAGAATCAACGCCGCTTGCAATATCGATACAGGTAATTGTTTTACCGTCGGAAAAATCGGAATCCGAAGAAATTCCTATCTGTGAATTTACATCCAACGCGCCCGATATTGTTACATTTGAATTTCCGATAAAGTAAATATTCTGTTCCTTTGATGAAGCCTCGCCGGGTTTGCCGCAATAGTTACCGCTTATATTTGCAAGTCCTCTGAGATTAAACGCAGTCGACTGAGCAACGGTAATTGCTCCGCCCTTACCGCCGGATAAAACGTAGTTTCCGCTCATCTGTACGGAATTTACGGTGAGAGAACCTTTCTCAAGATAAATTGCGCCGCCGTTATTTCTTGCGGAGCATCCCGAAATTGTATCATTGATTAAGGTACATTCGGCAGAATCTCCGTTTATAATAATTGCGCCGCCGTCTGAAGAAGCATAGCAGGATTTTATCTCGGAATTGCTTATTGTAAGCTTACCCGAAGTAAGATTAACGGCGCCGCCGTTTAAGGCTGTACACGAATCTATAACGCATGAATCCATAGCAAGAGCCGCAGAAGAGGAATTAATATTAACTGCGCCGAAATCGGCATTTGAATAGTTATTTTTAATTGTAACGCCTGAAAACTCTGCATATGAGCCCGCATTTTCAATAACGCCCGAGCATGAAACGGCAAGCTTATCCTCTTCGGCAGTCGACGCGGGATATACGTACGCGCCGTCCAACACGAGATTTGTAAACGTAACGTTATTGGCAGCCGTAACCGAAGTTCCGAATGCGAACATAGTTCCTTTAAAGCCTTCCGCACGTGAAACGGTGTTAATGTTTGCGTCCGTCGCGCTCTTGATTGCAATATTCTTATTTATTACAACCGTATCGGATATTGAAGTGTTTTTATAAAGAGTAATAATTCCGCCGTCCGGAGCTTCCTCAACAGCCTCATTGAGAGTCATTGCGCCGTATGTCTTGCCGTTTTTGACATAAGTTATTTCGGCAATATTCCAATGAGCGTAAATTGTTCTGGGCGACTCCGAAGTTATCGGCGTATCCGAGGTAATCTGCGTTCCGCCTACGGAGGCGGTATACCAGCCCGCAAAAGCGTAATTTACTTTGTAAGGCTTGGGAAGATCACCATAAACCGAATCGGCATAAACAAACTTGTTTGCGCATGTTCCGCCCGAAGCATTAAGAGTAATCTTTGTACCCTGCTTGCAGTCCGCAGAACCTGTTTCGGCGTCATATGAATAGAAATATCCCTCCGTATCGCTTACAAGGTTATTGTTAATCTTTGAAAGGTCGCCTGTGAGGAAATCATTTGCATTAACGGAAGAGTCGTCAACCGTAATGCTGACGTTTGCGGAAGATTCAAAATCGTCCGCAACGGTAATCTTAGGGATATCGTTTCCCGAACTCTTTGTGTAAACATAAAGGTTACTTGCGGTTTGGGTAACGCCGTCGTCCGCAAGCGAATAGTTATCCGTAATAACGCATGAACCGCTTAAAATTATATTGGATTCGTTCGTACCGTCGGCTTTGTACTGATTTGCGAAAACTCCGCCGCCGATACCGCCGCCGTATACATAATTGTTCTTTATAACAGCGTCCTTAAGCGTAAGCGTTCCTATTTCGTTACAAATAGCCCCGCCCCAGCCTTTTGAATAACAATCCGTTATGGAACCGCCGTTCATGGTGAACTTCGCGCCCTCTCTTACAAGGCTGACAGCTCCGCCGTCGCCGTAAAGAGATGAACAGGATTTAAAATTAGCTCCGTTTGAAACAACATCCGCGTTTTTCCATACTATTATACCGCCCGCAACTCCCGAAGCACAGTTAGCAATTTTAGAGGATGAATCAAGAATAAGCTCCGCAGTAAGCTCACCTGTTATTGTACCTACAGAAGCGGCTCCGCCGTAACAGGTATAAGGAGCGGGAGTATTATTATCCCAATCTTCGTTATTAACGTTATTTATGAGAGAAACTGCCGTGAGACTTACGTGTCCTCCCTTTATTCTGAGGATGGATCCCTTGGCATCAAGAGAAGATCTGTTGCCGTCAAGAACAGCGTTAAAAAACAAAGCCTTCGGAACGGAGCTTCCGGAATAAGTAAATTCAAACATGCTTCCGGTAAAATCGCTCGCACGGGTAACTGTAAAACCGTTTCCGAAAAACGTAACGTTTTTATCAACCGTTACAACAGACGAAGTCGTTATATTGTCGTTAAGTCTGACAAAGCCCGAATCGCTTACAGAAGCGAAAGCGTCGGCAAGCGTTGACGCGCTCGTATAGTTCACGCCGTCCGCGCTGTACTCTATCGCACCTGCGGCAGATGCCGCTATCGGCATGACAGCTGCAAGCATCAGTATCGATAAAAGTATCGCCAATGCTTTTTTAGTAATTTTCATAAAAATTCCTCCGTATCTCAAGAGTTTTATACACATATATATTAATATATAAAAAATGCTTTGTAAAGATTATAAGCTGAATTATAAATAAAATTTAACATTTACAACAAAATCACGCAAAGAATATGTCGGTTGACATCGGCATACAAATAACTGTATAATACTACGGTAAGAAAGTTAAGAGAGTGAAAAGCATGGAAAAAACAATAAACAGCGGGTTCAAATCAAAAAAGTCAAACGCGGTAAGAAAACATATATCCGAAATAGTAAAGAAGCCTGCGGTAAAAATCATCATCGCCGTACTGTGCGTCGTACTGCTGATTGCGATGAAGGGTTTAATCGCACAAACGCAGGACGGAAAAATAACCGTCTTTTCGGATTCACAGAATAAATGCACGTACGCCGCAAGGAACGGCAAAGTAATTTCCGAAAATACTCCCGGTGAGCTTTCGGGAGAACCCGTTTATTCCTCCGACGCAAAAACAGCAGTTTTTCTCACATATACCCGGAACGATTCCTATTCGTATTATACTCTTTTTGCGGTAAGAAATAATAAAGTTATCAGACTGACAAACAACATTTCATCCTCATTTAAACTCGCCTCCGACGGTGACTCGGTTTGTTTTAAAGACAGAGAAGGCACGCTTAAATTAATTTCCGTAACGAAGCAGTCCGAGCGCACCGTATATTCTTCCGCAGACGAATACTGCGTCTCCCCCGACGGAAAAACCGTTGTATTTTCCGCCTATGACGAGGCCGGACTGTCACTGAATCTTTACTGTTACAGAAAGGGAGAGGTAACCGAAATAGGTACCGGGCTTACACCTGTCGGAGTTGCAAATAACGCAGAAACCGTCTATGCTTGCGGCTCGGATTTTAAAACGCTTTATTCCGTATCGGCAGACGGCAGAGAGAAAAATAAAATATCCGACATTACCGGCTCTGATATTTACTTCAATTCGGATTTAACTCAGATGATTTTCTCATCCGACAGCGGAACATATATCTGCTTTTCTGGTTCGGTAAGAAAGCTTATTTATACATTTACGGACGCAATTCCCGTTTTGCCGGACGGACGCAGTCCGATTGTTACAAACGAAAAATACGGCGTAAAAATATATCCGACCGACAGCTTTACCGACATGTACTACTGTATCGCCTCGCAGAAAACGCTGTCATACATCGATTCAAGCTGTGCGCCAACTTACGTTTCAAGCGACGTATCAAACGTAAGTGTTTCTTATGATTTAAAGTATGTTTACTTTACAGATACATCAAATTCTCTTTACATTGTAAAAAACGGAAAAGAGCCGGTATGCATTAAAAATAATGTATCGGACTTTGAAATTTCAAATGACGGAAAGTTTTATTCCTTTACAAATTCCTCAGGCATAACTGAATTTGCAAACGGAGAAAAATCATTTTTTTCAGCGGAAAATGTAAAGTTTAAAGCCATTACAAACGGCAATAAAATTTTATATATTTCTCAAAACGAACCGAGCCTGCTTTTTGAAATTTCGCCCGCAGGCAAAACAAAACAAATCTCCGATTCTGTATTGTCAATACTTTTTGATCAAAAATCCGGATGTGCGGTGTATTTCGAAACCGGCGACAATAACGAAACGGAATGCAGGATAATCAAATAATTTTACACTGTGTTAATAAAGCGGATATATAATAATAACTGTTTAATATCCGACAGGAGGAAATGAAATGAAAAAATTTATATCGGCTTCGGTCGCCGCGGCGGTTTTGTTCTCCGCGCTCTGCTTTACGGGTTGTTCAAAATCAAAAACGACGGACGAACAAAGTACATACGAATCCGTTACAGCGGCAGCCTCGGCATCAGTCACGGCATCAGTCACGACGACAACCGTTCAGGCGACAACTGCAGCGCCGACGACAAAAGCTCCTGAAACCACTACTGAGAAAACCGGATACCTTGCGCAGGACGTTATAGATATACTTATGTCAAAAAAATTCTATATATCCGGTAAAATGCGTTCGTCAGACGGAAACGAATCAAACGTTCAGATGATTGTCGACGGCGAAAATTTCAGAATGAACACAAGCGTTAACGGATATAACATGGCTGTAATAATGTACAACGGCGAACCGTATCTTGCAAATACAAAGCTCAATAAAATTCTTCTCGTAAATCAGCAGGCAGTCGACGATATGACGGCACAGCTCAATTCTCTCGGCATAGTTACGCAGAATATGAGCGATTATAACCTTGACGACATAATGTCATCGGTCAACAACACCGCGGACATCACATCCTATCTCAATATGGATAACTATTCCGAAAAGGAATCGACATTTGAATCACAGTCATGCGTACAGTCAAAATACGCCTCGGAATACGGAAATATGTACGTTTATTCTTCCGGTAAAAATATTATCGCGCTTGAATTTTATGACACAGACAGCACAAGACAGCTTGTGTTCTATGTCGATTCATTCCTCGATATAATTCCCGATCCCGTAAGCATCGATTCGTTTACAACGGTTTCTTCTCTGATAAATCTGTTCACCCAACAATAATTGCGCAAATTAAATAACGCCTCATTCCTTTTTTCGGAACGGGGCGTTTATAATATAATACCGACTTACTTAACGTATTTCGATATAAACGATTTAACTTTATTCCAATACATTTCAGGCTGAAGCTCTACACTCTCGGCGTGCATTGCATCGGGAACAGACAGCTTTTCCTTTTCCGCCGAGCAGGCGTTGTAAAGCTCGCCGAGCATTTTGTACGGAACAAAAGTATCCTTCTCTCCGTGAATGAACAGAGTAGGAGTTTTGCTTCTTGCCACGGCTTTGAGGGGAGAACATTTCTTTAAATCAAAATTGCCTCTTAATTTTGACACAGTATTCATAGCGTAAAGGAACGGAAAAACGGGCAGATGAAACATTTCGCCTATCTGCTGCTTATATTCGTCCCAGCAGCTCGTATATCCGCAGTCCGCAATCGCACAGTTGACATTATCCGGGAGATTCTCCCCGGTTGTCATCATAACCGTTGCGCTTCCCATAGATACTCCGAGCAGGATTATCTGCGCATTTTCATTCAATGAGAGGATATAATCAATCCATGCGGTGATATAATCCTTGTCATAATAGCCCATCGAACAATATTCGTTCTCATCGATGGAATGTCCGCGCAGAACGGGCAGAAGAACATTATATCCCATATCATGAAATCCCTTTGCCTGAGCCGCCATGCCTCTGGGACAGCTCGTATAGCCGTGAACAACTATCGCCCATACATCGCAGGGCTTATCGGCGGAAATTATATTTGAATATATTGTTTCTCCGTCGGTCTTCACAACAGACGTTACATCCGGATTCTCAGCTACGAACCACGCGTCGTCTCCGCCCATCTCATCGGGATTTTGATAATATTTTGAAAATTCGGGTTCGATAACGCGGAATTTGTTTTTTCTCGCATTTATAAACCGCTTATTCAAAACTCCCTCATATATAATCTCGCCGACAAGCAGATAAACTCCGGCCGCCGCGGCGGTCGTTTTTAATGCAGAAGAAATCAATTTTGCTTTTTTGTTTTTATGAGCCATTAGAATGCCTCCCGATTAAAATACTGTGTATATTATACATTGTATAAATAAAAAAATCAAGGCGAATTGCCGAATGTGACATAATTAATCTGTTGACGTTAAAATTAAAAAGTGATAAAATATACAGGTAATTTTATTATAATAAAGGATGATATTAATGTCTGGACATTCCAAATGGAGCACCATTAAAAGGAAGAAGGAAAAAACCGATAACGCCAGAGCCAAGGTGTTTACAAAAATAGGCAGAGAGATTGCCGTTGCCGTTAAACAGGGCGGTCCCGACCCCGCAGGCAATTCAAAACTCAAGGATGTAATTGCAAAAGCAAAGGCGGCCAACGTTCCCAACGATAACATTGACAGAATAATCAAAAAAGCCGCAGGCGACGCGAACGCGGATAATTTTGAAGAAATCGTATACGAAGGCTACGGTCCCAACGGTATTGCGGTCGTTGTTGAAGCGCTCACAGATAACCGAAATCGTACCGCAGGAGATGTTCGCCATTATTTTGATAAATACGGCGGAAATATGGGTACAAGCGGATGCGTCATGTTCATGTTCGAGCATAAGGGTCAGATTCTCATTGAAAAAGAGGATATTGACGAGGACGCTCTTATGGAGGCGGCTCTCGAAGCAGGCGCGGAGGACTTCATCTCCGACGACGAGGATGTTTTTGAAATAAGAACGGGCGTACACGACGTCGGTACGGTAAACGACGCACTTTCTGCGGCGGGTTATACCTCCGTTTCAGCGGAAGCCGCGTATATTCCCAATACATATACACATCTTGACGACCCGGATTCGATTAAAAATATGGGTAAGATGATTGAAATGTTTGAAGACAACGACGACATTCAGGCTATCTGGCATAACTGGGAGAACGAGGACGACTACGAAGGATAAACAAATAAGAAAACTGCCCCATCACCCGGCTTCAGAACGCAGTTATCCCCTGTCATGCGCCGTAAAATCGTAAGGCTTCGGATATCCTCGAAGCGGCGAAGACAGAGAAATCGCTTCTTATAAGGATCAATCAACGGTTTTTCTTCAAAGGAGAATCAGCATGAAATTTTTTCAAAACACAACAGAGGTTACGTTTACCGCGCTTGACAAGGCGTTCAATATTTCGTCCGTTTTTTGTGAATTTACTGTATTCGGACATATGTTCAGTATCAAATGGTACGGCGTAATCATCGCGTTCGGGCTTCTGCTCGCCGTTCTGTTCGGCGGAAGAATCGCATACACATGGAAGATGAGCCTTGAAAAAATGGTCGACGTACTCATTTACGGCATGCTCGGAGGAATAATCGGAGCAAGAGCTTATTATGTAATTTTTTCATGGGACAGTTACAAGGACAATCCTGCCGATATATTTAAAATATGGGAAGGCGGTCTTGCGATATACGGCGGTATAATCGGAGGATTGCTTGCGGCGTTTATTACATGCAAAATTATAAAACTCAACTTTTACAATCTTCTTGACCTTGCCGGAATGAGCCTTCTGATAGGTCAGGGAATCGGCAGATGGGGAAACTTCGCAAATCAGGAGGCGTTCGGAACAAATACCGACCTTCCATGGGGAATGTACAGCGAAAAAATCTGTTCGTACATTATAAGAAATCAAAGCTCACTCCCCGGAGTCGATCCGTACAAACCCGTACATCCGACGTTTTTATATGAATCGTTATGGTGCATTGCCGGATTTATAATTCTTTACATAATGCTCAAAAAAGCACGAAAATTCTCCGGTCAGCTGTTTTTATGTTACGGAATCTGGTACGGTATAGGCAGAACGGTTATCGAAGGTCTGCGAACCGACAGCCTTTACATAGTCGGAAATCTTCGAGTTTCACAGCTGCTGTCGTTAATTATCGTTGCCGTTTGCTCCGTTCTTCTCGTTGTAAAACTTGCAAAAAACGCAAAAAATCCGCAGCCTGTCGAATCGGGCGGAACGGACGGCGAAATAATTGCCGCAGTACCGTTCGGCAGTAACGATTCCGATGCAAATAATAAAGAAAAATCTTCAGACAATACAAACAAAGGAGACGACGGCGATGTACAGTCTGATTGACGGAAAAGCAATAGCGTCAAGCGTCCGCGAAAAAATAAAAACAAAGACGGACGAATTAAAAGAAAAAGGCATAACGCCCGGTCTTGCCGTCATTATAGTCGGCAATAATCCGGCTTCAAGAGTGTATGTTAATAATAAGAAAAAAGCCTGCGAACAGGTCGGTTTTAATTCTTATGAATATGCGTTAAAGGAAGAAACAACAACAGACGAGCTGTTAAGTCTTATCAACAAACTCAATAATGACGATAACGTAGACGGTATACTCTGTCAGCTTCCGCTGCCGGAGGCAATAGACGAAACCGCCGTGCTTAACGCAATATCGCCGGATAAGGACGTGGACGCATTTCATCCCGTAAACTGCGGACGACTCTTCATCGGCAATCAGAAATTTCTGCCGTGCACGCCCGCCGGAATCATGGAAATGTTCAAATACTGCGGTATTGACGTTTCTGGTAAAAACTGCGTTATTATCGGCAGGAGCAATATTGTAGGCAAGCCGATGGCAATGCTTCTGCTTCAAAGCAACGCAACGGTTACCGTCTGTCATTCAAAAACAAAAAATGTCGCAGACTTCACAAAAAGAGCCGACATAATCGTAGCCGCGGTCGGAAAAGAAAAGTTCTTAACCGAGGATATGGTTTCGGACGGCGCGGTAATTATCGATGTCGGAATGAACCGAAACGCACAGGGTAAATTATGCGGCGACGTTGATTTTGAAAATGTATCGAAAAAAGCCTCATGGATAACGCCCGTTCCCGGCGGAGTAGGTCCCATGACAATAACAATGCTTCTCAAAAACACTCTTACCTCGGCTGAATCGAAAATTAAATGATTAAAGTTATAAAAACAGCGGATTCCGTAAAAATCGGGAACCGCCGTTTTTTATTAATATTAATTGTTCAATAATCAAAAATAGATAACTTCATTTTTCTCGGCAGACTTGAATATAGCTTCCATAAGACGCATAAGTCTGCGCTGCTGGTCATGAGTAATCAACGGCTCTGCTCCGTTTCTGATTACGTCATAAATATTTGTATAATAATCCGTCCAGTCGACATAGATTTTTTCAAGCGGAAATTCCTTAATCGTATCGTCAGTTCTCGGAGCCATTGTTTTCGTTATTCCCGCGCCCGCCTGAATAGGTACGGCGTCAATCTTATCCCAGTCTTTAATTTTAACTATCTTACCGTTTAAATCCCAGTCCTCAATAATCGCGGTGCCGTTCTCTCCCGCCATGTACCATCTCGGAGCTTCGATAAAATTATTGGTAAATACTTCAACAAGGCACTCCGGACCGTCCTCGAATTTTATAACGGCTCTGAATCCGTCGTCAACCTCGTCGTTTGTAACATTCGTCACACTCGCGTACACGCTTATCATCTTTTTATTCTCATTGAGCATGAGAATCTGGTCAAGAAGATGAACGCCCCAGTCGAGAACCATTCCGCCGCCGTGCTGCTTCTCCCTGCGCCAGTCTCCGGGAATACCGCGTGAACCGTAAACCTTGGAATCAATCGCGTGAACCTTGCCTAATTCACCTTTATCGTAAATATTCTTAATCGTTCTGTAATCATTGTCCCAGCGTCTGTTCTGATGAACGGTGAAAAGCTTTCCCGTTTCATGAGAAACGGCAATCATTTCCTCAAGATCCTCACTGCAAAGCGTAACAGGCTTTTCGGAAATAACATTCTTTCCCGCTCTCATTGCCTTTATCGCAATATCCTTATGACAATCGTTAAAAGCGGCGCAAACCACAAGCTCTACACGCTCGTCATTGAGAACATCCTCAAATGAATCATAAAAATAAAATCCCTTTTCATCCGCAATTTTACGTCTTTCATTATTAATATCATAAACGCCGAGAAGTTTGAACTTCTCCATTTTGCTTATCTTGTCGGCATGATAACCGCCCATACCGCCGTATCCGACGACGACAACACCTATCTTCTTCATATACTAAACCAAACCTCCGATTTTTGCTCAAGCAAAAGGAATCTAAACCGCTTCGCACCCAAAATACAAGACCGCCAAAGGCGTAAAAAAATGCGTTTTGGGCTTATGGAGTTCGGCTCTCTTTTGCCATGAGATATTTTACATTATAACAAGTCATATTTCAAGGTTTTTCTTTCAAACAATATATAAAAAACATGTCGAAATTTGCAGCATGGGAAACAGTCATTTTTTTGAGGCGGACTATCCGCAGTTTCTGCGGTACTGAGTAGGCGTTTCTCCGAATTTCTTTTTAAACGCTTTTGAAAAATACTGAGCGTCAGAAAATCCCGAGGAATATGCAACCTCCTGAATATTTTTCATACCGCTTTCGAGGAGTTTTCTTGCATGGTTTAATCTCAAATTGCCGAGATACCTGGAAAAAGAAATTCGAGTAAGCCCGACAAAGGCATTTGAAACATATTTATAGCTGTAATTAAATTTTTGACTTACGTTTTTTAAATTCAAATCCTTTTCGGCAAAATGCATATCAACATACGTTTTCAGACTCAACATTCCGTCAGAACCGGCGTCGCTTATTTTTTCTTCATTTTGACGGCACAAAAAAGACAAACTGTGCAAAAGCAGTCCCTCGCAAACCAAATCGATATTACATTCGTCTGCATTTTTAAAATCGTCCTCCCATCTCTCGCTCAAAAATCCGAAACCTCTATACACAGGAGCTGTATAAGAGATTTTAAGTCTTTCAAGCAGAGCCGGCGCACGCAGACCGACAAAGCTGATATAAATATATTGCAGACCGCCGAGGTTTTGTATATAGTAAGGTTTTGAAGAAAAAGTAAAAAACAAATCGCCTTCGGAAATTTCAAAATCGTTCACGGCGGTATGAAGTATCCCCTCTCCCCTCGTAACAAGATAAATTGCATAACAGGCGCAAAACGAAAAGGATTGTTTAAAATCCGCGTCTTTTTCATATACAAAATTTATAATATTTATATTTTCCGCGGTTTTGTTTGAGCATACAAACTTGCAAACATTATCCACATCCGTTCACGTCCTCTTCATTATTATAATTATATTAAAAAACAAAAAAACGCAATATAAAAAGACTTAACAATGCCGGAAATACGTCTGAATTATGAGAAAAATACGGAATAATTCCTTATAAAAATAGATTATTGCCATTTTATCGACGTATTATTGCTGTATAATAAAAGTGCATTACGGTTTAAGGAGAAATTAATTGTGAAAAAGTTAAAAATAGGATTACTCGGAGTCGGCAGAGGCCGCGTTATATGTGAATTTTGCGAAAATGCCGAAAATGCCGAGATAACGGCGATATGCGATAAAAACAGTGAGAGCCTTGACAGAGTTTCAAAGGAATTAAATAATGATAAAATTACTTACTACACCGATTATGACAAATTTCTCAAACACGATACGGACGTAGTTTTTTTGGCAAACTATGCAACACAGCACGCCCCGTTTGCAATAAAGGCAATGGAATCCGGCAAGGACGTTATAAGCGAGGTTCTGCCGGTTCAAACCATGTCCGAAGCCGTACGTTTAATCGAATGCTGTGAAAAAACGGGCAGAAAATACTGTTACGCCGAAAATTACTGCTTTATGGGAGCGCCGCTTGAAGCAAAAAAAATATACGAAAGCGGAAAACTCGGCGAATTTGAATACGGCGAGGGAGAATATTTACACAACTGCGAATCCGGATGGAGCGATATAACATACGGTGAGCGTGATCATTGGAGAAACAGAATGTCCGCATTCTTTTATTGTACGCACTCGGTAGGCCCGCTGCTTCACGTTACGGGGCTTAAACCAAAAAAAGTGACTGGTTTTGAATGTCCGTTTAACGCAAGAATGGCTCGAATGGGGGCAATGGGAGGTCATACCGCAGTTGAAATGGTTGCTCTCGAAAACAACGCCGTCATTAAAAGCGTCCACGGCGTAGGATGTTCCAAGAATTCCATATGGTATACGTTCTACGGTTCAAAAGGACGTATTGAATCTGCAAGAGAAGCGGCAAAGCAATCCGGTACAAGCAGAGTATATGTTGAATTGGACGAAACGGAGGGCGTCGAGCTTCATGATGTTAAAAGCTATATTCCCGAAATTACTCAGGCTGAAATTGACAAAGACAGCGGACATGACGGAAGCGATTATTTTTGCCTGTCAAATGCCGTTGATTACCTTCTCGGAAACGATAAAGCTGACATTGTTGACGTGTATGAAGCGCTCGACATGTGGATGTGCGGATTTTTCGGATATATCTCCGTTTTATCGGGCGGAATACCGATGGAAATACCCGATTTGCATGATATAAAGACAAGAGATAAATTCAGAAATGACAATCGCTGCACAGACCCAAAGACTGCGGGTACACAGCTTCTTCCCTCAAATTCAAAAGGAAATCCCGAATTTTCGGATGAGTTTTACGAACTGAAGAAAGCCGAAAGAAAAAGTCAAATTTAATCCGTATCAAATTTAACCGACAGCGTTTTAAGCTTATCAAAATAATCGGGCAAACTCTTATTTATCGCCTGCGCATTCGTTATAACTCCGCCGGTCTTTGAGAGAATCAGCGACATTGCCATAACGATTCTGTGGTCGTTATGAGAATCGATTTCACACAAAGGCCGGCTGAGCGGAGCTGATATAACGGTAACCATACCGTCATCCTCATAAACAAATGCGCCGACCTTTTCAAGCTCCGTTTTCATCGATGAAATACGGTCGCTCTCCTTAAGTCTCAGTCTGTCCGTTCCGGAAAAAACGCCTCCGTGATTCGCCGCCGCGACAGCAAACAGAACCGGTCCGAGATCGGGACAGTCCGAAATATCAAGCTCGGCTCTGCCTTCTGTCAGAGATTTAAAATACTCTTTATAAACCCTGTCGCCCTGAAGACTGCTTTCATCAAGCCCGGTGACGTTTACATGACCCCCGACAGTATTAAACGCGTCAAAAGCGCACGCATTCGAATAATCGCCCTCTACCGTAATATCGCACGGTACAAAATGCTGATTTCCTTTTACAAACAGCGTATTTTCATCCGTCCATTCGACATTTACGCCGAATTTTTCAAGACTTTTTAACGTTAAATCTATGTATGACTTACTCTCTATGGGAGGAATAATCTCAATAACGCTGTCAGAGCCAAGATTGGGAAGAGTAAACAAAAGACCGCTGACAAACTGACTGCTTACATTACCGGCAATCTTAATACTGCCGGGTTTTAAAGCGCCTTTTGCAAGAATATAATCATCGCCCTTTTTGAACTTAATACCCTGTCTTGCAAAAAGCTCCTCATAAACGCTCTGCGGACGGTGCATAAGATACTGCGTTCCGTTAAACTCGCATCTCTCGCCGGACAACAGCGCAATGGGAATCATAAATCTCAACGTACTTCCGCTCTCACGGCATTTGAGCGCGCCCGAGGGCGAAAACGAATCAACGTCAATACCGTTGACGACAACATAATTATCTCCCCTTTCGCACCTTGCGCCGAGAGTTTCAAGACAATCAAGAGTTGCAAGAATATCGTTTGAATATGCGATATTTCTTATAACGCTCCTGCCCTTTGCAAGACATGCGCAAATTAAAAGTCTGTGCGCCATGCTTTTTGACGGCGGAGCCTCTACAGTACCGGATGCCGATGAAGAATAAAACTTAACGTCCATAATTTATCCTCCTTTTTAGCTTTAATTTTAAATTCAACGCGCCGTTTTGTCAAGATTTTTCAGCGTTTCTTGTCAGGTTTCTCATCCAATTAAATCTGTTTATCTTGACCGCCGCGACAAAGCACTTTAAAATCTGGTCGCTTTTAAGACATAAAAAGGTGATCCACGGCTGAACGCCAAGTCTGACGGATATTAACGCCGACGGAATAACGACGAGGAAAACAAATATCGTATCGTTTTTAAATACGAATCCTATATCTCCGCCCGACTTTACAAGTCCGAAAAGACATGCGCACTGATAGCACGTTCCGACCATCGTAACGGACAGAACGTTTATAAACTGCTTTGCATACGCACTTGCTTCGCCGCTTACATTATAAAATGAAATAAACGGATTCTTTATTAAAAACAGTACAAGTCCCGTCGCAATTCCGAGAATTAAAAATATTGCCTGCACGGTTTTTGCATATTCGATCATTTTATCGCGCTTTCCGGCTCCGACAGTTTTTCCCGTTATAATTCCGACTGCCGCCGCCATTCCGTTCATTGTGACATATGCAAGATTGTTAAGCATATTCGCAATACTGACAGCCGCCGTCACCGCCTTGCCCATGTGACCGATAATAACGCTGTTCGCCATCATATTGCACGCCCAGACAATCTGTCCCGCAATAATCGGAGCGCCGTATTTTATAAAATCTTTCAATAAAATTTTATCAAACGTAAGAAGATCCCCGACCGTCAATCTGAGCTTTTTATCTATAAAAAATACATATATTATCATGATAACGCATTCGCATATTCTCGCCGTCAGGGTAGCGATTGCCGCTCCGCGCACACCGAGAGAGGGAAAACCGAATTTACCGAATATCAACACGTAATTAAGTGCAATATCGACAACGAGAGTTACAAGCGAAACCGCCATGCCGATATTCGCCGTTTCAACGCTTCGCATGGAAGCTATAAGCGACTGCGTTATACAGAAAAAGACAAACGAATAGCAAAGAACGCCGAGATATTCGCGCCCGTTTGAAATAACAGACGAATCAGGCGAAAACAATGATATAACCCAAGCGGGAGCGGCTGCGCATATTACGCTTACCAAAATACCGAATATTACGGAAAATTTCAGACCGATTGATACGATTTTCTTAATACTGTCCGCGTCTTTTCTGCCCCAGTACTGCGCCGCAAGAACGAGAATCGCACCTTCGATTCCCGTTGAAAAAACCTGCATAAGCGTCTGAACCTGATTGCCCATATAAACGCCGGATATCGCGCTGTCGCCGAGCGAGCCTATCATCAGATTATCGGCAAGTCCCACGCAAAACGTTATTAAATTTTGTAAAGCTATCGGAACGGACAGCTTTATAAGCGAAGAATAAAAACTTCTGTCACGCGTTATTATCATAAATCATCATTAATACTTTCGGTATATTTATTTCTCAATATTTCAATTTCACCTGACGAAAGTCCGATTCCGTTTTCAAAATAACCGTTCACTCCGCCGAAACAATTCTTCATCCTGCCGATAACGTGTTCGATATATTTTTCGCTGACGCTTAAAAGCGCATATATATAATCCTTTATCGCCTTCGCGCCGGGATATGTAAGAAACATTTCGAGCTTTTCCTCGCGCTCTCTGAGCGTAAAGAAATTTGTAAGCATAAAATCCTCAGTGACGGTCTTTTCATCAACGCCCAAAGAAAGCTCAGCTAAAGCCGCCGCCATGCCCGCTCTGTCCTTGCCCGCGCTGCAATGCCATAAAACGCATCCGTCGGTTTCAAGAAGTATATCGAAAAATTTACGGTATTCGCTCATTCCGTGTTCGGAAAATATGAATTTATCATACATTTCGCACATATACGTATCAGGATCGGTTTTCATGTCAATTCCGTTTGTAAAAAGCTCAAGTCCCGTGGTTTTTTCGTGAGTTACGCCCATTGCCGATTCCGTAAGCGGAGTAAGCCTGTAATATTTTGCGTCTTTTAAAATAACGTCGGGGGCTTCTTTTTCTTCAAGGTCGGTTCTTAAATCGATTACGGCCTTGACTTTGTATCTATTTTCGAGTATATCAATATCTCTGTTTGAAAGCGAAGCAAGATTTCCGCTTCTGATAAGCAAACCGTCCTTGATTTTTTTACCGCCGAATGATATATTTCCGAGATCCCTCGTATTTCCCGCACCGTCAAGTATAATTTTCTCTCTGATTATCATCTGTCGAATCTCCTTGCATATTCACACTTCTTACATATTTTTTCGTAAGCTCTCAGAGACGAAAAGCCGTTATAAATATTTTTTGCCCTCTCGCCGCAGAGAATTTCATCAATTTCGTTTTCATAAATATTTCCGAGCTTCATTTCGCCGTTTCTGTCAAGACAGCACGGAACTGCGGTACCGTCGCACAGCACGGCAATTTGATCTCTTAACGCATAGCAGAATCTTCCGTCAGTCTTTATTTCTCCGCCCTCGCCGGGCCATTTGAATTTTTCTGCAAATTCAATATAAGCGTTTTTCTTCAATTTGTAACCGTTGCGGCAGACCTCGTATGCGGGGAATTTATCGAGAAAAAAGTCTGTTATACCGCCGTTAAGGGAATTTCTGCCTTTTAGTTTATCGGAATCGAGATTCCAAAGACGCAGCGAAACGATAATGCCGTTTTCACTCGCTTTTTCCGTAAATTCATAAATACTCTCAAGATAATTTTCAATACCGTCCGAGGCGTTTGCTTCAAACGAGTGAACGGATACGCTGACCTTATAAAGAGCAGAAGCATTAATAAGAATTTTCTCTTTTTCCCTTAACAGAACGCCGTTTGTCGCAATACAGACCTTAAGCCCGTTATCTCCGCAAACAGAAAGTATTCTATCCAACTCAGGATGAAGCAAAGGCTCGCCCATAACATGCAGATAAATATAATCGCTGACTTTTTTTACTTTGGGCGCAATAATTTTAAAATCCGAAACAGACATAAACTCTTTTTTCCGCTCTGTTCCCGGGCAGAAATCGCAATTTAAATTACATATGTTTCCAATTTCAACATAAACCTTTTTTAACACCGCTGTTCCGTCCAAACAAATAAAATATATATAATATTATCATATTTTGCGCCGTTATTCAATATAAAAACTCTCGGAAACAGGCGTTTCCGAGAGTTTGTATTCGTATATTATTTATTCTTTTATAACATTTTCGCCCGCCGACAGCTTTATTTCCTTACTGTCTATATAAGCGTAAGCCTCGCAGTTTTCCGGAACTATAAACGTATAAGTTATGCCGCCGTCAGAGCTTCTGCGCCATTCGCTTAATATAACTCCGTTTTTGGAATCAACGGACGCCTTTACATAGCTTATGCGTTCGTCTGTTTCAGGGCTGAACGTTATCTTTTTAAACGCGGGCGCGTCCTCGCAAATATTGATACCCGCCATATTGCCGTACATCCACTCGGCAACCGCGCCGTATGCATAGTGATTGAACGAGTTCATATCTGTCGACCACATATCACCGTTTTCCTTTATCGAATCCCAATGCTCCCATGTCGTCGTCGCGCCCTTTTCGACAGAATAAAGCCACGACGGGAATTTGGTTCTCAATATAAGGTCGTATGCAATTTTACTGTAGCCGTAACGGCTTAAAATCGGAAGAATATACGGAGTGCCGACAAACCCCGTCGTCATGTGACCGTATTCCTTTATCGAATCGACAAGCTGTTTTACAACATTCTCCTCGTCAAGTCCGCACAATCCGAATTTTAACGCAAGTATGCACGCCGTCTGAGTATCGCACGTAATCCTGCCGTCTTTAATATACTTTTTAATAAAAGCGGATTTTATCTCGGCTATTAAATATTCATAATACGAAACGTCCTCGCCGATTGCATTTCCGGCATTTATTAAAAGCTCGGTAGAATATGCAAAAAATGCCGAAGCTATCAAATCCTTATCCGTTTTTCCGTCGCAGACAGTCGTTTCTGGGCTGAAATCGAGCCAGTCGCCGAAATGCTCGCCGCCGAGCCAAAGATGATTCGTACTTACCGAATCAACATAGTCAACCCAACGCTTCATCATCGGATAATGACGTTTTAAAAGCTCCTTATCGCCGTAGACAAGATACAGCGTCCACGGAACTATAACCGCAAAATCCGCCCATGCCGCCGACGGTTTATTATCCCAATTTAGACTGGGGATAACGTGTGAAAACGATCCGTCGGCTCCCTGCTCCGTCTCTGCGTCGCTGAGCCATTTTGTAAAAAATTTCTTCGTGTCGAAATTAAGCATTGCCGTTTTGCAGAAAACCTGAGCGTCGCCCGTCCAGCCCAGTCTCTCGTCCCTCTGAGGACAGTCTGTCGGAATATCAAGGAAATTGTCCGTATTGCTCCATATTATATTTGAAAACAGCTTATTGAGCTTTGCGTCCGAGCATTCAAAATAACCCGTACGTCTTAAATCGGAGCTTACGACAACAGCCTTGAAATTTTCAAGCTTAATCTCCTCGCACCAATCGCAGAGCTTTATATATCTGAACCCGAAAAACGTATGCTGCGGATTGTATACTCTCGTTTTTCCGTCGCATGTATAATTAATTTCGGCTTTCGCTCCGCGGTAGTTCGCATTATAAAATTCTCCGTTTTTGTCAAGCATTTCGCCGTGGAGAATTTTGACCTTATCGCCGCGTTCGCCCTTAATTTTAAAACGGACATAACCCGTTATCTCCTGACCGAAATCTATAACCTTATCGCCGGAGGGCGTAATAATGAGCTTTTTCGCGTCGAGCGTCTGAAGCTCTCTTATTTCCTCGCCCTGCTGAGGGATAAGAATATTCTTTTTATAATCGAATTTCACTCCGTTTCCGAGTTTTTCGGGAACAATGGTTTCATCAAACGTTTCACCGTTGTAAATATGAGAATAAACAACCGCGTCCGAATAAACGGACCATGACGAATCCGTTAAAACAGTTTCAACACTGCCGTCGAAATGAACGATGTCAACGCTTGCGATTACTGCCGGCTCTTTTTCACAATCGACATTCTCGCAGAAATTACTGCGATAAAGAGCGTTCCATCCGGGAGAAACGCTTATTGCGACAACGGTTTCATTTTTTATATACTCGGTAATATCATAGCTTTGAAACTGCAAACGGTGACGGTAGTCCGTCCAGCCGGGCGCCAGCACATATTTTCCGACGCGCTTACCGTTAACAAACGCGTTATAAACTCCCATCGCCGTTACATTGAGAATTGCTCTGCGGACGTTTACACTGTCAAAGCATTTTGTAAACATAACGCTTATTCCATCGCCGGGAACAGGCGTTTTAATCCAGTCGGCGTTATAAATAGATTTCATATCACCATAACCTTTCACAAGATATTATACAAAATTTAACATTTTTCTTATAAAAATTATATCATATTTATAACAATTGCGCAATACCCGAACCGAATTTATTTTTTATCCGTATTATCCGCAATATGTATAATCTCAAAAAGCATTGCGGGAACAAATGACGCGCCAAGACAGTCCTTTGCGCATTCAAGAAGCTGAAAACACATCTCAACGCTCTCATAATAGCCTGCGATTCTGCCCTTAAAACAGTAAAAAATCAAAGCCGACAAATACAGGCTCAATACGGTAATACCTCCGTATATCATTAAATATTTTGAAAACGGATTTATTGATTTTGCCGCTTTTTTTATCTCTTCAACGCTTATTTTCATATGTCTCACCCTTGAATATATTCTAAAATTATTATAAAATACAATCAACACACAAATAAAGGAAGCGTCATTCAATGACTATCGGAGCCTCGTCCTCATGCTTTTACCCGGACGTAACGGAAAGCTCGTTCGAGCGTTTAGGCAGCCTCGGCATAGCAAAAGAGAGCCGAACCCATAAGGTTTATATCCACCCTCTTTCCGCTTCGA
>CAVGCY010000015.1:0-8720 GCA_963627915.1 Bacteroidaceae bacterium | reverse complement strand
TTTGATTCATTCTGAATATTTTCCATAAGAATCTGATTATTTTATAAATAAATCCTGCAAATCCGCTCTTGTGACAGATGCACTTGCAATTTTTAACCTCAGGCATAGTTTCACCGCAGCTGTCGCAGATACCGTCTTTATTTGAATCGACATGACCGGCTGTATCACAGTCATCGTTTGTCGACGTCGACCTTGCGCAAACATCGCAAATACCGTCGTTGTCGGAATCAACATGGCCGAGAGCGGGTATATCCGTTCCTTTTTCGATTAACGCATTACATGTTTTGCAATATTTATCTCTAGTATAACCTTTTTCGGAACATGTTGCTTCTTTTGCGTTTCTAAGTTCTGTATTAATGTGTTCACATGAACCTAAAGCTACAAATGTAAAACCGTTATCTGAAGCATATTTCTCCGCTGCAGAATCAGTGTATCCGTAGATTGTAAAACCGTCTATTTTCGTCGTTGTATAGCTATTATAATTATAATAATATCCAAATGCGTATTTATCTACCCCTGAAACACTATTAGTTATTGTTACGCTCGTAAGTCCGGTGCAATAGATAAATGCAGAATCACCTATTGATGTAACACTGTCCGGTATTGTTACGCTCGTGCATGCCCGACGGAGTAAAAGTCGGCTCGGTTACTCTATCCCCGCGCGGAGACTGGAGAATGCCGTCCGACGCATCGTCAAAAATATGGCTCGACGAAATAAGCGAACTCGAAAAAGAATATTTATCATAAAATTCAATAATGATATAATATATTGTTCAGTAATATATATTGAAATAATTACACCCCCGAAGTTTTCCGCTTCGGGGGTGATTTAATGTAGGATTATTATTTAGGCAGTTTTTTCTAATCTAAAAGGACATCTATGCCATCGAATGCTATCCAGTCCGTCTCTATGAAAATCTCAAGAACATTAGGATCTGCACCTATTACCGAAAGTTTGAGATTCATCTTGACATTTTGGTCGGTATTGACGACATTTATCTTCCACTTGTCGAGGATTACGTCCGAGCTAGAGTCATCGCATTCTCGTATATCCATTCGGCATATTCCTGCATTAGTTCATAATAATCATAGGAGTCTATGTCTATAAATATGCCGCCTGTTGTGGTATACAAATAATTATAAACCGATTCACAGTAATCCTCACTTACAATCGTTACCTTTACGTTCTCGCAGCTAAACTGCTCAGTCCACCAATCCATATTATAATGATTTTCGGCAGTATTCTCGTCAGAGATTTCGTAATCTTTAAATCCCGCATCTGTAAACAAGAATACGAATTTAGTAGAGTCCTCTCTCGGAAATTCAAATATAGATTCGTCTGAACCGAGCTTTGAAAAATCAGTAAATTTTTCGAACGCGTCAATCGGTGTTTCATCCGTATCTCCGCCTCCATCAGCATATATACCGTCCAAAACCTTGATTATTTTATCAACATTGCTAGTCCATTTTTTACCGTCTATCTCATGGTAAACGGTGGAATCCGTACCGTCCTCAAAAATATCGCGGAACTCTATAACCGACATATTAAGTGAAACGCCCCTGCTGTTCAGAGATTTAACAAAATTTTTCAGATTCTCTTTTACCGAGTCTATATGTCCGCTCATGGAGCCGGTTGAATCTATGGCAAATACAATATCAGCACTTGCAGATATACCTTCTGCTTTAAAGGCTTTTTCTATAATTCTTATCTCTGATTCAGATAATTTTATTTTCTTTGCAGCTTTCAGAATATTTCTTCTTACATCAAAAAAGTCAGAACTAATTGTATAGCCCATTCTGAGTGATTTGTAAAATATTTTTTCAAGTGTACTGTAAGACATTCCGTAATCATACATCAAATACGCTGCATGAGAAATTAAAAAACTGTTGGTGTGCACTCCGCCGTCATCATCTGTATTAACTGTATAATCAACATACAAAGGACTGGATAACTTGTCAGGTCCTTTTCTAAGTGCATTTTCACTAGATGGATTCGCAATATCCCTTGTACAATTTATAACAGTTCCGTTTCTTATTGAAGAAGAAGTATATAAATCCTCTCCATGTGTCCAGTTTTTATTTTGAAAACATCCAAATACATCGGCATATCCCTCACTAATTGCACCGGGGGCATTCTTATTATATGAAGAAAAATTACGTCCGACTGAATATTCTATGACTGCATGTGTTGACTCATGGGTTAACACATCCAACGCAACAGCACGTGAATATTTAACTATACTACCGGATATATCAGTAATACGAATACTTTTATCGCTTGATCTCCAATATGCATTATTGTATTTGCTTTTTTTGTTATCATCATCATGAATAATAACATTTACCTTCATTCCGTTTCCGTCTAATGAATTTCGACCGAACTCTGAACGCCACCACTTAATAACCTTACGCATATTAACATACGCAGAAACAGCTTGTCCGTCATCCCAATAATTAATATCGTTTCCTATTTTATGACCGTCTTCATTTATTTGAACTTTGGTGGAAGCATCATACAAATAATAGTAGTAAACAGAGGACTCTGAAAGAGTTAATTGTACCGGGAAAGATACTTTTTTTCCTTTTTCATCTTTTCCGCTTGCATTAACTGTTGTGTCCTCGTGATCACCCGCAATTGATTGAATTATGTCTCCGTTAACGGCATTCAATATAATCATTTGTGATAAACTATTATCATCAGAATCGGTTCCCGATAAATAAATTACATAAGCAATGGTAGGTTCGTTGTAGTATTCATCAAATGTATATACAACACTTTCTATACTCTCTTCGTCTACCTCAACATTTTCACCGTATACATTTTTGAGAATACCTATAGCTTCATTTTTTGATATACTCGGTTCGGTTTCAACAGAGTTTAAAAGAGTTGTTAAATAAAGATTGGAAGAAAGAAAATCAGCAGTTCCTTCGTCATCGGAAGATACTGTTATTTCTCTGCCGTATAAATTTATACCGTTATATTGTTGATTGAATGTGTACTCTCCGCCGTATTCATCCTTAGTAACGACAGATTCTGTTAATTCAGAATAAGCATCGTTAATTCCCAAAATCGTTCTAATACTTTGGATTGCATCTAATGCATCTGCAGAGTCATCTATTATGATTTCAGTATACTTACCTTCAATAGAAACAACCTGCGTTTCGTCATCATTATAGTCAACAGTTGCGGTGCCGTCATTCATTATTTGAATATCATTAACAGAATAATCCTTATTTGCAGTGTCTTGTGTCAATTGATGCACAACTGTTACAGTGAAATCTACCGTTTCCTGCGATGAACCGACAGTAACCGTTGCCCTCAAAGTTACGTCAGCATTCAAAGATTCCGGACGAGATACATTTCCCGTATCAGAAATAATTTCCGGATTACCGGATGACCATGAAATGACCGCATTGGGAACAGCGTCTATTATTACAGGTAATGTAATATCTTTTGTAACATTAATTGCACTATCACCGGAACCGTAAATTATGCTTATTAAACTTGCCGCATATTTTGCAGCTATAGCATCCTGATTATTTTCAACCCATCCTGCATAAAGAACAACATTGTCTGTTATCGCTTCATCCTCAAACAAAAATAAATCTTTGCATGATGCGTCTGTATACCAACCAAGAAATACGTATCCATCCTTTTTAGGCATTTCCGGCTCAACTGCATATTGACCGTTTTTAACATCTTGTTCAGGTACAAGAGTACCTCCGTTTGAATTAAAAACTACTTTATAAATAGAATCATCAGGCGTATCCGGGTCATCGGGGGTATCAGGATTATCAGTATTTTCATCACTAACAAAAGCAAAAACATAAGTATGCATATATGTAGGAATACCGCCATAAGTAAAATAAACTAAATCACTTGCACAAACAACAGGAGAACCGGGTATCATAGAAAAAACCTTATAAACAACAGTAAGAAGTTCTTCCACGATATTTCCGACCTGATATATTACACTTGACGCAATTCCGGTGGGAACTCTATATGTTGACATAGATTCAGAAAAAGATTCACCGGAATTCAAAACCGTTTGTCTCAAATCTGTTCTGTTCTTTATAGTGAAAGACTTATGTGACAGTTTATTTCTCACCATAAAAGTGTCAAGTTTTCTGTTACCTTCATTAGTAACAGTAAGATTTATTTTTATCTCGTCGCCATAATAATAATCATCTTTATCAAGTGTCACATCCGCTTTTAGTTTCGTAGAAATCACAAGCGATGAAACAGTATCTCGATAATCTGAATCCAATTTGTCTACGGTTTGTTTAACATCATCTATTGAAATTTTTACAGCATTAGCTATAAGACCAAATGAAGATGCAGACAAAAGCATAATAACACTTAAAAAAATTGAAATAATTTTCTTCATTAAATACCCTTCCTTTCATACTTTCAATCAGAAATTTAAAACTAGTAGTTTTTAAGACGAATCCAACAAACAAATAAAAAACATTTGCATACAATACCCCCCTTTTCTGACATTAATATTTTTTTATATTAAAACCGCTTTTATATTGCAAGTATACTACACAAAATTTCCTTTTTTCAAGCAATTTTTTCAAATTCGGTATGAAATACAAAAAATCGGCTTGAAATACATTTTCCAAGCCTTCTTATTGCAAAAAAAAGCCTCTCGTCGGCTTTATTTTCAGTCTGCGAGAGGTGAATTTCTTTTATATTATTCTATTTATAAATTATTTTTTTCTGTTAATACAAATAATTAACCGTTTTTACAGCTTTGCCGTCTTTTACATACACCCTGGGTACGCGTCTTGCTATCCTGCACGGGAGTTCGTAATTAAACGAATGTGCATTTTCGCTTACTTCCTCCATAGACAGCTCATTATCGCCCTGTTTTCCGACAAGTACGACCTCGTCGCCGATTTCGCAATTGATATCGGTGACGTTGACCATGAACTGATCCATGCAAACTCTGCCGACTATATCGGCAAATTTACCGTTTATCAGCACTCTGCCGATATTTGAAAGACAGCGGGGATAGCCGTCTGCATATCCTACCGGAATGGTAGCGACGCGCGTAGGCTTCGTTGTCTTAAATGTTCCGCCGTAGGAAATCTCTCTGCCGGCTTCGAGCGTTTTTATGTGCGAAATTCTCGCCTTCCAGCTCATAACAGGTTTAATATCAAGTTTTGCGGGGTCAACCTCATTTGACGGGTAAAGACCGTAGAGAATAATGCCCATTCTGCACATATCAAAAAATTCGGTAAAATTCATTATTCCCGCACTGTTGTTAAGATGCTTTACGGGAATATCAATTCCCCTTTTTTCGAGCATAGCGGCAAACTGCTTATATCTGTCTCTCTGCGCCTCGGCTTTTGATAAATCAGTTTCGTCCGCGGTCGCAAAGTGCGAAAACAGTCCCTCCGCCTTAATATTCGGAAGTTTGGCAATTTCGGCACAGATATCAGCGCTTTCCTCGGTTATCTGAAAACCTATACGGCTCATGCCCCGAAAGCACCAAATCGAAGCATACTTGAAAAACCTGCGGAGCTGGGAGCCACTGACGGAGTTCCGGGAAACAGACTGGCTGGCGATGGTGGACTACATCACCGTCCACAGTAAAAAGGACATCCGGGTGACCTTCAAGGACGGTACCGAGATCAAAGCGTAATCCCATAGACGCAGAAACGCCTCTGAACCACATCGGCTCGGAGGCGTTTTTCGTTATTCGATCATATCGGAAGTGATTATTTCAGTGGACACCAAACAGTCTACAGAAGCATTATCATCGTCCTTAAGTCGAAGTATCGGATTATCGTGATCATATAGATACCGTGAATCTCCGCTGTACTGGTAGAGACGATATGCAACTTGATTTAATAAATGAAGTTGTTTTTCATCAACGGTCAAGTCATCTTTTCCATCAAAAATCACACACCCTATAGGGAATCTATACATGAAGCAGTAGTATTCGCTCTTTTCCGCATATTCTTTTGCGAGCCCCTTTATTCGTAAATAGCTTTCAAGGCGTTCAAGTATTTCTGGACAGTCTTGTAACTGGCGAGTGTATTGATTCCTCATCAGCAAATCACGAAAATCAAAACCGTTAAAGCAAAAATCTTCTCGACCTGAGTTATAGCCCAACCTGTTACGCAGATAACACACATCCGTACTCATTGTGTTTTCCAAGCTAATCTGTCTATCTCTATAGCAAAGAATTATTCTGTTTCCAGCCCCTTTTCTAAAGGTGATCTGATGTGCGTTCAGGAACTCTGAAAAACTATTATTTGACGTGAGCAGTTCTTGTAAATTATAGCTGATTTCGTTTTCAGAGCCTTTAAGCCTCCGCGATAGATGGAAAAACAGTATTTCATCTGGTAACTCTTGCTCAATCATATCAGAATAAAAGTCTTCCATAGCTTTATCAAAAAGGTCCTGATTAAAACACCATTGACCTTCTACGGCTGAATCCGCTGCCGCTTCGATGTATTGATAAAGCTCTGGTACAGAAACACCCATCAAATGAGCAAGTGAGCTTTCCATTCTCTCCCGAGATGTAGTATCAATTACCATGCGAACTCCTCATTCCTCTTTCGGGCAGATCTTCGGCAGAATCTCAAGGAAGTGCTGACCGATCTTTTCTGCGTCATAGCCGTTGGCCTCGCAGATGAACCGGACGGTATCCGGCAGCAGGATGTGGCCCTTCGCTTTCTCCGCTTTGTATTTCTGCCACTCTTCGTATTCCTTGTTTGTGATTTGCTTCATGGCGGTTACCTCGCATTTTGGTCCATAGATTGAAGGCGGCAGTTCAGTTCATACAGAGCTGTTTTATTTGAATCCCATGTCAGCCGTTGCATCGCATCATCATAGCTCAACCATTCAATTCCTGAATGCTCATCTGAAAGCACAACATCCTTTTTGCACTCAAAAGCGTATGTATATTCCGGGATCACAAAAGTGTCTTCTGGCCAGAGTTTTCGATGTCTTTGGGCTATCACATTTGCGGGAACATAAACCATCGACGTGAGTTGTATTACACTATCTGTGTTGATTGACGTCTCTTCACAAATCTCACGAATTGCTGCATCAACAGGCTTTTCATCATTTTCGCCACCACCAGCGACAAACTGGTACTGGTCTATATCCGCACGGTGAAACACACAAAACTGCAATTCCGGCGTCACTCTATACGGAATGGCTAATATTTGAAAAGGTGCTCGCATACATATGTCCTCCAAAAAACTCAACTTTTTCGCCGTCTATTATACCGGCGATGTATGAACATTTCTACCGATAAAAACAGCCTGGACACCCCGACTTCCACAACTTACCCCTCAAATGCCAACTTACCCCTCAAGCGGCAAAATCGGCGGAGGAATAATTAAATTGTATCAATCTCGGTGTTTTTATATCACATACGGTAATAATCTTTCCGTCCTCAAATATATCGTCGCAGCCCTCTGCAATAAGAAGAGATACGCAGACTTTGATAATATCTCGTCCTGTATAATACTGTCCGGCATCAACATTTTGGAAAAATCTTCCGATAAGGTTTTCAAAGATATATCCCATTTTGATGGAATCATATGTTTTCGGAGATAAATCAAGCTCCGAAAAAGCCTTTACAACAGTATAAAGGCATCCGCCCTTGCTCATTGTTTTGATATGCGAACCGAGATTCAAGGTGTCCTCGTCATTCAGAAGAGTTTGAACATTCGGAGAGAAAGATTCAACATATGCTTTGAAGTTGGCTTCGATATGGTCGGCATCGTTGCAAAGCTCTTTGAGCGTAAATTCACTGGTGTTGTAAAATTGAAAACCGGAAACTCTGTACATTGCCTTTTCAGGATAATTGGGATTCTGCTGAAACTTCTCCACAACTGCCTGTTTTGTCGGCTCTAAAGCACATTCCAAGCGTCTGATTATTGTCATAGGAATAATGACATCACCGTATTTATCAGGCATATACACGCCCCTTAATTTGTTCGCAATGCTCCATATAAAATTGGATTCCGCCGTAATATCTATCGGATTATCGTCCCATAAAACATCTATATTCTGCTTTGACATATTCAGCCTCCATATTTTGAAAAGTGCAACGGCACTTTATTTTTTTGATTTCTCATCGTTTATCGTAAACCAAAATCATTGTAATTTTGTACAGCAATTCTGGCTCTGCACATCAATTCATAAATTTACCCAACTTATTATAACATAATAAAAAGCGAAATTAAATGCATAATTTTATATTGTCTGAATATTCGGACACCAATGGCTTTTTGAGCAGCAAAAAGGACAAGCAAGAATTTCACTCCCTACTTGTCCTAAACTTCATATTCGATTGTATATCAGTTATAAATCACCTCAGCGTCCACAATCTCCTTAGCACGGCTTCTGATATTATTCATCCGCCGCACCCATTCCATAGCATTATCCGCTTTGAGTGCTTCTGTTACATTTTCCTTTTCGGCAAGTTCATCTACCAGCCGAAGAAACATATTTTCCGCTTGCTCCTCGATTTCTGCAAGGTAATCGTAGAGCTTTTCGCTCGTCATTAGATTGTAATATCTTACCTTATGGCACTGCTTTAGATACCGTCTGTGGCGGTTTGCCCACACGCCTAAATGTATTTCTTTCTGCTCCTTAGTTCTTACGCAAGGGATAAGGTAATCGCCTTGATATTTGTACTGCACATTCATAATCAGCCCTCCTGATAGATTATTTTGAATTTCTTTTTCTT
>CAVGCY010000014.1:0-24590 GCA_963627915.1 Bacteroidaceae bacterium | reverse complement strand
TTAATTTTGTTGTTAAAGCCTTCAAGCTTTCCGGTACTGATAGGATGCTCAGCATAAGCAATCAGTCCGGGAAGTCTTTTTTCTTTTAGTTCGACCTTGTAAAATAAATAAATATTAAAAGCCTAAGACAAGCCGAAAACCGCAGTGAAATTTCCGTTTTCACTGCGGTCGTTTATTTATCCGTTATTTTATTCCAATTACTTAACGATTTCACCCATCGTTCCGCTTACAGCCATAGCCGCGTTCGACTCGTCCGTATCTATATGCATTGCAAGAGCGAATTTATCGCTTACTCTTACCACGACGTCGCCGAAAATAAGACTTCTGTCGGCGGTATCAAGCTTAACGCTTACGATATCCTTGTCGTTAACGCCGTATTTCTCAGCGTCGGCGGGAGTCATATGAATATGTCTCTTGGCGACAATAACACCCTTGTCTATTTCAATCTCGCCGCAGGGACCTACAATTTTGCACGAACCCGAACCCTCGATATCTCCTGACTCTCTGATAGGCGCGGTAACGCCGATTGAACGGGCGTCCGAAGCGGAAATCTCAACCTGAGTCGCGGAGCGTACAGGACCGAGAATTGAAACTGCGGGGAAACTGCTCTTAGAGCCTACGACGGCTACTCTTTCCGTGCAGGCAAACTGACCGGGCTGGGAAAGATTCTTCTTGGGAGTAAGCTCATATCCCTTGCCGAAAAGGGTTTCAAGATCCTCCTTTGAAACGTGTACGTGCCTTGCGGATGTTTCAACTATAAATTTTTCCATAATTCTAAACACACTTTCTTTTATTATTGGCTCAATTAATTTTATACTCAATCATTATAAAAAGCAAGAGTTTTGTTTATTTATTTTTTTACGACAATTTCGCCCTCTTCGGCGGTTATCGTTCCGAGCGAATATTTCACCTTTAAAGCTTCGGAATTTTCGAGCTTCGCGCATATTCTCAGAGCAAGCCTTGCGTCAGAAGCCGTAACCTTTCCGTCATTGTTTATATCGCATACGAGTTTTTGCGTATCCGTAAACTGCTCAAGCCGTGCGGAATATCTTAATATAAGTCTTGCGTCCGCAGACGTCAATCCGTTGGAAAGAGACGCGTCGCCCCAAACCGGAATATAAGTAATTATCTCAACCCATTTTGCATAGAGCGTTATATTTCCCGTCTGCCCCGCCTCGATTTTTTCAACCTTTTCGATATAATCGGGGTCTGAATACCATCCGCGGAACATATAAAGAGCGTTTGCAAGTATCGGATCCTCCAACTCGACGGATTCCGACGTCGTACGAACGTTAGGATTGTTCACCATAACGTCGTTTTCCTTTATGCTGTACTTATCGTTTGTTACAACATACTGTATCGAATATGTCTTTTCCGTATACGACGCGTAAAATATTCTGTCACCCGTCATATCGACAGTCACCGCAGTCACGGGCGTTTTGAAATCGGGGTCAAGAAACCAGCCGTTGAAAATATAACCGTCCTTTTCAACGCTTTTTAATTCATAACTCGTATTGGCTTTATATGAGGTAATATTATCATTTTTCAGCGTGTTTTTATATTCGTTTAAAATACCGTAATCGTAATCCAATTTAAATACGGCTTCGCTCCATTTTGCATAAAGCGTTACGTCGGAGCACTCGCCGGCAGGAACAGCTTCGGCTTTTTTCGTCCGAGCCTCATCAAAAAACCATCCCTCAAAGACAAAAACTCCCCTGTCGTACTCAGCCGGGCTCAATACGGTATCCACTGTTGCGGTCCGCGTACCGGGATTCGGGTTCTGCACATATTTTTCATTAAAACTATCATTTCCGCCGGACAAAACATAATTAATATTATATACGTTTTCGCGCCATTTTGCATAAAGAATTACCTCGCCGTAAGTTCCCGAGTCAATTTTTGTTATTCTGTTTTTAAATTCGGGGTCAAGATACCATCCGTCAAACGAGTACGCTTTATCGGAGGCTGACGCGTCGGAAAGAATCATATCCTCGCCGTACGTATAAAACGAATTATTGGGATTTTCAACGCTGTATTTTGATAAATCGATAACGCCGGTATCGTACGTTATCTTATATTCGGCAGTGACCCATTTCGCCCACAAAGTCATATCGCCCGAATGACTTTTCGGTATCGAATCGATTCTGTTTATAAATTCCGCCTCCGAATACCATCCGCCGAACATCAGACCTTCATCCTCAATAACGGCGTCCTTAAGAGCAATGCCCTCGCCCGGCAGACCGTAGGCAGGATTGGGGTTTGTAATTTTACCCGCGTCCGCTGACGAATCGGACGTAAGAACATATTTTACGGAATACTTTACGGCGCTCCACTTTGCATAAATATAAACGTCCGATTCAAAATCGCTCTCGATACTTTCAATCCTGTTTGCAAACGCCGGATCGGCGTACCAGCCGTCGAAAACATAACCGGCACACGAAGCGTCTTTTAAAATCAGCTGAACGCCGGGAGTATACGAATCGGGGTTTTCATTTTCTATCGGGTTACCCGAAAGCTCGGCGAATCCGTAATCATAATATATCCGCCACATGCCGGAATCCGCGGACGCGGATAAACCGCAGGAGCATGAAATTAAAATACAAAGAAATACGGACAATACTTTTTTCAAATCGGCTCATCCTTCTTAGCTAATGTCTTTTTTAAGTATAAACCATATAAAAAAGCATGTCAACCGATAATAATTTACATCGATTTTTCGTTTGCAGAATTAATTTATTACAAAAGGTTACAATCGCAATTTGATTGCGGTAATTTTACACACTTATCAATTTGACGGCTTTGTCCTTTTTGTTAATAACGCAGATACATTATTACAAGTTATTACAGTAAAGTTACAAATGATTGCTAACGCTTGACTTTCAAACCGATTTGGAGTAAATTTATGTACGCAGTGAGGCGATACCTCACATACCCGATAATTAGTCTTACTGAGGGTAATTTTTGAAAGGAGATAATATTACTATGAAGAAGATCGCTATGGCAGTTGCTTCCGCTATCGTTGCAGGTTCTATGCTTTTCGCTTTTGTCGGATGTGACAGCAAGACCGCTGATACCGACGACACTAAGGCTGATGTTTCCAACAGCGCAGCCGTTGTTGCAGAAGCTGAGTCAAACACCTGATCAAACGGGTAATATTACTTATAATAAGTAGAGATTTCAGACCGGTTTTTACCGGTCTGTTTCTTTATACAAAAATATGCCACTTATGCAATAGTCAAAGGACTGCCTCAGGGCGATGCTCACGGCGTTTTCTTCTCCCCGAAGCTGTACAAAAGTACTGCGAGAGGGAGAAAAAACGTCGCGAGCGCGCCCTGAGGCAGTCCGACTTAGCGTTCTTCTCGGAAATATGTTAATCCCAGGCTCTGGGGAGGCTGATTTTCTTTTTTATTCCTTACGCTTGCAATTACAAGAACGATAATCGTAACAAGATAGGGAAGCATTTTGATAAGCTCTTTTGAAGCGGAGGAAAGACCGGGGATATATACGCAGATGATATACAATCCGCCGAAAAGGAAGGAGCTGAGAATCGCCGATTTCGGCCGCCAGAGAGCGAAAATGACGATTGCGATCGCAAGCCATCCTCTGTCGCCGAAGCCGTCGTTCGTCCATGCGCCCGCAGTGTAGTCCATAACGAAATACAGTCCGCCGAGACCGGCTATCATACCGCCGGCGATTGTCGAAACGTATTTATATTTTGTAACGTTAATGCCCGCGGCGTCCGCAGTTGCCGGATTTTCGCCGACTGCTCTTAAATTAAGACCCGTTCTTGTTTTGTTAAGAATAAAGGAAACGACTATTGCAATAATTACGGCAAGGTACGCAAGGAATCCGAACGAAAGAAACGTCGAACCGAAAAGTCCGAGACTGTCGGCAAACGGGAGCTTGGTTTTATATGCAAGTCCCGTATTGATAAGCGAAATAGAACCGCTCTCACCGAAGAAGCTTAAAAGCGAACCGCCGAAGAAGTTACCCACGCCGACACCGAACGTTGTAAGAGCAAGACCGGTAACGTTCTGATTTGCCCTGAGGCTTACCGTAAGGAACGAATAAATAAGCGACATCAGCGCAGAACCGATCAAAGACGCAAGAAGCGAAATAAAAACGCAAAGAAAAGCGTTGGGATTCTCCGTACCGTGTTCGTAAAGATAACCGCCTATGATGCCCGAAATTCCGCCCATATACATAATACCGGGAATACCAAGGTTAAGATTTCCCGATTTTTCCGTAATAATTTCGCCGACCGAGCCGAAGAGAAGAGGTATGCCCTGAATAATAGCGGCATTTATAAACGACGCGATTGTAGCTAACATTTATTTCTCCTCCTTATGCTTTGATGTGCGTTTTATCTGATAGTTTATGAAAAATTCACAGCCTATGATAAAGAAGATTATTACGCCCGTGAGAATATCCGCAACGCTTTCGTTAAGACGGAACGTAGTGGCAATTTCGCTTGCGCCTCTCTGTAAAAATACGATAAAGAACGACGTAACAATCATTATAACGGGATTGAACTTCGCAAGCCACGAAACCATGATGGCGGTAAATCCGTTTCCGTTTACAAGATTCTTTGATATCGTGTGGTTTGTACCCGAAACGAGCAAAAATCCGGCAAGACCGCATATAGCGCCCGAAAGAGCCATGGTCCTGATTATAATCTTTTTAACGTTTATGCCTATGTATTTTGCCGTATTCTCACTCTCGCCGACAACGGAAATTTCATATCCGTGCTTGCTGTATTTAAGATAAACATACATAACGCCCGTTAAGACGGCTACAAGAAGAATGTTGAACAGATACTTTTTACCGAACAAATCCGGAATCCAGCCCGCCTGAGTTGTCGAATTTACAAGTCCCATAACATTTGAACCGTTGGGAACCCAGAGCATTATAAAAAACGAAACAAGCTGCATTGCAATGTAGTTCATCATAAGCGTGAACAGGCTCTCGTTTGTGTTCCATTTCGATTTGAAATACGCGGGAATAAGTCCCCATATAACGCCCGCAAGAATCGAAACGACAAACATTAATATAAGAAGAAGCCAGTTCGGCATTTTGTCGCCGAGATAGAACATACATGAGATACTTGCAAGTCCGCCGATTAAAACCTGTCCCTCTGCGCCGAGGTTCCAGAATTTCATTTTAAATGCGGGAGTGACGGCAAGCGAAATGCAAAGAAGTATCGCTATATTCTGAAAGAGAATCCAAATCTTTCTCGGAGAGCCGAAGCTTCCCTTTATCATTGACGCGTAAACCTGAATGGGATTTTCCTTTGTAAGAACAACAATTATCAAGGCGCAGACTATGAGCGCGGCGACAATTGAAACAAACCTTATAAGCCATGCCTTTTTAGGATCGAGCCCATTGCGCTTTGCTATATGAAAAAGCGGTTCGCGGACCTTTTTCTCTTTACTCATTTACAACACCTCCGTCGGTTTTTGTCATAAGCAGACCGATCTCGCTCTTATCCGCCGTTCTGCCGTCGACAATTCCCGTAATTCTGCCCGAGCCTATAACCATAATGCGATCGCAAAGCTCTATTAGAACATCGAGATCCTCACCAACGAATATAACGGCAACGCCCTTTTTCTTCTGCTCGTTGAGAAGATTATATATAGCATATGAGGAGTTTATATCGAGTCCGCGTACGGGATAAGCCGCCATAAGTACGGTGGGAGAAGCGGCAATCTCACGTCCGACAAGAACTTTCTGAACGTTACCGCCGGAAAGACGTCTTACCGGAGTTGTCGGACCGGGGGTAACGACTTCAAGCTGCTCGATAATCGTTTCGGCAAGGTCCTTGGGAGCTTTACGCTCAAGGAATACCGACTTGCCCTTGCGGTAGCTTCTTAACATCATATTGTCTATAATGTCCATGTTTCCAACAAGTCCCATACCGAGTCTGTCCTCGGGAACAAACGAAAGACGAACGCCCAGCTCCCTTATCTGAAGCGGAGTTTTATCCCTCAGATTATCCCTGTTTCCCGTCTTGGGGTTGTTATAATAAATTTCGCCTGTTTCGACATGCTGAAGCCCCGCAATAGCTTCGAGCAGTTCCTTCTGTCCGCTGCCCGCGATACCGGCTATGCCGAGAATCTCTCCGCCTTTAGCGGTAAATGAAACCGAATCAAGAGTTTTTACTCCGTCGCGGTTAAAACAGTTGAGATTTTTAACAACTATTCTGTCAACGGGATTTACAGGCTCGGTTCTGTCAATATTAAGCGACATTTTTTTGCCGACCATCATTTCCGTAAGCTCGGATTCGTTGGTATCCTTTGTATTGACGGTGCCTATATACTCGCCCTTTCTGAGTACCGAAACCTTATCGGAAATGGCAAGAACCTCATGGAGCTTATGCGTGATTATGATAATCGACTTTCCGTCCTCTTTCATTTTTTTCAATACAGCGAAAAGCTTCTGCGTTTCCTGAGGCGTCAAAACGGCTGTAGGCTCGTCGAGAATCAGAAGATTCGCGCCCCTGTAAAGAACCTTAATAATCTCAACCGTCTGTTTTTCGGAAACAGACATCTCGTATATTTTTTTGTCGGGGTCTATTTCAAATCCGTATTTTGAGCTGATTTCGGCGACCTTTGCCGAAACCTTTTTAATATTGTATTTGCCCTCTTCCTTAAGTCCGAGAACGATATTTTCAGCCGCCGTAAATATATCGACGAGTTTAAAATGCTGATGAATCATTCCTATCTTATGATCGAATGCGTCCTTGGGCGAACGGATTACAACCTCCTCGCCGTCTATGAAAATCTGTCCGTCGTCAGGAAAATAGATACCCGATATCATATTCATCAGCGTGGTTTTTCCGCTGCCGTTCTCTCCTAAAAGAGAAAGAATCTCGCCGCGCTCAACGGTAAGATTGACATTTTTGTTGGCAAGAATACTGCCGAAGGTTTTTGAAATATTTCTAAGCTCGATTGCAGGCTTGCTCACCGTATATACCTCCGTTTCTTTTTTTGAAAACAAGACAAACGCCGTTTGCATTCTTTTCAAAAAAACAAATTTAAAAACAAAACTCGGGCGAAGCGAACGCTTCGCCCTGAGCCGACAATTTAATTATTTTGCGCTGATACCGTCGATGTACTTGATATCGAAGTAAGGAGCGGAGCGGAACTTGTCGTTTGACTCCTCGAACTCACCGTTCTCGATAACGTTTGTTTCGCCCTTGAAGTCGCCGTCAACGTCCGCAAGATACTCTGTAAGCTGTTTGCCTTCATAGGTGAAGGTTGAAGTATCAAATACCTTTGTTTCGCCGGAAACAAGCTTTGCCTTAACCTCGTCAAGCTTAGCCTGAGTGCCTTCTGCGGCGGCTGTTTCGTTAAGCTTTGTAAGCTCAACGGAACCTGTGGAGATATCGCCGATCCAGTCTGTTGCGAAAGTCTCTCCCTTTGCGATTGCGTTAATAACGAGCTTGAAGTAGGGAGCCCAGTTAATCTTTGAAGAAATGATAGCCGTGTTCGGTCCCATTGAAGTGGTGTCAACGTTATAAGCTACGTTGGGAACACCCTTCTCCTCGCAAGCCTTGGGTGCGCCCTCGGAGTCCGCATGCTGGCTGATAAGTACGCAGCCTGCGTCGATAAGAGAAAGAGCGGCCTCACGCTCGAGAGCGATATCGAACCAGGAGTTCGTGTATGTAACCTTCATGGTAACAGAGGGACAAACAGATTTTGCACCGAGATAGAAAGATGTAAATCCGGAAACAACCTCAGCGTAATCGAAAGCTCCGACATAACCCATAACAGCATTATCTGCGGTAATCTTACCCTGTTCGATCATCTCGTTGAGCTTCATACCTGCGGCTACACCCGCAAGATATCTGCCCTCATAGATAGAAGCGAAAGCGTTGTGGAAGTTAGACTGATTTGCAAGTCTTGCCTGAGTACCGGTAGCGTGGCAGAACTGTACGTCCGGGAACTCCTTAGCGGCCTGAAGAACATAAGTTTCATGACCGAAGCTGTCTGCAAAGATAACGTTGCAGCCTGCGTCCGCAAGCTCAGCGGCTGCGCTGTAGCAGGAATCGTCCTCGCCGATATTGGTTTTAATAAGAACCTGGTCGTTGGAAAGTCCGAGCTCCGACTGTACCTCTTTAAGAGCCTGGATGAAGTTGTTGTCATAGGTTGAGTTCTCGTCGTGAAGACAGATAAGACCGAACTTGACCTTGCTGTAATCAACGTCGGAAGCCGCCGCCTTATTGGATGAATCCTCACCTGCCGCGGTCTCTTTGTCGTCGCTCTTGGTGCATGCGGCAAATGCGCAAACAGCAAGAACAAGGGCAAGAACAACTGCAATTACTTTGCTGAACTTTTTCATGTTTTTTCCTCCGAAAAAATATTTTTTATTCTCAACGATATTTAATTCTCATCCCTGAAAACGATTTTACCGTTATCCATAGATTCGACTATCGCTAAAGACTTAACGTCGATTCCCGCCTCGCGAAGCTCCGCCCCGCCCTTCTGGAATCCTTTTTCAATCGCTATACCGCATCCGCAAAGCTCCGCGCCCGCGTCGGCAATAATTTTTTTAAGCCCCAAAACGGCCTGTCCGTTTGCAAGAAAATCGTCTATCACAAGGATTCTGTCGCTTTTATTAAGGTATGCCTTGGAAACCGATACCGTGTAAGACGTTCCTTTTGTAAACGAAAAAACCTCCGCGGTATAAACGTCGTTTCCTACGTTTTTATGATAGCCTTTCTTCGCAAAAACAACGGGAACATTGAACCTCTGAGCCGCAAAGCATGCAATCGCAATGCCCGAAGCTTCAACAGTAAGGATTTTATTAATATTACAATCTTTAAAAAGCTCGTAAAAATCCCTGCCCATATCCTCAAGAAGGCTTACGTCTATCTGATGATTAAGGAAACTGTCGACCTTTAATATATCGCCGTCCAATACCTTGCCGTCCTTGAGAATCCTTTTTTGAAGTGAGTTCATATTTTCGTCCCTCCGTGTGATGACATGTTGATTATATTCTATTTTCATGCCTCTTTCAATGCACATTTTTAACGAATCGTTTTGCATGAGGAGAGTTTTGTTATCTTTACCAAAACGAAGTATAATACGGCTTTTTCTTATGTGACAAACAACAACATTATCGCAATTCCGACTGTCCGAAACGAGGAAAGACGGAATTTATCATGTTTTTTTACATTTAATTTTTTATTTCGCATTTTGAATTATAGACGGTATTTTTACACATCATTTGTAAAGCGAAGTAACATTACACGTTAATTTTTCACTGATTTTCAGGATTGTCATGCTCCGCAGCTCGTTTGCACATAAGGGATTACAACATATGTTTGTGCATTTTAAATAAAATTTTTTTAACATTTCAAATGTAAGGCTATTTTGCTTTACACTTCATTTTTTAATTTTTGTGCAACATGAACAATAAACAAGCCTTTTCCATTCACAGGCAACAAATCTGCCATTTTTGCTCATATTTTCGCAACATTCTCTCAACATTTTACAAAAATTCGCAAACCGCTTTGTTCAATTCGCCAAATTTTTCTTTGTCAGGATTTATATCTTTTATACGTATTGACTTTTTTCATAATTTATTTTATCCTGTATATAAAGCAAAGCGTTCAAATTCCGTTAAATTCCGGCTTATCGGCGCGCGCTTTAAACACAGGCCGTTTCCTTTATATATTGCAGGGAGCCGGTCAGGAAAGGATTGGTTTTTCTATGAAAACTACAAAGAAGATCCTCAGCATTTTCATTGCGGCGGTTATGGTGTTCACCATGATTCCGCTGACAGCTTTCGCTGATGATCGCACGGCAGAGCAGTTTATCTCGAACGACAACCTTGTTGTTCTCGCGGACAGACTGATTAAGGATCTTGATTCAAGAAAGGATCAGGATATCGGCACTATCCTCAGCCTGGTATTTATGTTCGTGGACGACGAATCGCTTAAAAGCGCGGTCGGCGATACGAATCTTTACGAAGCTACCGACGAACAGCTTGCAGACATCCTTGTCAATTGGCTTAACGCCAATCTCCCCGAGTGGACAAAGGACATTCCAGACGGTCTTATTAAACTCCTCGGAACAAAGGCTTCGCTCAAAACAGTCGACGGAGTAATGGAAACTCTTGAGGGTATTTGCAGCAACAAGGCTCTTACGCTGACGCTCGGCGATTTAAAATCACTTAAGGTTGCCACTCTTAAATCCGACGGCAAGGTAGTTACTACCAAAAACGGATTCTCAAATCTTCAGATTGTAAAGGCTCTTATCGGCTGGATTGCGGATTCCGCACAGGTTAATGTTATAAATAAGCTTATAAAGGGTAATATCTCCTTAGGCGCTCTTGAGAGTTTTGTTAAAGTTGACGATATTAACAACACAATGAAGAATCTCCCCGCAACCATCAAGGGTTACATCTATGACCTCGCTCCTCTCAAGGACGCGGAGGGCAACGAGATTGCTTACGCCGATTCCGATTATGCAAAGGAAGGCTACACCGCGGACGAGCTTCTCGCATGCGCGCTCATCAACCTTCTTAAGGACGGCAAGGTTGATAAAGCCGAAGCAAACGCGGCGGCAGGCTTGACATTCTATGAGCTTCTTGACAAATATGCGGGCGACGCTATCACCAAGTACGCTCTCGAGCCTATCAACGGACAGTTCAGAAACTGGCTTAAAAACGACGTAGTTACCGACCCCAACTTCACATTCCTTAACGATATGATTAACTGGGATTACGAGGTTAAGGTTGATACATTCAATCTCGACGGTATCGCAAAGGACGGCATTTTCTCGAAGATTAATACTATCCTTGTAGGCTTCTGCCAGGAAGTATTCACAAAAGAAGCCGTAGCCGAGATGAAACTCGTTGACGGCGGAAACGATAAGCTTCAGGCTAACCTTGAAAATGCAATTCGCTGCATCCTTTCAAAAGTACCAGACAATTTCCAGGGACTCGATTTCAAATCAATCAAGGCAAATCTTAACAGCTATTCTCTTAACGAGCTTGTGGTTAAAATTCTTGACCTCTTCTTCCCGCAGTGGTTCGGCTCAAACGCTCCGACTGAGGTTACCACTCTCGGACAGACCGCAGGCTGGGCGGCATATACGGCCATTGATAAGTTCGTAATGAACAACACGGATAATAAATACGCTGATTTCAAGGCTAACTTCGATACCTATAAGGATCTCGTATTTGACAAGGACGGCAAGGTTTATACAAATCTTTCCGACGACGAATGGATAGACAGAATTCTCACCATGGGCGTTGACGTAGGCGTATATGCGCTTAACAGAAACAGCAAGTCCACCTATTTCGTACTCACTCCCGAACAGGTTACAGAGTATAAAAACGCCGGATGGACATGGAGAGACTTCCTTGACGAGGTTGCCGACTGGGGTATTAACTTCATTAAGGGACTTCCCGCAATCGCAGACGAGCTTTCCGCAGAGCGCGGTAAAACCGATTTCTTCGGCGCATTCTACAAGGTTAACGTAGTTCTCAACGATCTCCTTCCCCTCTCGTTCCTCAACGGATGCGCAGGCGATACGATCTTTGACGCAGACAGCGAAACTCTCGTTATCGAAAAGCTCCTTAAGAGCATTCTCAAGTTTGACATCTCCGGCGTTGTTGACGTTCTCAACGTAAACAATAACGAAGACAATCCCTTCAATCAGCCTCTCATCGCTTCCGTACTCGATATGGTTGAAAATCTTGTATTCTCACTTTTCGAGTATGACGCAACGCTTGACGGCAAGGACGTCACCATCGACGCAACAAAGGATAAGGAAGGCTGCGTTTATCAGACCGGTAAGAATGATAAATTCTATCATATAACCGAGATTCTTCCCGCAGGCGGCGGAGAAGAAGAGTCAACCGAAGCTCCGACTGAAACAACAACGGAGGCTTCGACTGAAACAACAACGGAAAAACCGACTGAAACAACAACGGAAAAACCGACCGAAACTACAACGGAAAAGCCGACCGAAACTACAACAGAGAAGCCGACAAAGCCCACTACGGACAAGGTTACCGTTGCTCCCACGGAAGCTCCCACGGAAGCTCCCACCGAGGAAACAACCGAGGATACTTCAAGCGTAAAATTAGGAGATCTTGACGGCAACGGCAAGATTACCGCAAAAGACGCAAGACTTGCTCTTAGAATTTCCGCAAAGCTTGAAGAGCTCACCGACGCTTTGCTCAAAGCCGGCGACCTTAACGGCGATGGAAAGATTACCGCAAAAGAAGCAAGAGCAATCCTCAGAGTTTCCGCAAAACTCGACACAGAGGAATCTCTTGACCAGAGAGCAAAATAAGGTAATTTAATCATTTCGTTATACCGAATGAACAGATAACCGGGCGGACGCAGACATCATGTTTGCGTCCGCGTTTGTTTTATAAAATAACAGTTATAATATAAGAAAACGTCTTTACATTTATAACGACTTAAAATATACTATAGTATATGAGGGTTGAACCTTGTTACGTTCAACTCTCATATGCCATATGATTATTGGGGAGTGCAATATGAACAATTCCTTTTTAAAATATCGATCCCCCGCCGATAAATGGACAGACTGTCTGCCTGTCGGGAGCGGACGTCTCGGAGCTATGATACCGGGCGGGATAAATAAAAACATATGCAATTTAAACGAGGTATCGCTTTGGAGCTCATCTCCGTTTAAGAACGCCGACAGACCCGACGCGCACAAGCATCTGCAAGAACTGAGAGAATCAATAAACGACGGCGATTATAAAAAAGCGCAGAATATGCTTGATACTCATTTTACAAACTTCGGGGGCGGTTTTGAAGGCGCGTACTCGTGCTCGTATCAAACGCTTGGAGATATTATTTTCGAGTCCGATATCCCCGATTCGGAATACAAAAACTATATCCGCCGACTCAGTCTTTCCGACGCGGTATACTCCGATTCATTCGTTTATAATGACTGTACGTTTAACAGATATACGTTTGCCTCTAACGCCGACGACGTTATTGTTTTTAAATTTGAATCGTCAAAAAAAGGAACACTTAATTTAAAAATAACGTTTGACCGCCTCGATATTACCGAAATCAGATATACGGATTCGGGATTTTTATTTTACGGCTGCTGCGATAATGACAAGACCCATTTAAAATTTGCGGGAGCGTGCAGAATCGTCGCTAACGGCGGAGAAATTACATCCCGCGAAGAACATATCGAAATAAAAGAATCGGATAACGCTGTCGTTATTTTCACGGCGGCAACGGATTATATTCTGAATCAGTCGAAGAATTTCAAAGGCGAAGACCCCGTTAAAAAATGCGAAACGATACTGAACAGCGCTTCAGTGTATTCCTATGACGAATTGCTTGCCCGTCACATAAAGGAATACGCAAAATATTATAATGTGTCGTCGGTTTCGATAAGCGAAGACGATGAAAGACCGATTGACGAATTATTAACCGATTCCGACAAAAACGGAGCTTCACCCGCGCTTTGCGAATTATTTTTCAACTACGGAAAGTATCTGCTGATCTCCTCCTCACGCCCGAATAACGCACTGCCCGCAAATTTACAGGGCATATGGTGCAATGAATACGATCCGCCGTGGCACAGCGATTATCATACCAATATAAATGTTCAGATGAACTACTGGCCTGCCGGACCGCTCGGTCTTGCAGAGCTTACCGAGCCGTTTGCAAAGCTCATATGCGCACTGCCCGAAAACGGAAGAAAAACAGCTAAAGCGTATTATGACGCAGAGGGATGGACTTTATATACAATAACGTCACCGTGGCTGTGGACATCGCCCGGCTGGGGCGGCGGCTGGTCACAGTATCCGCTCGGAGGAGCATGGCTGTGCCGCCACCTCGTTGAATATTATAACTACACGTCCGATAATAAATTATTGGAGCGTTTCTATCCGGTAATCAGGGAAAACTGCCTGTTCAATATCGCCTTGCTTTATGAGGATTCCGACACAAGCTTAATAACAAATCCGTCAACGTCGCCCGAAAACTCGTTCAGAACAGACGGCGGTCTTGAGGGCTGGGTCTGTAAGGGCAATACCATGGATATCGAAATACTTTACGATAATTTTACGGATATGATTCGCATTTCCGAAATTCTTAATACGGACGCGGAGCTTCGTTCAAAACTTGAAAATTTAAAAAGCAGGCTTAAAAAACTCCATATCGGTAAAGAGGGACAGCTGTGCGAATGGTACGGCGACTGGGACATGAACGCTCCCGAAATTCATCACCGCCACGTTTCGCATCTGTACGGACTTCATCCTGGCAGCATGATTAACGTACTCGAATCGGAAGAGCTTGCCTCGGCGTGCAGAAAAAGTCTTGAAATACGGGGCGACGACGGTACGGGCTGGAGCCTTGCATGGAAAATTAACTTTTGGGCGCGTCTTCGCGACGGAAACAGAGCGTTGAAGCTGATTAAAAGACTGCTCTCCCCTGTCGGAGAGAACGGAAAAAGCGTAAAATATAAAACGGGCGGAGGAGTTTATCTTAATCTTTTCGACGCTCACCCCCCATTTCAGATTGACGGCAACTTCGGAGCGGCGGCAGGAGTATGCGAAATGCTAATGCAAAGTCATGTTTACCTCGAGGATTCGTTTGTTATCGATTTGCTCCCCGCTCTTCCGGACGAATGGAAGGACGGCTCGTTTACCGGACTTAAAGCAAGAGGAAATATAACCGTAAACGCCGAATGGAAAAACGGCAGCTTGGAGAAGGCGGAATTGATACCAGAAAACGACTGCATTATCAAACTGTACGGAAATTATTCCGTCGTCCCCGCCGTCGATTCAATTTTTAAAAACAATGTCACGTCATTTAAAGCGTTAAAAGAAACGGTTTATACAGTCAAATTAAAATAAAAAAAACGTCGGTGAATTTACTTAATTTTTCACCGATGTTATTTTTGTACTTTTATGGATGTATTTCAAACCGATTTTTTGTAACTCATTCCGAAACTATTGAAAATTATTTTTTAATTTAGTAAGATATACACAAATAACTCAGGAAGTGAAAGCACAATGAGAACGGTAAAAAACGCATAATCCCGCTTTGCATGTCGGTTCTTCTCGCCTCGTCCGCAATGACAGGACTTACGTTCATATCAAACTCCGGCAACTTTGATTCTCCGTCAGACATACCGCCTTAAACGGCAGCGCAGGACGAGAATCAAAATAAAACTGCAGCTATAATACCGAAACTATGGGCGATAAGCAGACCAAGTCAAACTATGAATATTCCGAGAACTACGACAGCAGTGACAAAACTTGATACCGCAGATGACATAACGACATCAGCGGGGGCTATAAATTCAGACGGAAAGGTCTTACCCTCGGAGGTCGAAAGCGTTCTTCGTTTCTCGGCACGACTTGCAAAGACGATGGAATCATAACCGAAAATTCCGCACTTAGAGGAAAGACCTGACTATATACAAAAAAGCAGGATCGGATTTATTCCGATCCCGCTTCTCTTTTCAGCTAATAAAACACACCGTATTGTAAATTCATTTTTTTAAACAGGCAGTTTCCCGCCTCCTTGTGAAATTGAGTGTTATAACTGTCGGTGAAAGGAATACTTGTATTTGTTCTGCTGTATTTTACTATTGCAATTTTATTTGTTCCGTTTGCTCCGAGCAAACTGGAGCAAATCCATTTCGCTGATGATTGCAGTTGCTGTTTGCCGTTTCCTGATAGCATTTTTGAATCTTCAAGCGCAAGTACAGTATAGCTATCCGCTTCTCCGCTTGCCGCCGATTTTACAAAGAATACCCCCGGCGTCGACATGCACATAACAATGCAGAGCGCAACAGCGCAGATTCTTTTTAATGTTTTCAAAATAAACACCTCATCTTTACAGTTGAAAATCGAGTGGAAAATACCCTCTTATTCATACCCTTCCTCAATCAATCTGCACAATTTATCCCACAAAACAAAAAGTGCGTCTACCGAAGCAAACGCACAAAAAATGCAAACTCCGATAGTCGCCAAACTAACTCTATCAAAAACAATGAAAACAAAATTTATATCTGTTCTGCATTTTTCCTGAAAACTGAGTAGAATCTGCATTTTTATCAAATTCATAGTTTTCAAGAAAATACTACGAAAATACTGCACAAATATAACCCTTAAAATAAAAAAAGAGTTTCACTGTTTTTTGATATTAAGTTAGTTTGGCTTTTTTATTGTATAATATTTCTCTCAAAAAGTCAATATTAATATTTTATTTCATAATTTTACAATTACAAAAGCGCACAAAAACACCGTAACCTGCCCAAAACAGATTACGGCGTTTAATTATACGATTATTTAGCCAGTCCGCCGACGAGCATCATATACTCGCCTATCTGCGCGCCGAACTCGGGTGCGCCCTCCATGATGAGCTTACCCTGTCTGGTAGACTCAAGCATGTCGTCGATAGACATAAGTATACCGAGTGCGGAATCGAGGCAGTCGAACTTCATTGTGAAGAACGGCATTGCTCTCTTGTACTCGCCCTTGCCCGCTTTTGACTTGCCTGCCTTAACTCTCAGGTATGCCGAAACGCTCGGCTCGCCCTCGACAGCCCACGCGTAAACACGATCGGGACTTTTCGAAGCCCAGTCGTGTACCTTCTCGTGACCCATCTTATTAAGAGTGCTGATACCGGTAGACAGCAGATAGAAATAGCACTTAACGAGCAATCTCTTGGTTGCTTCGTCCTCGGGAATGGTCGTCATACCGAGCAGATTTGCCATTTTAAGCAAAGCCGTAAGGAATGCGACAAACTCGCCGGGATGCTTACATATACCCTTCATTTTAGGAAGAGTAGCGGGGCTGATCTTACCCTTGAAGAACGCGTTCATGGCGTCTACGCTCTTGAACTCAAGATCTATATAGGGCTTGGGGTCAACCTTATTTGCATGTACAATCCACTCATCGCAGTTAACCTGGAAATGAGTGGCGTATTTTCCGCAGGGCGCGTCGGGATCAAGTGCGCTTACCTGATAAATACAGTGAACAGCTCTGAACTTCTTTGAAAGACTCGGAACGTCAGCTACGATAGTCTTTAAAAGAGGAAGCGCGCCGCAGAGGAATATTTTATTAGTATAAAGGGCTTCCTGTGATGCCATAATATTTCAATCCTTTCCCGGACGAAATGAACAGCCTCATCGGCTTATTACATCTCGTCGTCCCAATCTTCGTCAAGCTCGAAGTCTGCGTGCATAACCTCACGGACAGCCTCAATGATACCGTTAGCGTCAATACCCATTTCAGACATGATATCCTCATGAAGACCGATGGGAGCAAACTTATCGGGTATACCGAGCTTCTTAAACGCGCAGCCCTTGCCGGACTCAACGACAACCTCAGCGACGGCAGAACCAAGACCGCCGATAGTATTATGATCCTCAACGGTAATAATACGTCTTGTGTCCATAACTGCCTTAACGATAGCGTCGCGGTCGATGGGCTTAATGGTATGCATATCGAGAACTCTGATTTTTAAGCCGTCAGCCTTATCAAGGAAGTCTGCGGCCTGAACAGCCTGAAATACGCAGGAACCGCATGCGATAATGGTAAGATCCGTACCCTCGTGAACCTCGACAGCCTTACCGATTTCAAAACCGTAGTTTCCGTCCTTGTAAAGAGTACGGTCGAATCCGCGGTTAATTCTGATATAGAACGGACCGGGAGTCTCATAAGCCGCCATAACCGCATTATATGTTTCAATACCGTCTGCAGGGCAGATAACGGTAAGATTGGGAATGGATCTCGTAACGGCAAGATCCGAAATAGCGTGATGCGTAGAGCCTGCCTGACCGAAAGACGTACCCGAATGCGTAGCTATAACCTTAGCGTTTACATTCTGATAGCAAAGGTCGGTGGAAAGCTGGTCGGCAGAACGCAGAGAAGCGAACTGCGAAAATGTAGAAAGGAAAGGTACAAGACCCGCTCTCGCCATACCGGCGGCTACGCCGAACATGTTCTGCTCTGCGATACCGACGTTAAAAAATCTGTCGGGGAATTTCTTCTGAAACTCACCGATTTTTGTTGATTTGCCGAGGTCGGCGGTAAGAGCTACAACCTCAGGATGCTTTTCGCCCAATTCAACAAGTGCTTTACCGTAAATTTCAGCGGTCTGTAAGGATTCGGATTCAACCGCAGTATATGTCATTCCGCCTGCCATAACTTAAACGCCCTCCTTTTCTGCGCGAGCAACACGCTTTGCGTAGGAAGCTGCAAGAGCGTCCTTAGCCTTCTGATATTTCTCGTCGTCAAACGCACCGTAATGCCAGAGATAATTATCCTCAATAAAGTCGATACCGCAGCCCTTAAGGGTGTTGCAGACGATCATTACGGGCTTGTCTGTCTTATTCTCGAGAGCAAAATCGATAGCGTCGCAAAGCTCTTTAATATTATTACCGTCAATTTCCTTTACAATGAAACCGAAAGCCGCCCATTTGTCACAGAACGGTTCAAGCTTCATAACGTCCTCGGTTCTGCCGTCAATCATACACTTGTTGCGGTCGACGAAGCTTATCATGTTGGTTACTTTATAATGAGCCGCAGACATGGCCGCCTCCCAGTTTGAACCCTCGTCGCATTCGCCGTCTCCGAGAACTACATATGTCTTATAATCCTTGCCTAAAAGTCTTGCGGCAAGAGCCGTTCCGACCGCAATCGACATGCCGTGACCGAGAGAGCCTGTGGAAGCGTCAACGCCGACAACCTTGTTTGAGTCAAGATGCATACCCATCTTGGAACCGGAAAGGTTGAAGGTCTTGAGCATTTCCTTATCATTGAATCCCTTATCGCAGAGAACGGGCGCATATGCGATACCCGCATGACCCTTTGAAAGGATAAATCTGTCGCGGTCGTCCCACTTGGGGTCGTCAACCTTGATATTCAGATACTTGTAATAAAGCACCGTAAGAATATCCATAACGCTGAGTCCGCCGCCGATGTGTCCGCTTCCTGCCCAGTATGTAGTGTCGAGGCAGAGGTTACGAAGCTCGTTCGCTTTTTTCTCGAGAGCGAGCCATTCCGCTTTTGTAAGTGGCATAATAAATGTCCTCCGTTCGTTTGTGAAATTTGCATGACAAAAATAATTGTCCTACGTCATTTTTTATTTTAACTGACAAATAACCGTTTGTCAAGCAAAAACGCCCGAAAAACGGTTATTCGGCATCAAAAACATGTTTTACTTAAAAATCCGGCTTATTTTGCAATCAGAAGCACTCCGGATGATTCTTCTTTACAGCCTTGAACGCCTCATCGGCAATCTCAAGAGTACGATTGATATCCTCGTCTTTAAGAGAAGCGTTGATGAAATGGTTATGATGGCTTGCAAGATAAATGCCTCTGCGTACCATTTCCTGAATCCAGTCCTGATGTAAAAACAGCGAATCGTCGTTTGCAATTCTCAAGTAGAACAGCGAAGGCTCACCGGATACAACAAGGTCGAATCCGTTCTCCTCGGCGGCTTTTTTAAGACCGTCGGTAAGCTTAAGACCCTTTTCTCTGAACATCTTGGGAGTGTCGAGAGCCTTCATCTTATTGATACAGGCAATACCTGCGGCAAACGGAACGGCGCTCATCCAGTAAGAACCGGTATATGAAAGCGAACTCATTGAGCTCTTAAGAAATTCCTTACCGCAAAGACAGGAAATGTTCCAACCGTTTGCGATAGCCTTGCAGAAGCAAATCATATCAGCCTCAAATCCGTAGAAATGGTCGGAGCCTGCGATATCGAGTCTGAAGCCGGCGCGGACATCGTCTACGATAAGAACAATGCCCTTGTCGGTGCAAAGCTTGCGAACCTTCTGCCAGTAGCCGTCCGCGGGAAGAACGTTATCGGCAAAGTTGCCGTGAAGATACGGAGTCGAAATAAACGCCGCAATCTCGCCCTCATTCTCGTTAACGAGCTTTTCAAGTGCGTCAAAATCGTTCCAGTCAACGTAAAGGTTGTTGGCGACATCCTCGGGAATAACACCGGGATAGTCAACCTTCTGACACCACGGAGAAACACCGTGATAGAAACCGTTTACAAAGATAACCTTTTTCTTATGAGTATAAGCTCTTGCGCACATGATGGCGCCCTGGGTCGTATCATTGCCGTTCTTTGCGAAGAAAGCCCAGTCTGCGCTCGCTACGGTATCAACCATAAGCTCAGCCATCTCAACCATTCTGTACGAGGGAGTGGTAACGCAGTTTTCAAGCTTAGCCTGCTCCATGGCGGCGGCGTCTACGTCATCGTCGCAGTAGCCGAGTACGTTGGGACCGTAACCGCACATATAGTCGATAAATTTATTGCCGTCAACATCCCAAAAATATGAATCCTTAGCCTTTTTAGTAAAGAAAGGCCATGAAGTCGTGGGAATCCAAAGACCCTCGGCAGGGCCCTGATGTCCGTAAATACCCGAGGGGATAACATTTACGGCTCTTTCAAAAAGCTCATGGCTTTTTGTGTATTTATTAATCTTAGTTGCCATTATCCGTTTCCTCCTTACGCAAGATACAGAGCAACGCGGTCGAGAATCCTGTTAACGTTATCGACCATGTTGATCATACCGCCCATTTTAATAGTGCCTGCTCCGATGCATGCGACGGCGTTGACCTTACCGTCGAAAAGCTCTCTGGCAAGCTTCATGCTCGAGAACTCCATAAGGGCTCTGGGGCTTTCGGGAAGCTTCTTAATGGTAACAAGGTGATGATTCTTAACTCTGATGGTTGCTCCGGGGCCTCCGGCTATGGAAAGCTGGATATCTCCGTCAGGGATAAGATGAGCCGAGAATCTGCCTATCTCGTCGTTATTGCCTATCTGAGAAATAGCTACCGAAATCGTGTAAAGCATAAGAGACGTGCTGATATTGAAGAAATTTTCATCCTCAAGATCCGCGGGATCGGGTCTCATATATTTTGCAAGAAGATCGGTAAGGGGAACAAAGCACTTAAGCAGGAAGCCTATATGCTGAAGACCCTTTGCGGGAATAGGAGTAACGGTACCGTCAATAAGACCGTTAAACTTTTCGCATGAAGAGAAGGGCAGCTTGATGTCGCACGGACCGATTCCGCCTTCCATTCTGCATCTTCCGTTCTTGAATGTGATAGTTGCATTCGGGCCGTCCTTTACGAAAAGACCGACCGTAATCGGCTTTTTGTTGGTAAGGATAGCTCTTGCATTCTCATCGAGGGCGCAGAGATTTTCAAGTGTGCCCAGCACGGCATACATATTTATGTATGCAAGTGTTTTTGCATCTGTCAAAGCAATTTCCTCCTTTTGCGATATTGCATCGCAATAAATTATATATATTTTACCAAAAAAACAAGGACAAGTCAATATTGTTTAAACGATATAACGGATTTTTTACTGATAAATAATCGACTTCTATCATTAAATTGAGTATTTTCAAGCTGATAACCGACAGTTTAAAAAAGTTCCTCATTAGTTCTAATGATATATTTTCTCCTCCCCTGTTTTTCGGTGAAATATGCGCTGTGAATAATTATAAACCGTAAAATGCATAAAAAAACAGCAGGGAAAGGACTTAAAAAATCCGATCCCCGCCATTGGGTATCATGTTAAAATGTAAAAGAATTATTCGGCGGACTCGTCATTCTTCTTAACTTCAATCCTGCCGTATCTTGAACCCGAAACAAAATCGCTTCTCGGCTCTCTCTGCTCACCCTTGGGAGCGGAATCTCTGCGATATGACGAACCGTCTCTGCGATAAGAAGAACTGCCTCTCTGAGGTCTTGAACCCCCCTTATTATATCCGCCTCTGCCGTTGTATCTGCGCTTATCGGCTACGGTGGGTTCTACACCCTCTTCAAGAGTGATTATAACTCGTCTCTCAGAATCATATCCTACGGAATGGGACGTAACGCCCTCTATGCCCTGAACGGCGGTATGTACGATTCTTCTCTCATACGGATTCATCGGGTCGAGCTTAACGTTCCTGCCGAACTTGAGAACCTGATTTGCGCTGCGCTGAGCAAGAGCCTTAAGGTTTTCATTTCTCTTCTCTCTGTAATCGCCTACGTTAACGGAAACTCTCTTATCGCTATCCGTTTTCTTGTTTGCAAAAAGTCTTACAAGATACTGAACGGAATCGAGCGTTTCGCCGTGACGGCCGATAAGAACGCCGTAATCATCGTCGGTTTTAATCTCATAGATTCTTTCCTCACCGCTGTCTGATGACGTGATTGTAACATTTTTGACGCCCATACCCTCAACGATTGCTTTAAGGTATGCGCCGACGGAATCATCCGCCGTCTGTGCCGCCGCGGCGGGAATTTCATCCTCCGCCTCATAATAAGCCTTTACTTTTGCGTCGCTTCCGCCGAACAGTCCGAGAATCTTCTTCTGAGGCTGTACAAGGACATCGATTTTAACATCGGCGTCCTCGGGAGCGTTAAGAGCGGCTTTTGCCTTGGAAATGGCTTCATCGATGGTAGCCGCTGTTCCGGTTGCTTCTTTGATCATCTTTTTCACCTGCTTTTATTTCTAAAGACCCGAGGTCTTTTTAATCTTGTTTATTCAAATTATTTATCGCCTTATTTATCGCCGTTTTCTTTAAACTTAAGAAGCTTCTTTACATTCTGTTCTCTGGAGCGGCGTTCAACCGTTTCGGTAACCATAAGCTTCGCCGTAACCTTCTGAGGCGAATAGAAATAGTTGAGAACCAGCGTCTGAACGAACGAAACGATATTTGACATAACCCAGTAGATTCCTACGCCCGCGGGGAACATGAACGCGAACCACAGCGACATGAGCGGAGACATAAACGTCATACAGCCCATAGTCGGGTTTTTAGCCATTTCCGGATTCGTCTTGCGCTGTCTTAAATACATAACGATACTCGTCAGCATTGCCGACGCAAACGCTGCAAGAGGAATGAGCCAGAGGGAATTAAATTCGCTTGCCTTCGGCTGCTGAGTAAGATCTATGCCTAAAAATGTAAACTGTCCCTTGAGAGTTATAATCTCTCTTGCATAATTTCCCGCGTCCGAAATTGCCGCGTTTGCATTTGAAGCGGCTTGATTTATAAGACTTGTAAGGGAATTGATATCCATACTTCCGAGCTTATTGAGAAGCTCGATTTCAAACTTGTTGCTCGTGTTCTGGGTAACCTCCACCGAGAGAAGCGAAGCAAGCGCGTTGACAACGTCCGTCTTGATAGCAAGAACCTTTGAAAGCGGAGTGTAAACAACGCCGTAAAGACCTATCATAACCGGAAACTGTATGAGCAAAGGCAGACATCCCGCGCTCGTCGCGGAAAAGCCCTCTTTCTGATAAAGCTCCTGGGTTTCCTGCTGAATCTTCATCTGAATCTCTCTTGACGGATTCGGATTGCCGTTTGTATATCTCTGTCTTATTCTGTTAACCTTCGGCTGAAGCCTCAGCTGTCTTGCCGACCCCTTCTGCTGACTTATCGACGATGGCAGCAGAACAAGTCTGACTATAAGCACAAGTATAAAAAGCGAAATAAGGTAGTTGTTTATGTTGCTGTAAAGAAAGCTCAGCACCCATCCGAACGGGATGGCAATAGTGTTGTAGATTGACTGCATTTATTTATCAAATCCTAACCGAACGCCGAACACGTTTAAATATCGAAATATGTACCGAAGCTGCGGTAAATTACGCTTGCCTGCACAAAATATACAGCCGGTATCAGCGTTTGTTTTTTGTTTTGCGTATTTTAAGCTCCGGCAAAGGGTCTACCCCGCCGGGAAAAAGTATATTGCATCTTGAAAGACGCCTGACTCCGAGCCAAACCCCGCGTACAACGCCGTATTTTTCAACGGCTTGAAACATATAATCCGAGCATGTCGGATAGTATCTGCACCTTGCGGGAAACAGCGGAGATATTTTTCTCATATAAAAACGAATCAGCTTTAATACCGTCTTTTTCATTCCATAATACCCGCCGAAACGAGAAGAGCGCGCATTGTTTTTAAAATATCAACGCTCGATTTGTATACGGTTTTCGTCCTTGCGACAAAAACAATATCGTATTTTTTATCCTTAAATTCGGGATAAAGCTGTCTTAACGCCTCGCGTATAACGCGTCTTGCACGGTTTCGCTCAACGGCGTTTCCGATTTTCTTGCTTGTCGTTATTCCTACACGACAAAGTCCCGCGCGGTTTTTATTAACATATAAAACCAACGCAGGATTCGTGTATGACCTCCCCCGCATATAGGCGCGGCGGAAATCGGTGTTGCATTTTAAAGTTGTGATCTCTGACAAGTTTCTCACCCTGTTTGAACAAAATGGGATTAAAACTTAGTAAGAAAGGACTTTTCTGCCTTTGGCTCTGCGGCGGGCAAGCACCTTGCGGCCGTTTCTGTCAGCCATTCTTTTACGGAAACCGTGCTCCTTCTGCTGGTGACGCTTTTTGGGCTGGTATGTTCTTTTCATCTCTGAAACCCTCCATTCTTGATTTTGTTTTAGCAATTTCAGACATATATAAATACATGAGATAAATAAAACAGCTGAAAAAGCATATAAAAATTGAAAACTCATTTCAGAGTCCTTGCAGTTTGTTATTATATAACATTGCATGGAATAATGTCAACCTTTTTTTAAAATTAAGTAACGAC
>CAVGCY010000013.1:0-2535 GCA_963627915.1 Bacteroidaceae bacterium | reverse complement strand
TTTAATTCGTTTCGGGCGTTTTTAACATCCCCTGAATCAGGTTATCCAGCTTATCATGGCAGCCAGATGTATGAAGAAATGTACAACCGCATAGATAATACCCACCACGGGAACATCCTTCATTTTTTCGTAAAGCGGACACATCGAGCATCTGAACAAATCGGCTTTTGTTACCGTCTTTCCGCATTTGTCGCAAATGCCGTCCTTGTCGTAATCCTCATGTCTGCCGAGATCCTCGCAGTCTGCCGGGATAACAAATTCGAAATTACAGAAGTGGTCGGTCGTAAACGTTACAAGTCCGTCCTTTACCGTACACGGAAGCTGTGTGTACGTGCCGTCGTCGTTGTATCTTCTGACATACACATCCCCGTTGCTGCCGGGATAATAATTGCTCAATACGGCCGTTATCGTAACGGAGCCGTCGGGCTGAACCTCTATGCCCGTTTCGTCGGTCATGTACATATTGTATGTAACGGCACGCGTTTTGCCTCTGTAATCCGTTCTTTCATTTACGAATTTGTACGAAAGAGAGGCGTTGAGATACTCGCCGCATGTTGAGCACTTGAACGTTGTCTTTGAAACCTCCGAAGCCGCAGAACCGACAATCGCATAATAATTGTGATGTCCCGTGCATTCAATCGTTTCACTGTACGTATCGGAGCAGATTTCGCACTCGTATACGGTTTCGCCGTTTTCAACGCACGTTGCTTCGGTTGTCGATTTAACGGCGTATTTATGCTCGTGGTCGGCATATTTCGCATTAAACGTAAGGTCGCTGTCGGGCATGTAGGCGGGAACTTCGCCGTCCCAGCCGATAAATTCCATACCTTCCGAGTTAAGCTTTACGTCGGGAGCGATTATTTTATCTCCGACAAATAACGTTTCACTCTGAGAAACGCCGTCGATTATCCACGTAAGCGTGTGCTGCGCTCTCGTGAGGGTCGAATCGAATACCGCGTATCCGCCGTCGAGAGTGAAGCCCTCGGGGACATCCCATCCGCTGAACGTGTATCCGCTCTCAACCGTAAATTCGGGTGCTTTTATTTCCGCGCCGGCAAGCACGTTTACTATATGGAACACTTCGCCGTTTATATTAAATATCGCGGCGGCATGGTCCTCGGAAATTCTTACGCTCGGCGACAGGAACGTCTTTTCATAAGCGTCAGAGCCGGGCATGATAACGCCCGCGTCCTCGGTATTCGTCTTGTAAATACCCTTGCTTAAAGCGTTCTGATTGGACGTTACGGTGAACGAAAAATCGGCAATATATTTCGTCTTTCCGTTTACGGTCGTTTCAACGGGATTAATATGGTCGATTCTGATAACGGTCGTGCCGTCCGCGTTTCTCGTGACGGAAATATCCTCATATTTAACGCCGAGAGATTCCGTTGCGGATTCTTTCAAATCCTTTTCCTGCTCTGTCGTTAACGTGAAATATTTTGAAACGGTGTCGATTATTGTAACGTCCTTAAAATCGGTCGTATTTACAAGAGCCTCCTCGGCTATCGTTTCAAATATCGACGAAAGCGACGAAACGTCCTTAACCTCGAGATAATATTTATCTGACGATTTTTTGCCCGCATTGTTCATCGAAGAAGCGTCAAGATAATTCGACGAAACGTAATCGATGAAAGCGGTCGATTTTGTTGAATTGTAATTTTCGATATTAAGTCCGTAAATTACCGCCTCGTTTGCGTTCTTTGCAAGTTTTGCCTGTTCGATTGCGGTATCTGCGACGTTACTGTCGAAATTCGACGCATATGTCGGGTCGCCGTCGGTCATAAATACGATAACTCTCTTTCTGCCCTCGGCTGAATTTAATGAGAATATATCGTTTGCCATTTCAAGTCCGAGATCCGCGGCGGTCGCGCCGTAAGCCTGTATCGAATTTACGGCGTTTGTCAGAACGGGATTGACGCTTCCGTCGTCCGTCTTAACGCTTACGAGCGAATTTTTCGTCTGTGAATGAGTAAGACGGTTTATCTGAACATATCCGTCCGGCGTTGTAAGTATTCCGGAATTGAGATATGCGGGATAATCTCTGCCCGCGGACTGTTTGCCCATTGCGAAGCCGACAATTGCGATTCTGTGGTCGGTATCGGTTTCGACGGCGTTTTTGCCGACTGTATTAATGAAGTTTTCGGCTGCCTTTTTCAGGGATTCGGTGCGCGTTCCTTCCATACTTCCCGACTGGTCGACAACGAGAACTATATCGAGCGGTTTGCCCTTGACGGTCTTTGAAATGACGGTCTTAGCGTCCGAGGAAGCCGTAAGCCGTATCACGGTATCGCCCGTTTCGGGATCGTATTCGGCTGTCTTTTCCGTTTCAATCTGCGACGAACCGTCGGACGGAATAAGCGAATATTCGGCGTTTATCGTGATATCCTTATCCTCAAGTACATATTTCTCCCACGAAGCCGTGTATCTGTCCTTTGAGGGGACTTCAGGCTCGTCAATCGACGCTGCGCCGTCCTCAAATTCAACGACGGCTATTATCTCTCCGTCGGCAACGAATGTCGCCTTGTGTCTTATTTT
>CAVGCY010000012.1:0-94461 GCA_963627915.1 Bacteroidaceae bacterium | reverse complement strand
TCCTCAAACGGCTTGCATATATTACCACACTTTTTTTTCATTGTCAACACCTTTTTAAAAAAAATTTTCAACAGTCCATAACATTTTTTTACCTACACAATATATAGTATAAACCATACATTTTAACCACTATTTTCATATAAGTAGTATCCAAAATTGAGGGTAAAATATCATTGTAACCATTATAGTCAAAGGGAGATTTATTTTAATGAAAGTAAAATTAAAAACCGTATTAAAGAAGTCATGGCAGATTTTTATTATAATTTTATTAGCTTTTACAATGACTTTTATTTTTCATTGCGCCGGCGAAACATACAAAAATAATTCAGTAGGCGTTCTATCTCAGCTCGGCAGCAGGGGGGACGAGGTCAGAAGCATTCAAAAAAAATTAAAACAGCTCGGTTATTATACCGGAACGGTCGACGGAATATACGGGACGGGCACAAGAAGCGCGGTAATTAAATTTCAGAAAAACTGCGGTATAACGGCAGACGGAATAGCAGGTCCGAAAACTCTGCTGTATCTCGGTCTTGATTCATCCTCCGCCTCGTCAAATTCATCATACAGTTCAAACGACGTTTATCTTCTTGCAAAAGTTATCGCGGGCGAGGCAAGAGGGGAGTCATACACGGGTCAGGTCGCTGTCGGCGCGGTAATTTTAAACAGAGTAAAGCATCCGTCGTTTCCGAATACCGTTTCCGGCGTAATTTATCAAAAGGGTGCTTTTGACTGTGTGACGGACAGCAACTGGAAGGTTGAGCCTTCATCAACAGCTAAAAAAGCCGCGCAGGCGGCTATTAACGGATGGGATCCGAGCGGGGGAGCTATTTATTATTATAATCCGGCAAAAACTTCCAACAAATGGATGCTGTCGAGAACCGTTATAACCGTAATAGGAAGTCACAGGTTCTGTATCTGACAATCATTTTTTAAATTCCGGCGTATATATATAATTGTATATAATATATGGCATTTTCCGTTTTATAAATACTCCTGTTTTATTTTAACTTTTATACCAATTTATAACATTGTTTCACGTGAAACATGTAACTCTTTCGGAAATAATGAATATTATAATTATGTAATATTAATTCGGAAGGAGTTTTAACAATGTCACAAAGTTATTTTTTAGGCTGTAACAGCGCAGATGGTTTCGTTTCTCTTTTTAATGAATTATACGACCCTTACGACGGTTGGACATTGTATATTATAAAAGGCGGACCGGGAACAGGTAAGTCAACCTTAATGAAAAACCTCTGCAAGATTGCCGACAATAAAAATATTGAGTATGAAAAAATTTATTGTTCATCAGACCCGAACAGTCTTGACGGCGTTATATTTAATGATTTAAAAATATCAATTGCGGACGGAACGCCTCCGCATGTATTAGAACCGAAATTTCCCGGAGCTTCGGAAAATCTTATCACTTTAAACGAGTACTGGAATAAGGATACATTAAGAAAAAACAGTGATAAAATAATTAAATATTCTACTCAAATATCAGCCGAACATGCCAAGTGCGTCAGATATTTAAAAGCTGCACAATTAATTCAAAATGAAATAAACAGGGAAGTCTTAAGAAATACGGACCGTGATAAATTAAAAAGATTTCTATACAGAGAAAAAAGGAAAAATGAAGGTGAAATTAATATAAATAAAATTCCGGTTATTAAAAACAGAATAATTAACGCTCTTACACCCGAAGGAATAATATTTTACAGAGAATCCGTTTACAGTCAGTGTGAGGATATAACGGTTATCAAGGACGACTACTCCGTTTTGTCCAAAATAATGATAAATGAACTTATATCATTTAATGAAAAAGAGCACAGAAATATAATCAAATGTAAGTCATTTTTAAATCCGGTCAAAACAACGGAACATATTATACTTCCCGAAATAAAAAAAGCATATATAACAGATAATAATAATTATAAAATAAAAACAGACAGGAATTTAATCCATGTATCGAGATTTTATAATAAAACGATTAAAATTGAAAATGAAACTCTTAATTCTGCGTTGAAGGCAAAGAAAAACGCTCTGCTGATGGCAGAAGGACATTTAAAAACAGCAAAAGAACTTCACGACAGACTTGAATCATATTACATTGAAGCTATGGACTTTGAATCACTCAACGATTATACATCCGAGATAGTTAAAGAAATTCTAAAATAAAATGTTTCACGTGAAACATAACGACAAAAAGAGGCGAATCAAACGACTCGCCTCTTTCTGTCGGATGTGGGTGTGAAAGAGAAAGATATGGGCATTTATTCAAAAGCGTAAAACGCTTATGAAACAGAATTATAAACCTTTTTTGATTTATCGATTGTTACGGTAAAAATAATGGAATTATCGTCCTCTGTTCGTTTTAAATCGGCGTTTATACCTGCGTCCGTCATAGTATTAACAGCCTGCGTTATTGAATTTATAAAAAGACGAACATCCGTAAGCATTCTAAGTCTTGGTTTATTTGAAATACAGGATTCGGAATTTATAAGAGAATCAATATATTTTTCGGTCTGAGAAACGTTTAGATTATTAAGTATAATATATTCAAGCGTATTTTTCATCATACACTCATCATTGATTTTAATTAATGCTCTCGCATGACGTTCAGTAAGGGAATTATCAATAATACGCTGTCTGAATTCATACGGAATTTTCAAAAGACGTATTTTATTGGACAGGGAGGACTGACTTTTTCCGAGCCTAATACCGATTTGAGATTGCGTAAAACCGAAATCGGATATAAGTCTGCATAAACCTTCAGCCTCCTCAAAGAAATTAAGATTCTGCCTCTGTAAATTTTCGATAATCGCAAACACTGCGCTGTCAGTAATATTAACATTCCTTATAAGACAGGGAACAAGCGCAAGTCCGGCAATTTTAGAGGCTCTCAATCGTCTTTCGCCTGAAATCAGCTCATAAAAATTATTTCCTTTATCCCGAACAATCAACGGCTGTAAAACTCCGTTGTATTTAATTGACTCCGAAAGAGAATAAAGAGATTCATAATCAAAGGATTTTCGGGGCTGATACGGATTCGGTTCGATATTATAAGGCGATATATATACGACGCAATCCGAATTACGTTTCTTTAAACCCAAGACAATAACACCTCCGAAAAAAAAGTCCGATATGTTTTTCTGCCGTGAACAGATAATAACATATCGGATGAACAAAATTTAGGGAATTTTGTATATAATAAATTGAAGAAAAAACAGATTAAAGCGGTTTTTTTGAAATTTGAGAGGAATTACGCGGGTATTTGGGAGAAGTATGCGATATTTTTTTAGATAAAAATATATTTCTCGCTTCGCCGGTAGGAATATTATAACTCACTGTATCATATAATTTCATTCCTATATTATTAAGGGCGGAGAAGCCTGTCTGTTTTTCATCATCAGAAATTTCACCCTTCATCGGAGCAAAAATTCCGCCGAGTTTAACAAGAGGAACGCAATATTCGGATAAAATACGCATCTGAGCGACAGCGCGCGCCGTAACCATATCAAAACTCTCACGGTACTCTGCGCGTCTGCCCGCGTCTTCGGCTCTGATATGAACAACGTCTGCGTTAAGTCCGAGTTCACCGAGAGCAAATCTGATAAAATCAAGCTTTTTATTGACAGCGTCAAACATTGTTACATTAAGAGTATCACGGGCAATAAGCAAAGCGGACCCCGGAAAACCCGCGCCCGTACCGACATCCGCAATTTTCATTGAATCTCGTATATCCGTATATTTAAAAAGAGCAAGAGAATCGGCAAAGTGTTTAATAACAATGCCGTCAGGGTCGGTAATTGCCGTAAGATTAACCTTTTCATTATAATCATGAAGCATACGTGCATAGGAATCAAACATATCAACCTGATTATCGTTCAAATCCACTCCGAAATAAGAAGCGGAGGAAATCATTAATTCACGTGAAATAAACATTAAAAAACCTCATTATGGCAATATATGTCAATTTTAATATAATAATTTTTCAAATGAATGATAGCATAACAAAATAAAAGTGTCAAGAAAACAATAATCCGCAGTAAATAAATATTGAAAAAAAATTAACAGGGGGGATTACGCGCCGAAAAAATTAATATTAAAATTAAATAAAGTTTATATTTTAATATTTTATTCGTATGCGTATTGATTAATTATAAAAATCGTGTTAAAATGTACTATGTATGAAAATGCGTTTTAAACGCGATATAAGACGTTTTTACGGTAAAAGTAATAAAACATAACTGAATACTAAAACATGATTTTAATACGCCCGAAACGATTTTTCGCAATTTTCGGATAAAAATACTTTTAAATCAACAGGGCGCGAAAGGGAAAGGACAACGGTTAATGGATTCTTTTGAGGAAGTATGGAACAGCGTCTGCGATTACTGCAGGTCAACGATGTCCGAAACTTCATATAAGTCGTGGATAATGACAATTTCCGGCGCAAGATACGACGACGGGACTGTTACCATAATATCATGCAACGACTTCAGAAATTCGATACTGAAAAACAAATTTGCGGATACATTCAAAAAAGCATTTGAAGAAATACTCGGATTTGAAATAGACATTCATTTTGAAATAGACCCGGAAATAGAAAACAGAAAAAAGAAGGAGCAGAGCGTTCCCGAGCCGGTAAAGGAGGATACTTCAAAGCCGGAACAGCCAAGGGAGTATACTTCGGATATAAACACTTTTAACAAAGAGGAAAGCTCGTTCACTCCTTACATGACAAGCTACACGTTTGATAATTTCATAGTGGGGGAGTCGAACAAATACGCGCACGCCGCGTCGTGGAGAGTTGCAACGTCAATTCCCGGCTCGGTATATAATCCTTTGTTTATATACGGAAGAAGCGGGCTCGGAAAAACTCATCTGATGCTTGCGATACGCGACCAGTTTAAAAAGAGAAATCCCGGAATCAATATTCTGTACACTACGAGTGAAAAATTTATGAACGAATTTATCGCCTGTATTACAAATAAAGACATGGCGGCGTTCAGGGATAAATACAGAAAAGTCGACGCTCTTTTTATAGACGATATTCAATTTATTAAAAAGAAGGTTTCAACTCAGGAGGAGTTTTTCCATACATTTAACGATTTGGTAAACAACGGAAAACAGATAGTTCTCACATCAGACCGTCCTCCCAAGGAAATAGAAAATCTTGACGAACGAATCAAAACACGTTTTGAAAGCGGACTGACGGCGGATATTCATTCTCCCGATATCGAAACGAGAACGGCTATAGTTATAAAAAAGGCGGAGGATCTGGGGCTTAAGCTCTCGCAGCCTATCACAAATTACATAGCCGAAAAAATAAAAGACAACATCAGACAGATAGAGGGCACGGTAAAAAAGATAGCCGCAATGAAATCTCTTCACGGAATCGAACCGACGATGGCTCTTATTCAGGATATAATAAAAGACATAGCGGCGGACACTCGCCCCGTATCGGCAATAGTCGAGGATATAATCGAGGAAATAGCCGATAAGTACGACACGACAAAAGAGGATATAACATCCGAAAAAAGAGACGCTAACATAAAGAACGCAAGAAACGAAGCCATATATATTATAAGAGAGGTCACGGGCGTTTCGCTTGAAAATATAGGAAGTTATTTCGGAGGAAAAAAACATTCCACAATAAAGCATTCAATCGATATGGTCGAGGAGAGAATAAAAAAAGACCCGACATACAAGTCGAGCATTCATTCTCTTATAAGCAATTTCAGAAACGAAAGATAAAAAACGGCGGAACGTTTTTATTCGTTAAAATAATAAAAATTTGTTTTTTTTCTTATTTTTTTACCCGAAAAGTTTTGAACGTGTTTTGATTTTGAACATTGAGTTTTGAACCGTAAAAAAAAGGTAAAAAACAGGGAAATCAAAACTCCTGTTTTTGAACGCGTTTTGTTCGTACCGAAGGTTTAAAAGAAAAAGGGTTAAAGTACCGAAAAATAAGGAAATTCATAAGATTTGAACAGTTTGAATACAGCCTACTGCAACTGCTTCTATAAAAGTATATTTAATGATATTATATTTAACAGGTGAGACGAAATGAAAGTAATTTGCAAAACGTCCGTGCTGTGCGAAGCCGCTCTGAATGTTCAAAAAGCGGTCGTTACAAAAACAAGCATGCCCGTACTGGAGGGTATACTTTTTAAAACTCAGGAAAACGGACTTAAGATGACGGGATACGACCTTGAAATAGGCATCAGCACGGTAATAGAAGCCAACGTTGTCGAAGAAGGAACGGTGATAATAAACGCCCGTACCTTCTGCGACATTATAAAGCATATACCTTATGAGGATGTTATCCTTGAGGTCGACGATAAGCTTCAATGTAAAATATACTGCGGAGAAATTGAATATTTCATGACAGGAATAAATCCAAAAGATTTTCCGGAGCTTCCTTCGATAATAAACGGCAGGGAACTGAACGTTTCACAATCCGTTCTTAAAGATATGGTTAAAAAAACCATATTCTCCGTTTCTCTTAACGATATCAGAATGATTATGAGGGGTATAAAATTTGAAGTTTCCCCTGGCGAACTTAAACTCGTTGCGATAGACGCTCACCGTCTTGCAATAAGAAAAGAATTTATAGAGTATAACGGAGAAAATATCAATTTCGTAGTACCGGCAAAAACGCTTGCGGAGGTTATAAAGCTTATTCCCGATACCGATAACTTCGTAAAAATCGGACTTGGCAGACAGCATATTATATTTAATATCGAAGGATATACGGTAGTTTCGAGGCTTCTTGACGGCGAATTTATGAACTACACGGCGATTCTTACAAACGAGAGAAATACGGTTATAAGAATAAAATCAAAAGAAATGATTGAATCCGTGGAACGCGTTTCGCTTATAATAACGGACAGATTCAAAGCTCCGCTGAAAATAGAATTCAGAAACAACGAGGCGAGAATTTCTGCCGTAACGGCACTCGGTTCGGCAAACGACAGGGTAGAGGTTTCGATAGACGGAGATGAAACGTGCATAGGCATTCAGGCGAGGTATATTCTCGACGCTCTCAGAGCAAGCGAGGACGACGAGGTTTTGATGACGATAGTCAATCCTCTGTCTCCGGTGTGTATAGTACCGGTAACGGGAGAATCATACAACTATCTTATACTGCCCGTAAGGCTGAACGGATGATTAAAATATGAAGGTTATTAAAGTAAAAGCCGTAAAACGACAGGAAAAAGAAGTATATATAGATACGGATTTTATCAAACTCGATTCCGCGCTCAAGCTGTGCGGTACGGCGCAGACGGGCGGTCACGCCAAGACTTTAATTGCAGACGGCGAAATATACGTAAACGGCGAAATAAGTCTGCAAAGAGGCAGAAAATTAAGAGACGGCGATAAAATCGAGTATGAAAATAATGTTTATATAATAAAAAAAAGATGAAGGTTACGTCTTTAACATTACAAAATTTCAGAAATATAGAAAGCGCCGGGCTTGAATTTGACGACGGAGTAAACATAATATTCGGAGAAAACGGACAGGGTAAGACAAATATTCTTGAATCGGTGTGGCTGTGCGGAGGATTTAAGAGCTTCAGAAAGGCGAGAGAAAAGGAATTTATAAAATTCGGCTCTGATTTTTCAAAGATAAACATTAATTTTTACGCTCAGTCGAGAGAACAGGATATATCGTTGGTTTATTCTCAAAGCAAGAGGATTAAATTAAATTCCGTCATAAAAAAGTCAAATTCTGAGCTTATAGGTTCTCTGTCAAGCGTCGTATTTTCACCGTCTTATTTATCGCTTGTCAGCGGTTCGCCGTCGGAACGGCGCAAATTCTGCGATATTGCGCTGTGTCAGTTAAAAAGCGGGTATTCGTCTGTTTTAAGCGAATATAATAAGATATTATTACAGCGTAATTCTTTTTTAAAGGATTTGAAGTATCATCCGGAGCTTTATGAAATGCTCGATATATGGAATGACAGACTTGCCGAATTTTCATGCATGATAGCCTCGGAAAGAAAAAAATATATCGAATCTCTTAATGATAAAACCGCCGTTATTTACTCGGGTCTTTCGTCGAATACGGAGGAAATGAAACTTGTTTATAAAATAAAAACGCCTTTCGGATTTACGGAAAAGGCGGAGATGACAAAGGATTATTATATATCGCTTTTGAAAAAATGCGAAAACGAGGACAGGAGATTCTGCTGCGCGTCGGCGGGAGCTCACAGGGATGACGTTGAAATTCTTATAAATTCCGTTTCGGCGAGAAGCTTTGCTTCGCAGGGGCAGCAGAGAAGCGCGGCTCTTGCAATGAAGCTTGGCGAGGCGGAGATATTATCGGAATTTATGCTTGAAAAGCCCGTAATACTCCTTGACGACGTTATGAGTGAGCTTGACGTAAAAAGGCAGAATTACATTCTTAACAATATAAAGGACAGACAGGTTCTGATAACGTGCTGCGAACCGTCGAGCGTAATGAGGTTATGCTCCGGAAAAACGTTTCATATCCGGTCGGGAAAGGTTTTAAAGTAAATGTATCTTCATCTGGGACAGTCGACGGTTGTCAAAACGGATTCGATTATCGGAATATTCGACCTCGACAACGCCACCGTCATGAAAAATACGAGGGATTATCTGAATAAGGCGCAGAAAGACGGAATTATTATAAATGTTTCCGACGAACTGCCGAAGTCGTTTACCGTAACGGACGATAAAAAGAACGGCAGGAGGGTGTATATAGCTCAGCCCGCCGTGTCAACCTTGATTAAAAGACTGGAAAAAAAGGAATTTCAGTCAGTCTTGTAAATCATATAATCATAAATTTGTATATTTAAATAATATAAAAACGCGGACTTTGATTATTGTCCGCGGGGAAATGCTCCCTTTTAGGAAAGGACGTTGTTTTTTTTGGACGAGCTTGAAAACAAAATCGACATTATAACCGAGCCTGACGGCACCGAGGTCATGGATACCGTTGTTCATGAGAAATACGGCGCGGATCAGATTCAGGTTCTGGAGGGACTGGAGGCAGTAAGAAAAAGACCCGGTATGTATATCGGTTCAACCGGTCCCAAAGGACTTCATCACCTTGTATATGAAATTGTCGACAACTCGATAGACGAGGCTCTTGCGGGATACTGTACTCATATCGAGGTTAATATTCTCCCGGGCGATATTATAGAGGTCAGGGATAACGGACGAGGAATCCCCGTTGATATAAACGAGCAGCAGGGACTTCCGGCTGTTACGGTCGTTTTAACGGTTTTACATGCCGGCGGTAAGTTCGGAGGCAGCGGATATAAGGTTTCCGGCGGTCTGCACGGCGTAGGTTCGTCCGTTGTAAACGCCCTGTCGGAGTGGTTCGAGGTTGAGGTTTCCCGTGACGGTCATGTTCATAAACAGAAATTTATGCGCGGCAATATAGCCTCGGAGCTTGAAATAATCGGCGATACGGACGAAACGGGAACGCTTGTCAGATTTAAAGCCGATCCGGAAATATTCACGGAAACGACCGTATATGAATTAAGCGTTCTTCAAAGACGTCTGCGCGAACAGGCGTTTTTAAACGCGGGGCTTAAAATAACGCTGAGCGATTTAAGAGACGATGAAAATCCGTTTGAGGAAATTTACTGCTACGAGGGCGGTATTTCGAGCTTTGTCGAATTTAATACAAAAAGCGCGGGACTTACTCCGATACAGGATAAACCCATGCACTTTTCCGCCGTTGTCGGCGACAGAAGCGCAGAGGTCGCAATGCAGTATAACGACGGATATAACGAGTCGATTTTGAGTTTTGCGAATAATGTAAGGACAACCGACGGCGGTACGCACGAGGACGGTTTTAAAATCGCGCTTACGAAGGTATTTAACGATTACGGAAAAAAATATAATCTGTTAAAGGACGCGGATAAGAAGCTGAGCGGAGACGACGTAAGAGAAGGACTTGTCGCGGTTATAAGCGTTAAGCTTACAGAGGCTCAGTTTGAGGGACAGACCAAGGCAAAGTTAGGAAATACCGACGTTAAACAGATAGTTTCCAAAATGCTTTATGATAAAATGACGACGTATTTTGAGGAAAATCCGTCCGTTGCCAGAATGATATTCAATAAGTCGCTCGAAGCGTCCAGAGCGAGAGAAGCGGCGAGAAAGGCGAGAGAGGTTGCCAGACGAAAGACGGCATTGAGCGGAAATTCTCTGCCCGGAAAGCTTGCCGACTGTACGGATAAAAACCCCGAAAACACCGAAATATTCATAGTTGAGGGAGATTCGGCGGGCGGCTCGGCAAAGGGCGGACGCGACAGAAATATCCAGGCGATTCTGCCGCTGTGGGGTAAAATGCTCAACGTCGAAAAGGTGCGTATAGATAAGGTTCTCGGCAATGATAAATTGGAGCCGGTCGTATTGGCTCTCGGCGCGGGAATCGACGAGGATTTCGATATTAACAAATTAAGATATCATAAGATAGTCATAATGGCGGACGCCGACGTTGACGGCGCGCATATCAGGACGCTTCTTCTTACGTTTTTCTTCAGATATATGCGCCCGCTCATAGATAACGGCTATGTTTATATAGCACAGCCGCCGCTTTACAGAATTACGAAAAACAAAAAGCATTTCTATGCCTTTTCCGACGAGGAGCGCGACGCAAAGCTTGCCGAACTCGGTCAGGGCTGCGATACTCAGCGTTATAAGGGTCTTGGTGAAATGGACTCCGAACAGCTTTGGGAAACTACCATGAATCCCGAAACGAGAACGATGCTTCGCGTAACTCTCGAGGACGCCATAGAAGCCGATGAAACGTTTTCGATTTTAATGGGCGACAGGGTAGAGCCAAGACGGGAATTTATAGAAAAGAACGCGAAATACGTTCAGAATCTCGATATTTAAACGGAATGACGGTGAATATAAATGGACGATAACAATAACATTTTCGACAATGATAATTTTACGGTTCGAGATGACGATATACCTGTTGTCGACAGCTCGGACGCGGGTAAAATTATAAACGTCGATATAAATAAGGAAATGAGAAAATCATTTCTCGACTACTCGATGTCCGTTATAACGTCGCGTGCGCTTCCCGATGTAAGGGACGGACTTAAGCCCGTACACAGACGTATTCTTTATACAATGTACGAAAACGGACTTATGCCCGACAAGGGTTACCGTAAGTGCGCGGACACGGTCGGCGCGGTTCTCGGACGTTACCATCCCCACGGCGACGCGTCGGTATATGACGCAATGGTAAGACTTGCGCAGGATTTCTCAATGAGATATATGCTCGTTGACGGTCACGGAAATTTCGGTTCCGTCGACGGCGACCCTCCGGCGGCTTACCGTTATACAGAGTCGAGAATGAGTAAAATGACTCTCGAAATGCTTTCAAATATAGACGAGGACACGGTTGATTTTATACCCAACTACGACGACAGACTTAAAGAACCCGTCGTTCTGCCCTCTAAATTTCCGAATCTGCTTGTAAACGGCTCGTCGGGTATCGCGGTAGGAATGGCGACGAATATTCCCCCTCATAATTTAAGAGAGGTTATCGACGGAATAAACTGCGTTATGGATAATCCTGACGCTGCTCTTCCCGAGATCATGGAGCATATTAAAGGACCCGACTTTCCGACGGCAGGCATTATTATGGGTTATTCCGGAATAAGAGCGGCGTACGCCACCGGCAGAGGCAAGGTAACCGTCAGAGCAAGGTGCGAAATAGTCGAGGGAAAGCACGACAGATATCAGATAGTTGTAACGGAGCTTCCATATCAGGTTAACAAGGCGCGTCTTATCGAGAAGATAGCGGAGCTTGTAAAGGATAAGAAGATAGAGGGAATTTCCGATATCAACGACTACTCTAACCGCGAGGGTATGAATATGGTTATCGACCTTAAAAGGGACGCCAATCCCCAGGTTGTATTAAATCAGCTGTATTCGTATACTCAGCTTCAGGACACGTTCGGCGTTATACTTCTGGCTCTTGTTAACGGCGAGCCGAAAATATTGAATTTAAAACAGATACTCGAATATTATATAGACCATCAGTGCAATGTAATAACGAGAAGAACGTCATTCAGACTTAAAAAGGCGGAAGCCAGAGCGCATATTGTCGAGGCTCTTATAAAGGCTTTGGATATTATCGACGAGGTTATCGCCGTTCTGAAGGCTTCAAAGAGCGTCGGAGAGGGCAAAACCGCTCTTATGGAAAACTTCGGTTTTGACGAGATTCAGGCGACGCATATAGTACAGATGCGTTTAGGACAGCTGACGGGTCTTGAAAGACAGAAATTAGACGACGAAATGGCTGAATTAAAGGCAAGAATAGACGAGTACCGCGCAATTCTTTCTTCAAGAGAAAAGGTTCTCGAAATTATAAAAAGCGAGCTTGCCGTTATTAAGGATAAATTCGGAGACGACAGAAGAACAGAGATTCAGAACGTTTCCGGCGAGGTTGATATCGAGGACCTTATCCCGGTAGAGGACTGCGTTCTTACAATGACCGAAATGGGATACATCAAGCGTATGCCCGCGGACGAATATAAGAGCCAGCGCAGAGGCGGCAAGGGTATAAAGGGCATGACGCGCCGCGAGGACGATATTGTGGACACAATTATAAATTGTTCTACACACGACTACGTTATGTTCTTTACCTCAAAGGGAAAGACATACCGTATCAAGGCGTACGAAATAGCCGAGGGCAGCCGTATCAGCAAGGGTATGAATATTGTAAATATCCTTCCTCTTGAAAGCGGAGAGAAAATAACAGCCGTTATCAGAGTTCCGAGAGAACATGACGAGAGCATAAAATATCTTTGTATGTTCACTAAAAAGGGTATTGTAAAGAGAAGCGAAATTTCCGTTTACGGCAATATAAGAAAGAGCGGAGTTATTGCAATAACCCTTGACGATGACGACGAGCTTATACATGTTTCGGCTACAACGGGTGAGGACGATATATTCCTTGCGACCAGAAAGGGAATGTGTATCCGCTTCAACGAAAATGACGCAAGGGTAATAGGCAGAACGGCGCGCGGAGTCAGAGCCATAACTCTTAAAGAGGGCGACGAAATTGCCGGAGCGGACGTTATAAAAGAAAACCGCTATGTGCTTACCGTCAGCGAAACGGGCTACGGCAGACGAAGCGAGATAACCGATTACAGAGTTCAGAACAGAGGCGGTCTGGGTCTTATAAATTACCGTACCGCGGAATACGGCGATGTAGCGGCCGTCAGAATAGTAACGGGAGACGAGGATATTATTTTGATTTCGTCCGACGGTATTATAATCAGAATCCCTTCGGATTCTATAAGCGTATTTTCACGTCCGTCCAAGGGCGTACGCGTCATGAAGATAGAGGACGACCGCAGAGTTGTAACAATGACGTGTATTGAGCGCGGAGAAAACGCGGAAAACGACGATGACGAATCAAATGACGGCGAAACGGTTTCGGACGGGAACGAACCGCAGAATTAATAAATAAAAAACCGGACGCGGATTTGCTTTAAAACCGCGTCCGGGAATTACCGGTATTATTGATTATAAAAATAATCCGTGGTGTGAGGATTATTTTATCAGCGGAGAAATTTATGGATAATAAAAAAAAGGACGTTAATAAAACGGCTTCTTCTCGTAACAGCGGAGAAAAGCCAAAGAAAAAGGTAAAAAAATCATCCGTAGTTATAGCGGTTATTATCGTTATACTTGTATTTTTAGGCGTTATCGCGGCGCATTTCTTATTGAGATACACGAAGGATCTCGATATCGACGACGGAATTGACGAGGTAACGGGAGAGTATAACGAGGAATTTCTTTTCAGGGACGAGGATAACAGTCAGAACGCCGCCGATATGATAGCCATGCAGCAGAACGATAATCTGAACGATTTGCTTGAGGACTGGTATTCAAACGGCGGAGAGCATCTGACAAGCAAACACGTTATGAACGTGCTTTTGATAGGGCTCGACACATTCGACGGCGTAAGCACGGGAAATTCCGACGTTATGATGATAGTTTCGATAAATAACGAAACAAATAAAATAACGCTCTGTTCTCTTTTCAGGGACAGTTATACGTATTTTGACACGGCGTACGGTCCGAAGACTTCAAAGATTAACGCGGCGTACGGAAACGGCGGTCCGAAATATCTTGTCGAGGCTGTTGAAAATAACTATAAGATTAAAATAGACTATTATGCCGCCGTCGATTTTACCGCATTTGAACAGGTTATTGACGAGGTCGGCGGAGTAAATCTTGACGTTACGCAGACAGAGGCGGACGGTATTTACGAATATGCAAATATAAGCGTTCCGGTCGGCGAAAACGTGCTTTTAAACGGCGAACAGGCTCTTTATTTTTCGAGAATGAGAAAAATATATACCTCCGGCGACATTCAGCGTACGGAAAACCAGCGTAAAGTTATTACCGCTCTTATTAATAAATCCAGGGATCTTACGCTTTCTCAGCTTGACGGCGTCGTCAAAACGCTTTGCTCTTATGTAAGAACCGACTGCTCCGTTACCAAAATAATAACTCTCGGTACGACCGCGATTTTAAACAAATGGTACGATTTTGAAATAGTTTCAATGGAAGCTCCGTGCGAGGATGCGAGAGAGCCGTATACAACTCACGGCGACAGCGTCTGGATTTGGGTTGTGGACTATCCTCTTGCTGCGCAGGCTGTTCAAAACGCGCTTTTCGGTCATACGAATATAATTCTTGACGAGAACAGAGTAACGGCGTTTGACGTAAAATCCACACGTTAAGGGATGTTAAAAACGCCCGGAATGAATTAATCTCACCGCTCGGCGTACTTTTGTACGCCGTCGGGCAAGCCTCAAACTCCGTTTGAGGTTCGATTAATCCATTCCAAACGTTTTTTCCTATCCCTTAAAAAAAGATGTTAAAAACGCCCGTAATGAATTAATCTCACCGCTCGGCGTACCTGTTTTGACGTAAAATCCACAAGTTAAAAGAAAAAAAACGCCCGGAATAATAAACAGTCCGTGTAAACGGTTGACGGCGGTCTGCGGGCAGATTAATTGAATTTTTTTATTTTCTTTTTTTAAGAAAAATTAAATTCTCCGACTTTATTATTAAAAAAAAGATAAAAAAAGAAGGTTTTATTATGTTTAAGCATGAGAATCTTAAAGGAAAAACAGCCGTTATCACCGGCGCGGGCGGAGTTTTGTGCTCCGGGTTTGCAAAGGATCTTGCTTCGCAGGGTGTAAAAACAGCGGTTCTTGACCTTAATTTGTCCGCGGCGCGGAAAACTTCGGACGAAATAAACGCTTCGGGCGGTACGGCTATTGCCGTTGAGTGTAATGTTCTCGAAAAATCAAGCCTTGAAAAAGCGAAAGAGATTGTAGATAACGCGTTCGGCACATGTGATATTTTAATTAACGGCGCGGGCGGAAACAATCCCAAGGGTACGACGTCGAACGAAACCCTGACAATGGATGATATCGAGCATAAGGCTCAGGGCGTTAAGACGTTTTTTGACCTTGACCCCGAAGGAATACAGTTTGTGTTTAATCTTAATTTTCTCGGTACTCTTCTGACAACTCAGACCTTCGCGCTCGACATGGCGGGCAGAGAGGGCGCGTGTATTATAAATATTTCGTCAATGAACGCTTTTAAGCCGCTTACGAAAATTCCCGCGTATTCCGCGGCAAAGGCGGCGGTTTCAAATTTCACGCAGTTCATGGCGGTTCACTTTGCGCCCGTCGGAATAAGAGTAAACGCAATCGCTCCCGGATTTTTCTCGACGAATCAGAATAAAACTCTTCTTTTCAATCCCGACGGTTCTCTTACCGAGAGAAGCCGCAAGATAATAAGCCATACTCCTCTCGGACGCTTCGGAACGACGGACGATTTAAGCGGCGGTCTGCTTTTCCTTGCGGACAGTGAATATTCGTCGTTTATTACGGGCGTAATACTTCCCGTCGACGGCGGTTTCTCGGCGTATTCCGGCGTTTAACATTTAAAATAATTTTAAACAAGGGTGCTGTAAAAAACAGTCCGAAAAAATCCGGGTTTCGTAAAAAGCGGATCTCGGATTTTTTTATAAAAAGTTCGGATTTGTCAGATTTGTATTGACGGTCTGTTTTTGTCACTGTATAATGGAATCAATCGGGGGAGCGGCTTTTATGATTTACAAATATATGTACGAAACTCCGGACGGGTTTGACGATTTAATCATGAACGGCGACGGGGAGTATTTAACGGGTTTACGGTTTTCGGGGTCACGCGGCGCGTCAAATAACATTGAAAACAGCGAAGAAAAAGAACTGCCTGTTTTTAAAGAAACATGTAAATGGCTCGATATATATTTCGGCGGAAAAAATCCCGATTTTATACCGAAATATAAGATTGAGAATTTAACGCCGTTTATGGACGAGGTAGTTAATATAACGAATTCGATTCCGTTCGGTTTTACTCTTACATATAACGATATTGCGAAGATAATCGCCGAAAAAAGAGGACTTGAAAAAATGTCGGCGCAGGCTGTCGGCGGCGCGGTCGGGCGGAATCCGATTTGCGTTATCGTCCCGTGTCACAGGGTCGTCGGCTCAAACGGAAGCCTGACGGGCTACGGAGGAGGAATGAAAAATAAAATTGCGCTTTTGGCTCATGAAAATAACGATATGAGCAAATTTTTTGTTCCGAAAAAGAGAACAGTGCCGTAATATTTAATGATAAAAACTTATGAGGTAAAAAAATGGGGTCGAAGGTTTATACTTTTAAAGAAGTATATGAAAATTGTGATAATAAAATCCACCGTGTGTTTGAGGTATCTTCAAATTATACGCTTGCTCAGCTCGGATATGTCGTGCTTGCGAGCTTTTAAAAATTATTAAAAAGATTATCCATGATAACAGGTCGGATTTTGAGATGATGACGGAATCGGGGGACTATGAAACCTGGGATTTCCGCGATTATGAAATCGATTATGATAACGCTATGCTTAAATCCGCCGTTAGGGACATTAAACGCTCTTATGAAGCGTATGAGGAATTATTGTCAGATATATAAAAACATCTTTATCTTTCCGATTGCACGGATACAGTGCATGCGGTGAGGAAACGGAGAAAATTAAAATGATAGAAAATGTACTTGAAAAAAGAAATGTATCTTTAAAGACAAAAATCGGCGTAAAATCGGGAATTGCGGTTTTCGTTACCGCCCTTGCTGTCGTTCTTCCGCAGATTGCGCATCTGATATTCGGAGAGAGCGCGGGCGTAACGCTTCTGCCCATGTACCTGCCCGTTCTGCTCGGCGGATGTTTGCTCGGACCGTATTGGGGTATTTGGGTCGGCTTGCTCGCACCTTTATTCAGTTACCTTATAACGGGCGCGTTCGGCTCGGCTATGCCCGCCGCCGCAAGACTTCCGTTCATGATGGCGGAGCTTACCGTTTTCGCCGTTGTATCCGGTCTTTTTTCAAAAGCGATTGCAAAAAATAAATTCCTTGCTTTTCCCGCCGTAATTACCGCGGAGGTTCTCGGCAGAGGAGCGTTTCTTGCTCTTACCGCTGTTTTTTCCTCGAAAACGCCTTTTACCGTGCCGATGGTTTTAGGACAGATTAAGACCGGTCTGACAGGTCTTGCCGCTCAGGCGGTAATTGTTCCTTTAATCGTTATTCTCCTGTGCGGCAGAATGAACGCGAAAAAATAATTTTAATACCGAATAAAAAAGAGCGGAACGGTTTCATTACGAAGCTGTTCCGCTTATAATTTATTCGATTTTATTTCTTTACAATTGTTGAAACGGGAGTCCAAACCGAATCCGGCGAATCGGTACAGGTAATTTCAACGCTGTCGCCCGTTTTGAAGAATATAGCTTCGGGATATGTTGAAGCCGATACCATAAAGTACGTATCCGCGCCGTCAATTTTTATATAGTAGCACGTATTTCCGTTCTCGTTCTGTGAGAGAATTTCGGTTATCGTTCCCGTTACCGTCTTTTTTGTATTTGACGCCGTGCTTCCGTCGGCTGACGTCTGACTGTTTATTTCGGGATTTGACGAAACGGTATCGACGTCTATCGTAACGTCCTTATTCGTTTTAAGAACGGAGGCGTAGTTCTTCATGCATGCGCCGAGGTCGGGAGTACCGTTGCCCGAGTCGATGGCGACGACGTTATAATTTTCAACGTTAACCATTGCGTATGACTTAACGACATTGTTGTCATCCTTTAACGCCATGAAATAAGTCGCTTCGCCGTCGAGGTTTATGAGAAGCGGGAAGGTAGACGTCCATTTCTTATCTGAAACAACGCCCTCCGCAGACTGCTGAGCCGCATTTTCCGTCGCGCCCGTAATCGAGCGGGTATCCTCGCCCGTGCCGAATGTCGAATAGAAATACGCGTTCTTTGTACGCTGGTTTATAAGCAGGAAACCGAGCAGGGATTCGTCGCTTGTAACGCTTGTAACGCCCGTGTACATATAAACGTCGTCGTTAAGCGCAAGATAGCTGAAGCCGGAGGTCGTCAGCTTAACGCCCGACTGACCGATTATCGAGTTCCAGAATCCCGACGAGTATTTACCGAGATTCGTATACTGCTTTATAAGAAGATCCGCGTCATAGACCTGGTCTATCCATTTGATTTCGCTGTCTGCGGCGGCAACCTCTTCGATTGAATAATATTTGCATTCTCCGGTAGAGGCGTTTACCAAAACCGCGCCTTTAACGTCGTCTCCGCCGATAAGTCCGACTTTCTTTTCAATGATTTCAACAATCCAGTAGGGTACTCCGTTATCGTCGATTTCAAACGAAGCCGTGCCGATAATAGCGGTCGGATAATGAAACCTGACCTGACGTACGAGATTCTTCTGAAAATGCTCCGTCGGAGAATAGCGGATATTCTGCTTGACGTATGACGCGTTCTGCGTGTTCATGTTAACAAGAATATAACCGGGGAATCCGTCGGACGTGTTCGTTATCCATTTGAATATATCGCCGTATGCAAGGGGATAAACTCTGTAGGGCTGACCCTTGTAGTTTATCTGCGTCGAATACTCGTCGGCAAGCTCAAACTGCGACTCAAGTCCTTCGCCGGCAAGAGTACCGAGCGTTTTGTCCGCAAGTTTATAAGCCGCGTCCTTGTCTATCATCGGAACATTCTGAAAATCGTCTACGGAGTTGATAACGGAAATGCTGTCCTCGAACTTCGTATCCGTGTCAAGCTGTAAAACGCCGCTTAACGCCTTCGCTCTGAAAAACGGACATGACGTAAGATATCCTATGCCGAACACAACGCCTATGACAATGAGGACGATAATCGGAACCATCGCATGCTTTCTGACGTAAGGCATATACTCCGTTTTGACAAACGCAAGCGTCGTGAGATACGAGCTTCCGATATATGCCGCGAAGATAATCGCCGTATACATGTAAAACTCCGGACTGTGCAAATTTATCGCCGGCAGCATGAAGTAATATACGACGGCTGCGACAATAACGGTAAGAATAATATTGATAATTATTTTAAGTCCGGCTTTGTCGGGAGGAATTATGACCTCCTTTGCCGACTTATGATTCTTCCCCTTATCGGAAAAGTCGATTTTGATGGGTTCGCTCATTTTAACAGCTCCTTATGCGGATTTAGACTATTTAAATTATTTTATCATATACAAAGATTAAACACAAGCAATTTTTTATGCCCCTGCCGCTACGAAACGAGCGTCAGCTTTGAAAGACTTGTTTCCGTTGAAAAACCGTCGCAGTTGTATAAAAATAATATATCGTCATACTGCGTTTTGTCTGTCGACTTCAAAACCGAGGCGGTCGCATATCTTAAATCGAGCATCGTTATTTCCTCATAATTGAGCGCAAGGAAAGCAACGAGCGAATTTGCGTACGAATCCTTGATAAGCAGAAGCCTTCTGCCGTTTTTTACGTTTGAACGCACCGTTTCCGTACCCTTGTTTTCTCCGCCGAAAAAGAGATATTTATCCTTCTCGCCAAGCTCGTCGTATTTGTAAAAATCGGAAACGCCGTTTTCGTCCTCAACGGTGATATTTTCGTCCGTTTTGTATTTATAAAGGATAATCGAATCGGGCGTTACGCTTTTGTCGAGCGTTTTTGAATAGAGCGTCCCCTCGAACGAGTCGGAAACGGTTTCAATGTCAAAGTCGGTTTTATCGAGCCTTTCAAGCCCCATTTCATCCGCAAGAGCGTTATATGCGATAAACGCCCCGTTCGTCGTCCAGTGGTGGTCGGTTCTGAAATATAAATATTCGTCCGCGTTTTGCTCAAGGGCGTTTGTGACGTCGACGGTCTTTATATTATTAAGCTTTGAATAAAAAGACGAAATATATTCGCTCTCGGACGCAAGATTTAAATAATCCGGCAGTTTGTCCCCGTAAATCTCCTGAGCGGTCGGGGCAATAAGACAGTAAACGCTGCCGGCGTTTTCAGAGAACGCGTTCATATATTCCGCGCTTTTGGCGGAAACGTCGTTTTCCGCTCTGAACAGTGAAATCATCATGTCGTCGGTCGTGTAAACTCCGCTTATCTCTTTTCTGCCGATCAGCTTTTCTATATTATTCCTTATAATGATAAACTGCTTTCTTAAAACGAAATGGTCGCTGACCCAGCTTTCAAATCCCGTTGAAAATTCGGAGTTTTTATATGTTTCAAAATTTAATTTCGGAAACTCGGCAAGATATCTGTTTTCATCGTAGCTTATCGTCTGCTTCGGCGTAAAAACAATGCCTGAAAGAATCGAAACCGAGATTAGGAAAAATATTGCCGTTCGTGCGGCCGCGATTTTGTTCATCCCGATTCCTCCTTAAAAGTTAAAATACAAAAACGGATTGTAAGACGAATTTACAAGATAAGCAATTACCGCGGCGAAAGCCGCAGTCTGTAAAATCACAAAAGCGACGCCGGATGATTTCGGATATTTTCCGTTAAGATACAGATAAATCCTCTCGGGGATATTTGTACATCCTATTGCTGCGATTATGAATACGAACAGGTAATTGTGAATGTAAAGCCCCGTGTCCGCGCCCGTAAACGAGCCCGACGCGCCGAACAGAGAACCGAAAAATCCGCCTATCGAGCCAATCGACGTCAGCTCGAACAGAACCCAGCCGAATATTACGATTATCATCGAATAAATATGCCTTATTATGCCGGGGAGCTTTTCAAGATATCTGCCGTAAACGAATTTTTCGAGTATCAATATAATACCGTAGTACAGTCCCCACATTATGAAATTTACGCCCGCGCCGTGCCAAAGTCCTGTCAGAAACCATACGATAAGCAGATTCCGTATTGTTTTTGCCCTGCCCTTTCTGTTTCCGCCCAGCGGAATGTATACGTAGCTTCTGAACCATCCGCCCAAAGTCATATGCCATCTGCGCCAGAAGTCCGTTATGCTTTTCGACATATACGGGTAGTTGAAATTTTCGGGGAAATCGAAGCCGATCATCTTTCCCAAGCCTATCGCCATGTCCGAATATCCCGAAAAATCAAAGTAAATCTGTAATGTAAACGCAAGTATGCCGAGCCACGCGTCAAGCGCGGGCAGGGAAGAAAAATCCGCGCTTTTTATGCTTGTCCACAGCTCTCCGATTCCGTTTGCAATCAGAACCTTTTTTGCAAGTCCGCATATAAATCTCGATATTCCGTCGGAAAGAGCCCGAAGATTTATTGTTCTGTTTCTTAACTGCTTTTCCACGTCCTCGTATAATACTATGGGACCTGCGACTATCTGCGGAAACATTGTAACAAACGCGCCGAAGTCTATAAAGCTCTTTTGAACCTTTATGTTTCCTCTGTACAGATCTATGGTGTACGACATGGACTGGAACGTAAAAAAGCTGATTCCGATGGGCAGCGGAAGATTCGGATTTTCAAGAGAGAGGGAAAACAGAGAATTTATTGCGTCAATTACAAAGCCGGAGTATTTGAACGCTCCCAGCAAACTCAGATTCATTACGACGCTGATGATAAGGCAAAGTTTCCGTATAGACGCTTTTTCATTGAATCTGTCTATAATCCGTCCTGCCGTGTAGTCGATTGCCGTCGACAGAATCATAATCAGGACATAAACCGGCTCGCCCCATGCGTAGAACACAAGACCGCTTAAAAAGAGTATTAAATTTTTGATTCTCGCGGGCACGGCGTAGTATATGCCGAGCGTTACGGGAAGAAAAAAGAAAAGAAATACGGGGGATGAAAAAACCATTTTATTCTCCGGGTATGCAAATTTCGCTGTAAATTTTATTTCCAAAAAAATAACCGCTCATCAAAAAGTAAGCGGTCGTTTTTCAATAATCAAAACCTGACGGAAAACCGCCTGTTCGGCATATTTCCGCATTTATATTGTATTCGTAATCTCACTGTTTGTCAACACCCGGAAACCGGGATTTTTTATTTCATAAATTTTTATTCAGAAAATTTATTACCGTCTTATATGCCGTTATACCGCCGTTGTGCATATACGACGAGTGATTTTCTCCTTTTAATATGTCGAGCGACGACGATTTTATGCTTTTGTGCATAAATACCGCGTCGGACAGGTACATGATGTCGTTTTCCGCTATTACGATATCCGTCGGACATATTATTTTTCCGAGCTTGTCCGCCGTCATGTCCGGCAGGGTCAGCATTAAATCGTTCAGTTTGTCATGACGCTTTAAATTTGACTTCAGAACAGCCGACGTAAAGAACGGCTTCATCATGTCGGGTCTTGAATTTGCTCCGAACGCGACGACGGCTCCGGGTACGTCGGGGTATGTGTAAGCAAGCGTAAGAGCGACTATCGCTCCGTCGGAGTGACCGACAACGTAAGGCTTTTCAAGATTCAGCTTTTCGATAAACTGCGCCGTATCGCGCGCCATCAAATCATACGTAATAACGCCGGGGTCGGAGCTTTGACCGTGACAGCGGCTGTCGATTGCGTAAACGGTAAAATCGTTTGCGAGATAACGCGCTACAGGCTCTAACCCAAGATGACTTGATGAGTTTCCGTGTATCAGAATAAGCGGCTGCCGTCCGGGCTGTCCGTACTGCGCGCAGTGCATGGCAATTTCATCGAGCCGTACGTCAAGCTCCGGCGATTCGTCCGTTACCGGAGAGGGGACGGGTATATTATCGAGATTTGTAAAATCGTATTTGTCTGTTATGATTTTGTCATATGCCGAAAACAAACCGACCGTGACGGCTCCCGCAAGTATTACGCACACGACGGAGATAACGGAAGCGAGTTTCATTTTCGGATTTTTTGATTTATGCATGTGAAATACTCCCTTTTTTGCAGTCATGCGGCATAATTTCTTATTGTTCAAAAAAATAATTTAATATTTATCGCTTTAAATACGGATAATATTGTGATACAATGAATACGCGGAGAATTTTTCCCCGGCGGCAAGGAGTGATTTTGCAGTGAAAATAACCCTTAATCCCGACAAAGAAACTGTCGCTCTCATTAAAGAGGGACTGAAACGGCGCGGAGGATACTGCCCGTGCCGTCTTGAAAAGACAGAGGACAATAAATGCATGTGCAGGGAGTTCCGCGAACAGATAGCGGACGACGAATTTGAAGGGTACTGCCATTGCATGCTGTATTATAAATCAAAATAACGAAAGGAAAATTAAAATGGAAATTAAACTGACAAAGGACAATTTTGATTCCGAGGTTATTAATTCGGATATTCCCGTTCTCGTTGACTTTTGGGCTTCGTGGTGCGGTCCGTGCCGTATGATAGCTCCCGTTATCGAAAGCATTGCCGAAAAATACGACGGAAAAATAAAGGTAGGCAAGGTGAACGTCGACGAAGAACCCGAAATTTCGCTCGAATATAATATTTCAAGCATTCCGACCGTAATGATATTCAAAAACGGAGAGGAAACGGCAAAAAGCATAGGATATTCGGATGAATCGGAAATTGAACGGCTTGTAAACGGTAATTTATAATTACTGCTTGTTTTTTAACAGTCCGGCAAGCTCGTCCATAAACGAGTTTATATCCCTGAACTGTCTGTAAACGGACGCGAATCTTACGTAGGCGACCTCGTCAATTTCTTTAAGCTTATCCATTGTAAGCTCGCCGATTCGGATTGACGTAACCTCTCTGTCAAGCGACGACTGAAGGGTCGTTTCGATTTCGTCAACCGCGTTTTCGAGAGTTTCAAGCGGAACAGGGCGTTTCTCGCACGCTCTTAAAAGTCCGCTCATCAGCTTGTTTCTGTCGAATACCTCGCGTGATTTGTCCTTTTTGACGACGACGATGGGCAGACTTTCAACAATTTCATATGTCGTAAAACGTCTGTGACATTTAAGACATTCGCGTCTGCGCCTGATTCTCTCCCCCTCGTCCGTGGGGCGCGAATCTATAACCTTGCTCTCCTCATAGGAGCAGAACGGACATTTCATAAAAACACCTCGTAATCAGTACAATAAAATTTTTTATTTATATATATTATATATAATATCAGATAATTCGGAACTTTTCAACACCGGGATGTGATTTGTTTGGAAATTAATTTACCCGAATACGTAAAAAAAGCCCTCATTAGAATTAATGAGAACGGGGAGGAGGCGTTCGTTGTCGGCGGATGCGTACGCGACAGCTTAATGGGCAAAACACCTCAGGACTGGGATATTGCGTCATCTGCGAAGCCGGAAAAGACGAAGGAGTTTTTTTCCCCGTTTAAAACCGTTGACGCGGGCATAAAGCACGGAACTGTGCTTGCCGTTATCGATTCTCATCCTCTCGAAATTACGACGTACAGAATTGACGGCGGCTACACGGATTGCCGTCATCCCGATTCGGTCGTTTTTACGTCGGATATTGAAAAAGATTTGTCGCGCCGTGATTTTACGGTAAACGCAATGGCGTACAACGGCGAAAAGGGACTTGTCGATTTGTTCGGCGGAGAGGACGATATAAAAAATAAAATTATCCGCTGCGTCGGAGACGCGGACAGGCGTTTTAACGAGGACGCTCTGAGAATTATGCGTGCGCTCCGTTTCTCGTCAACGCTCGGATTTTCGATAGAGGATGAAACAAAAAAGGCTGTTTTGAAGAATAAAGAGCTTTTAAACAACGTCGCAAAGGAGCGCATTTCGTCGGAGCTGTTAAAATTATTATGCGGTAAAAACGTTTTTAACGTTCTTGAGGAATACCGCGATGTTTTCGGCGTTATCATTCCCGAACTGAAACCCGAATTCGGTTTTGAGCAGTTCGGCAGGAAACACGCGTATACGGTATGGGGGCACACGTGCCATACCGTTGACAATATCGATTCAAACGATGAAATTCTTCGTCTTACGATGCTTCTGCACGATATTGGCAAGCCCTCAACGCATAAATTAAACGGCAAAGGTGATTCGACGTTTGAAAATCACGCGGCGGTAGGCGGGGAGATTGCCGAAAAAGTACTTAAGGATTTGAGATTTTCAAATAAAATACGTGAAACCGTGACGTTTCTCGTGACGCGTCACGATATGGACGTTCCGTCGACGAGAGCCGATGTTAAGAGATATCTTAATATGATGGGTTGTGAAAATTTCATACGGCTCATGAAGATAAGAGCGGCCGACCGCGGCGCGCTCAGCGAAGAATTTCGGGATATTTCCGCTCAAACGGACTTTGCATACGCGCAGTATTACGATATTACGGACAGGAAAGAGCCGTATTTGTTAAAAGACCTTGCCGTCGGCGGCGGCGAATTGAAAAAAATCGGAATAAAAGGCAAAAAAACAGGGGAAACGCTCGAAAAACTGCTTGACGCCGTTATCGAGAACCCGTCGCTTAATACGAAGGAAAAGCTTTTGTCATTAATTGTCGATAATAAAAAAGGAGAGTAACAATGAGAGAGAAAATCAATCTTAATTTCGGCTGGAAATACTCCGAAACGTTTTCGGAGGATATGATTAAAAAATCATACTCCGACAAGGATTTTGAAACGGTCGATATTCCCCATACAAACAAGGAAATTCCGTATAATTATTTTGATGAAAAAATGTATCAGTTCGTAAGCTGCTACAGAAAGCATTTTAAATTCGACAGGAAAAAATTAGACGGGGGCAGGCGCGTTCTTCTCCATTTTGAGGGCGCGGCCGTTTATGCCGGGGTATACGTAAACGGTTCGTTCGCCGGTGAGCATAAGGGCGCGTACACGCCGTTTGTCTTTGATATAACGGATTTCTTAGCCTCGGAAAATGTTATAACTGTAATGCTCGATTCTACGGAGAGAAATGAAATTCCCCCGTTCGGAAACGTGGTAGACTATCTTGTATACGGCGGAATTTACCGCGAGGTATGGATGGAGATTGTCGACGATATCAGAGTTTCGGACGTATTTGTCACGACCGAGGACGTTCTCGGCGAGAAGAAGGTAATTTGCGCCGATATCACGTTCTCACGTCATGCCGAGGGCGAAATGACCCTTGAGCTGCTCGATTCCGATAAAAAGGTCATCAAGGAGAAGAAATGCGGCGTTGACGCCCGTATTTTGAAAATAAAATGGCGCGTCGGGGGAGTTAAGCTCTGGGATTTGGACAGCCCCAATCTTTATACGTTACGCGTAAAATTCAACGGGGATATAACGGAATACAGATTCGGCTTCCGTACGTGCGAATTTACCCGCTTCGGCTTCAGGTTAAACGGCAGAACGGTGAAAATAGTCGGGCTCAACCGTCATCAGAGTTATCCGTATGTCGGCTACGCGATGCCCGCTTCGGCTCAGAGAGCGGACGCCGATCTTCTTAAATTCAAATTGGGATGCAATCTCGTCAGAACTTCGCATTATCCCGATTCCGTTCACTTCCTCGACAGATGCGACGAAATAGGACTTCTCGTATTTACGGAAATGCCGAGCTGGCAGTATCTCGGCGAGGGCGAATGGAGAAAAAACTGTCTTGATAATATCGAGAGCATGATTTTAAGAGACAGAAACCATCCGTCGGTTATCCTCTGGGGCGTCAGAGTTAACGAGGGCAGGGACTGCGACGAATTTTATAAGGAAACGAACGCGCTTGCGAGAAAGTTAGACCCGTCAAGACAGACCGGCGGAGTCAGAAACATGCCTCAAAGCTCGTTTTTGGAGGATGTTTACACATATAATGATTTTTCGCATTCGGGCGGAAAAATCGCGCTTCTGCCGTCGCTTCTCGTATGCGGATTAAAGCCCTATCTTGTTACGGAGAACAACGGACACATGTACCCGACCAAGACGTTTGACAGAGAGGAGCTTCGCACGGAGCACGCGTTAAGACATGCGAGAGTTCAGAACGCGTCGTTCGGCAGCAGGCGTATTTCGGGCGCAATCGGCTGGTGTATGGCGGATTACAATACTCATAAGGACTTCGGTTCCGGCGACAGAATCTGCTATCACGGCGTAACGGATATGTTCAGAATACCGAAGCTTGCCGCGAGCGTATTTTCATCCCAGCAGGATAAATCCCCCGTTATGGAAACAAGCTCGTCAATGGATATCGGCGACTATCCCGGCGGAATTATAGGACTGACATATATATTTACAAACTGCGATGAAATTAAGGTTTATAAAAACGGCAGATACACAAGTTCGCTTACTCCGAAGGACGGTAAATTAAAACACCTTCCCCATCCTCCCGTTTCGCCTGTCGATTATCTCGGCAATGTTCTTGAAGAGGAGGAGGGACTTGATCCGATTACTGCGAAATATCTTAAAAACGCGCTTGTCGCAGCGGGTAAATACGGATATATCATGCCCCCTCATCATTATATAGAGGTTGCGATAGCGTTCCTTCACGGCAGAATGACGTTCAATCAAATTTACGATTTGATTACAAAATATTTTGCGAACTGGGGCAACGAGCAGGTTGAATACACATACGAGGGATATAAGAACGGCGAGCTTGTCAAGACGATAACGCGTACCGCCGTCAAGTCCGTTCATGTAAGCGTAAGCGCGGACAGCGATACTCTTATCGAGGATGAAACCTACGATGTAACGAGAATCGAGATTCTGGCTCTTGACCAGAACAATAACCGCCTGCCCTATTGCAATTCGGCCGTTAACGTAAGCGTAGACGGACCTGCGGAGATTATCGGACCCGACGAATTTTCGCTAATCGGCGGAGCCAGGGCGTTTTGGGTCAGAACCGCAGGAAAGAGCGGAGATGTTAAAATTAAAATCAAGACGGAGGCTCAGCCGGAGCAGATTGTCGAATTGAAGGTTATAAAGAAATAATAAGCCCTGAGGGATGCGCAAAATCAGCGCGTCCCTCGTTTTATTCCCGAATAATATAAATAATGAATAAAATAATTACAAAATTGTTTTAAATTATTATTATATGAGGTATTGCAGAAAAAAATTATTTACTGTATTATTATATGTGCAAGGAACAAAAGATGAGTTTTTTCGCCGTTTGCCGACGGGGAAAGACATTTTCGCATTCCGTCCGAACCGTGCGCGTTCATGTCGAAAATTGATGCGAAAGTCATAATCTTCTATTTTTTAGCTCATTTTATGGGAGTAGAAATGTAAATGAGTACAGAGAAAAAATCAAAGAAGCCGAGATTTGCGGTTACGGCCGGAATCGTCGTTATGGTGATCGTCGGAATGGCGACCGCCGTTTTCAGCGTAGATACGGAGTTTAAATCGTATGATATTACCGAAACCACGACTGTGCCCGAAGCGTCTCCGGCGGATTTTACCGAACCCGTTTCGAGCGCGGAAACCGAGATAACGTCAGCGGAAACAACGGCTGTTGCAACAACGGCTGTCACGACGGCGGCTGTCACGACAACGGCTGTCACGACGACAACGGAAACTACAACGGAAACGGCGGCTGCGGCACAGACTCAAACTCAGCCTCAAACACAGACCGGGGCGCAGACGGTGAAGGGTACGCCCGTTCAGGGCGATTACGCGTGCTTTAACAATTCCGCGTTTTTCGGTAATTCGAGATTCGAGGGGCTTCGCAATTTAAGGCTTGTGCCCAACGTTTACGCAAAGGTGGGACTTACCGTAAAAACCGCGCTTACGGAGTCGGACTCCGACGGCGCAAGCATAATAGGCAAGTTCGATTCGGGCGAGAGCTTCGACAATATATTTATAATGTTCGGAGATAATGAGATAGGCTATTCCGATTCATGGATTATTTCAAATTACAAAACGCTGATATCGACCGTTAAATCATATCAGCCCGACGCGAAAATATATGTCGTTTCGATTCTTCCGATTTCGAGAGAAACAAGCGAAAAGAACGTATATAATTACAGCAATTCGCGGATTGTAAACATGAACGCGATGATACGTGAGATGTGCTCGGAAACGGGAGCGTCTTATCTCGACGTGTGGTCGGCAATGGCGGACGATAACGGATGTCTGCCCTCGTCCGCCTCATCGGACGGAATCCATTTCGGAAAAAGCTATTACTGTATTATGTTAAATTATATCAAATCAAGTCTGGGGTATTAAAATATGAAAAAATATGCAATGATTTTTGTATCGGCATGCCTTGCGCTGTCGCTTGCCGGATGCGTTTCGGGCAGCGGTAAAAACAACGAAACGACAAAGAGCGCGGATAAGCAGACGCAGTCCGCAGCGCAAAGCTCCGCCGAAAACGCGAGCACGAGCGAGACCGACGATATTTCGGCTCTTGCGCTTTCCGCCGTGAGTAAGATAAAGTTTTCATCCGAACTGGAGGATCAGGGCGACGCCCCGCTATATACTTATTCAATGGAATCGTGCGCTTCGGACGCGGCGGGCTGGTGCGCGATGTCGGGCACACAGCAGATTGCCGTTTTCAAAATCGCGGACGGCAAACAGAGCCAGGCAGAGGAAAAAGCAAGGGCTTATATAGATTATCTTATCGACGGATATTCGTCGTACGGACCGCAGGAGGTTCCGAGGCTTAAAAAGGCTGTTGTGAAAACGTACGGCGGCATTCTTGTCGTATGCGTGTCTGATGACGACGATATGCAGAAGGCTTTGGACGAGGTTTTTAACCGCTGACCGCCGACCGCCGGCGAATTATTTGCTAAGGAGTTGTATTTATGCCCGAAAATATTCCCGAATTATTCGGCAGTCTTGTATTTAACGATGAAACGATGCATGCGAGATTGCCCAGGGACATTTACCGTTCGCTGAAAAAAACAATAGGCGAGGGCAGAGAGCTTGATATCAATGTCGCAAACGCCGTTGCGACGGCAATGAAGGACTGGGCGATTGAAAAAGGCGCAACGCACTATACGCACTGGTTTCAGCCGAATACGGGTATAACGGCGGAGAAGCACGACAGCTTTATCTCTCCGCAGGAGAACGGCAGAATTATAATGGAGTTCTCGGGCAAGGAGCTTATAAAGGGCGAACCCGACGCGTCGAGCTTTCCGTCGGGAGGAATCAGAGCCACGTTTGAGGCGAGAGGATACACCGCGTGGGACCCGACCTCGTATGCGTTTATAAAGGATGATTCGCTGTGTATTCCTACCGTTTTCTGTTCGTATACGGGCGAGGTTCTCGATAAAAAAACGCCGCTGCTGCGCTCTGTCGAGGAGCTTAACAAGCAGGCGTTAAGACTTCTTCACATAATCGGCAGAACCGATATAAACCGCGTTATTGCGACGGTCGGAGCAGAGCAGGAGTATTTTCTTGTAGACAAGGAGCTTTATAATAAACGTCCCGATCTTATTCTGACGGGCAGAACGCTTTTCGGCGCGAAGCCTCCGAAGGGGCAGGAGCTTGACGACCATTATTTCGGAGCTATCAGACCGAGAGTTATGGCGTTTATGAAGGATTTGAACCGTGAGCTGTGGAGGGTCGGCGTGCTGGCAAAGACCGAGCATAACGAGGCCGCGCCCGCACAGCACGAGCTGGCTCCCGTGTTTACCGTTACGAATATCGCAACGGACCAGAACCAGCTTACCATGGAGATTATGAAAAAAGTTGCGGATAAGCATTCGCTTGCGTGTCTGCTTCATGAAAAACCGTTTGCCGGAGTTAACGGAAGCGGTAAGCACAATAACTGGTCGCTTGCCTCGGACGACGGTGAAAATCTTTTAAAGCCCGGTAAGAATCCCAGAGATAACAGGCAGTTTCTTCTGCTTCTTGCCGCTGTTTTAAAAGCCGTAGACGACTATCAGGATCTTTTGAGAATATCCGTTTCCAATCCCGGAAACGACCACCGTTTAGGCGCGAACGAAGCGCCGCCCGCCGTCATTTCCGTATTTGTCGGAGATGATATCGAGGAGGTTATCAACGCCGTTATCGACGACGACAGCAGCTTTGAAAAAAGAAACCGCGTTGCAATGAAAACCGGAGTTGACGCTCTTCCGAGCTTTATGCGTGACACGACGGACAGAAACCGTACGTCGCCGTTCGCGTTTACGGGCAATAAATTTGAATTTCGCATGCCCGGTTCGTCCGTTTCCATTGCCGATACGAATATTGTTATAAATACAATCGCCGCCGACGCGTTCGCGAAATTCTCCGACGAGTTAAACGGCAGTGACGATATGGATTCCGCCGTCGGCGAGCTTATACGCCGTACGTTTAAAGAGCATAAGCGTATTATATTCAACGGCAACGGCTACGACGGCGCGTGGATTGAGGAGGCGCAAAGGCGCGGACTGCTCAATTACAGAACCTCGGCTGACGCGATACCGCATCTTACCGATGAAAAAAACGTCGAGCTTTTCTCAAGACATAAAATATTTACCCGCGTCGAGCTTGAGGCAAGGCGTGAAATAATGCTTGAAAATTATTGCAAGGTTTTAAATATTGAGGCTCTTACAATGATTGACATGGCGAAAAAGGATATTCTTCCGGGGGCGTTTAATTATATAAAATCGCTTTCGGAAACAGCGAATCTTAAAAAGAGTATCGGTATCGATATTTCGGACGACGCCTGCGTACGTACGGCGCAGAAGCTTACCATGCTGACGAACGGCGCGTACAGACGCATAGAATCGCTCAACGACGCCGTTATAGGCGCGCATGACGTTGAAAATTATGAGGAAAAAGCGGAATATTTCAAAACGCAGGTTCTTCCCGCAATGCAGGAGCTTCGCGCCGTTGCCGATGAAATCGAAACCGGTATGTCGAACGAATATTTCCCGTATCCCAATTACAGCAGGCTGCTGTTCAGCGTGTAAGTAATAATTTGTTGAATTTCGATACGGTAAATTATTGTTTACATTCCCTTAATATATATATGATACCTTTCATTTAAAGGGGGCGTACGGTATGTTTAATATTCTCATCGTTGATGATAACGAAAACACCCGCAGGCTTACAAAAACCGTTCTCGAACAGAACGGTTACAAGGCGTATACCGCGATTGACGGGCTTGACGGGCTTGACAAGCTCGACAGGGTTCATGTCGATTTGATAATTCTTGACGTTATGATGCCGAATATGGACGGCTATGAATTTGCGAAAACTCTGCGCGACAACGATTGGAACATTCCTATTCTCATGGTCACGGCGAAGGAGAGCGTCAGCGACAAAAAAGAGGGATTCCGCTCCGGCACGGACGATTACATGGTAAAGCCCGTGGACGACGAGGAAATGCTTCTGCGCATAGGTGCTCTGTTAAGACGTTCAAAAATCGCCAACGAGCATAATCTCAATATCGGAGATACCGTTCTCGACTATGACGCGCTGACAGTCACGAGAGGCGACAGCTCGATTGAACTTCCAAAAAAAGAGTTTCTGCTTCTTTTTAAGCTTTTGTCGTATAAAAACAAGATTTTTACGCGCAGGCAGCTTATGGACGAATTATGGGACATGGATTCGGATACTGATGAGCGCACGGTTGACGTGCATATAAACAGACTGCGCGACAAGTTTAAAAATAATCCCGATTTTCAGATAGTCACCATCCGCGGACTCGGATATAAGGCGACATATTGAGGCGGAAAATGAAATCTAAAATTAAATTTGATTATAAAGTAAAAAAACGCCATTCCATGCGTTTTGCGTATTCCGTCCTCGTATTTATAATTCTTGCCTCCGCGGCGACGATTATAGCGGGACTTATGTATATACTCAACGTGACGGATCTGCACATTTTCGAGCGTATCCGCCCGTACAGCGTTCTTCTTATGTCCCTTGCCGCTTCGATAATAATAGGTACGTTTCTGTCCTTTATTATCGGCAGGAATTTTTTGAATCCCATCAAGGAAATGATATCCGCGACGAAGAAAATCGCCGACGGTGATTTTACGGTCAGGGTCAGCGAAACGAAATTTCCGAAGGAAATGAATCTGTTGTCGAGAAGCTTTAATAAAATGGCGGACGAGCTCGGAAGCACCGAGATGTTCAGAAACGATTTTATAAATAATTTTTCGCATGAATTTAAAACGCCCATCGTGTCGATATCGGGTTTTGCAAAACAGCTGAAAACGCCCGGAATTTCCGATGAGGAGCGCACGGAATATGCGGATATTATTATCGCCGAGTCGCGCCGTCTTACAACCATGGCTTCAAATATTTTATTGCTTACGAAGTATGAAAATCAGCAGATAGTAACCGATAAAACGGAATTTTATCTTGACGAACAGATTAGAAAATGCATACTCTATCTTGAAAAAGAGTGGAGCGGAAAAAATATTGATTTTGACCTCGATTTGCAGGAGGTTAAGTATAATTTCAATGAGGATATGCTCTCGCACGTCTGGATGAATATTATAAACAACGCGATAAAATTTTCGCCCGAAAACGGGACGATTGCCGTTAAATGCATAAACGATATATCGGACGTAATGGTTATAATTTCGGACGAGGGCATCGGTATGGACGACGATACAAGACGTCATATTTTCGATAAATTCTATCAGGGCGATACGTCGCATACGGCGCAGGGCAACGGGCTTGGATTGAGCCTTGCAAAACGCGTCGTTGACCTCTGCGGCGGAAAAATCAGCGTAAAAAGCAAAATCGGCGCGGGCGCGACGTTCTGCGTCAGACTGCCGAAAGAATAATAATATATTGAAGAAGCCGGCTGTCAGTTGTAAACAATAATTTACCTCGGTGAATTGTTGTTTACCCGGAGGTTTGTTATGATTCGGGAATCAATCGAAAACTATCTTGAAACCATATATATGCTCAAGCTCAAAAAAAGCAACGTCCGCGCCGTGGACGTTGCCGAGGAGATGGGTTATTCAAAGCCTACCATAAGCGTCGTTATAAAAAAGCTTAAGGAGCAGGGGCTTTTGACAGTCGAGCCCGACGGGGATATAATACTGTCCGGCGAGGCTGTAAAAATCGCTTCGCACATATACGAACGCCATGTTTTTCTGACAAAAATATTTGTTTCTCTGGGAGTTGACGAAAAAACCGCCGGAGAGGACGCGTGCAAGCTCGAGCACGATATCAGCGACGAAACGTTTGAGTGTATAAAGGCGCATGCGAAAAAAACGTTCGAATAATACGCTCGATGTACCGCCTGAAGCTGCGCGTCCGTATTTATGACCGGATGTGATTTTTTCAGGTCTGCCGATTATTTGTATTGCGTTAATATTAACATATTGTTGAAGAATTTCCCGTTCTGTTTTAACGACAGAACGGGAAATTCTTTTTTTTATTTACAGTACGAAGTCGTCCGGGTCGAAGTCCATTTTGTCCTCCTTAAAATCCGGCTGGCGCTTGAGCGGGTCGTACTTGAATTTACGGCATGACGAAAAAGGCTGCATTACTCCCTTTTTCGGGCACAGAACGGTGTTGTCCGCCGCCGAAGCCCCGCGTGCGCAGTACATGCACTGCGGTGTTATTTTGATATTCGTAAGTTTTCCGCCCATTGCCGATCCCTCCGTTTGCGGACGTCGATTGATGAAAGATCATTCTTTTTTAATTTTATATATATTTTAATGAAAAGTCAAGCATATCATGTCGACTTGAGCCTTTTGGCGGGAATTTTTATATTCGTCAGCGAGTCGGCCGTCAGCATAACGCCCGACGCTATGAGCAAAACGGCGTTTGAGATAGCGTATGACGAAAACGACGCGGTGGGTATGGTGAATTTTACCGTTTCAACCGCCGACGGAAAAATATACGTCAGCGCACCGCATATTGTAAATGACAGAAACGCGTTAAATATTCTCGGAATGAAATAATCGCGCAGCCGGACTTTCATTTTTAAAAGCATGGGGAAAAGCTGCATGAAAACGCATATCCCTCCGAACGAAGCCGCCGCCGCGCACATCGGCGCGCCCCCGATTTTTTGAGCCGCCGAAACGCCGTCGGTGACTTCGAGAAACATTCTTGCGTACAATCTTACGCTTTCGTTTTCAATAAAAGAGAAAATCACGTTTTCGAGCGAGGAGAAGAGGATTATCCATGCCGATATCGATATCATTGCGGTTGCGGAGTTGGAAACCGAGGCTGTAAAAGCGTCCGAAAATGAAACGCTGTCCGAAATTTTACCTTCGGCGGCTTTTTTGTTTTCCGGGCGTTTTCCCGTTTGTCTTTTTGATATAACGGCAAGCGATAACGCCGTTATAACCGACGACAGAAATACGGAAACGAGAACGGACGCGCCCGATGAAACAGAATTTAATACCGTCATACCGACCGTGTTTATTATAAATCCGGGTCCGGAGTTTACGCTGTATGAGATAAGTCTGCGCACGGTCGCGTAATCCGGCGCGCCTTTGTCAAATTCCTGTTTTATAAGCCTTACGCCGACGGGATATCCGCCTATGAACGAAAAAATAACGGCGCACATGCACGTTTCGGGTATGTTTAAAGCATTCGCGCACGCGGCCGCGGTTCTGCCAGAGGAAAACGCGCCGAGCCTGTACGCCGTTTCGGACAGCACCGCGAACAGAAAGAGAGAGGGTATCACCGTATCGAAGCACATGGAAATTCCGCGCTCCGCCCCCCGGATTGCATACGAGGGTCTGAGCGTGACTGCCGCGGCGATAAGCAGAATAACGGCCGTATTTATTATGTTTTTTGTTCTCTTCATTTTAATCACCGATATATTACTATGTCCGTGCGTGATAATCAATGAAAATCAGGCATATATTTTTTTCGGAGGGACGCTTATGTCAAGAGAAAAAAAGAAAAAAAGAGGCGGGGAAATTACCCGCGCTCTTGCCGACGAGCTTCAAATGCCCGTAAATCAGGTCGCGAATGAGTTCCATATTGAATTTTTCGGCAAAAATCAGATTCTTACGGAGGGCTGTCTCGGAGTTCTCGAATACGACGCGGGCAGAATACGCCTGAATTTAAACGGAACGGTTATAACGTACGAGGGCGAGGGGCTTGAAATAAGCTCGTATGACGACGATAGAATTGAAATAAAGGGCGGCGTTATGAATATTTCTTTTTCGTGATGGTGATTAAAAATGCTTCTTATAAAACTCATAAGATTTTTGCTCGGATATGTTGAATTTACGTGTGAGGGCGGATTTTCGGAACGGTTTGTAAATTTATGCTTCGCAAACGGCATAAGGCTCTGGGATGTAAGAGCCTCGGACGGCGTGACAGCGGCAAAAGCGTCGCTTGCGGCGTTTAAAAGAATAGATATTCCCGCCGAAAAATCGGGAATGACCGTCAATGTCCGTACCCGCAGTGGGTTGCCCGTTATAATTTACAATAACCGTTTTCGTGTCGTTTTTCTCGTTTCGTCCGTTATATCATGCGCGATTGTTTTTATATTGTCGTCGATGATATGGAGCGTCACGGTTTCCGGCTGCGAATCCTTTACCGACTCTCAGATAATCGATATTTTTGCCTCCTACGGCGTTAAACCGGGCGTTTTTGCGGATAATATAGACGTGGATTACGTTCAGGATTCCGTTGTCGGAACAAATCCCGGCATTATATGGTGCTCGGTAAATATTGTCGGAAGCCGGGCGTTTATCGAGATAAGGGAGCGCGTGACGGCTCCCGATATGCACTCGTCCGACAATCCGTCAAACATTGTCGCCGGGTGCGACGGCGTTCTTACACGTCTGGAGGTTTATTCGGGCGCGGGCGCGGCGAGCGAGGGAAACGCCGTTTTGAAAGGACAGCTTTTGATAAGCGGTACTCTCGAGCGGGCGGACGGAGGAGTAAAGAGAATGAATGCCGACGGCAGAATCGAAATACGGCGCAATGATTTTCTGAGCGTCGGCACGGGGGAGAACGACCCGAGATTTTCGGTAAAGGAGATGAAAACGAGGGTTTCCGTTTATTTTTTCGGACTTGAAATTCCGTTCGGCATCACGCGTGACTGCGATGAAAAGAGCCGAACCGAAAGTATGCTGACGTCGGACGGCGTTACTCTGCCGGTCGGCGGCGTGACGGACAGATTTTTATTTTTACAGCCGGATAATTCGCCGCTCGGCACGCCGCGTCTGCTTCTGCTTGCCGGTTACGAGTATTTCAAAAATGAGAAAAATGCGGTATCGGGATGCGAAATAGAGTCGAGAAATCTAACATATTCCGTCGAAAACGGCATATGCGTCATAAGCGGAAAATACGTTTTGATCGATAAAAATATCGTTCGTCAAAGTATAATTTTCGAGGATTAAATTTTTTGTTGCCTTCAGACAAAACTTATTAAAAATTCTATTGATTATTGACAAAAAAAATTAAAGTGTTATAATAAGAAAAAAAGGGATAAAAAGGACAGAAATTTATTCGGATGTTTGAAACCGTAATCGATATAGATAAAATGGAATACGCCGTCAGCCTTTTCGGCTCGTTCGACGAAAATATAAAATTAATAGAGAAGAATTTTTCCGTTTCCGTTGTAAACAGGGGCGGGGAGATTAAAATTTCGGGCGAGGCGGAGAACGTCATGTCCGCTTCCCGTGCGGTAAACGGATTGCTCAGTCTTGTTACGAACGGCGAAACGCTTAACGAACAGAACGTCGGTTATGTCATTTCTCTCGTTAAGGAGGGAAATGTAGATAAATTGGGCGAGCTTTCCGGCGGAAGCATATGCCTGACGACGAAGGGCAGACCCGTTAAGCCGAAAACGCTCGGACAAAAGAAATATATTGAATGCATCAGGAATAATACGATAGTTTTCGGCGTGGGACCCGCCGGTACGGGCAAAACGTATCTTGCCGTTGCGATGGCTGTCAGGGCTTTTCGTTCAAAGGAAGTTTCGAGAATAATTCTCACGCGTCCCGCGGTGGAGGCGGGCGAAAAGCTCGGATTTTTACCGGGCGATCTTCAGCAGAAGGTCGATCCTTATTTAAGACCGTTATATGACGCGCTGTTCGATATGCTCGGCGCGGAAAATTTTCAGAAATATCAGGAAAAGGGATGCATCGAGGTCGCTCCGCTTGCGTATATGCGCGGCAGAACGCTTGACGACAGCTTTATAATTCTGGACGAGGCTCAGAATACGACGCCCGAGCAGATGAAAATGTTTCTTACCCGTCTCGGATTCGGTTCCAGGATAGTAGTAACCGGCGACATTACGCAGGTTGACTTGCCCGACGGCAAGCGTTCGGGGCTTATCGAGGTGCTGAAGATTCTAAAAAACGTCGATGATATAGAAACGGTGAGATTCGGTGAAAAAGACGTGGTTCGCCATAAATTGGTACAGGATATAATAAAAGCTTACGAAAAGCATGAGGAGACGAAAAAAAGAAAATGAAAGAGAAAATCAAGGTTATTATTTCAAATGACCAGAAAAAGGTTAAAATTCCGACCGGCATCAGAATGCTGATAAGAAGATGCTGCAACGCCGCGCTTATTATGGAGAATTTCCATGATTCGGCGGAAATCAGCGTCCGCTTTGTCGACAACGAGGAGATTCACAGATTAAATAAGCAGTTCAGAGATGTTGACTCCGCAACGGACGTACTCTCGTTCCCGCTCGGCAGGGTTGAGGAGGACGGCACTGCGAATTATGACATAAATCCCGAGACGGGCGCAAAGGTTCTCGGCGATATTGTAATTTCCGTCGAGAGGGCGGAGGAGCAGGCTAAGGAGTTCGAGCACTCGTTTCAGCGTGAAATGGCGTTCCTTACCGTTCATTCAATGCTTCATCTGCTCGGATACGACCATGTAAACGGCGGTCTTGAAGCTGTCAGAATGAGAGAAAAGGAAGAAACAGTACTCGTTCAGCTCGGTTTGCCCGGCAGCAACGCGTATACAATGGACGAATAAATTTACAGGAGAATTTTAATATATGACATCATCCCCCGCGCCGTCGAAAACGGCGTTTGTTGCAATAGTCGGATGCCCCAACGCGGGCAAATCGTCGATACTTAACCGTCTGCTCGGTCAGAAGGTTGCGATAGTTTCGCCCAAACCGCAGACAACGAGAACGAGAATCATGGGCGTTCTGACGGAAAACGAAACGCAGCTTGTGTTTACGGATACGCCGGGATTTCACCGCCCGAAAACGAAGCTCGGAGAAAAAATGGTTCAGGCTGTCGATGAGAGCATATCCGGCGTTGACGCGTGTTTGCTTGTGGTTGAGCCGAAGGGCGAGATCCGCCCTGCCGAAACCGAGCTTATCAACAGATTCAAGCGTGAGAAAATCCCCGCGGTGCTTGCGATAAACAAGATTGACTTAATACCCGAAAAGACGGATTTGATGGCGAGAATCCTTGAATTTTCAAAGCTTTACGAATTTGAGGCGATAGTTCCGCTGTCCGCAAAGGACGGAAACGGGCTCGGCGAATTAAAGGACGAGCTTATGGCTCTTGCTTTTGAAAGCGAGCACTTTTTCCCCGACGATACGCTTACCGACCAGCCCGAACGCGTTCTTGCTTCCGAGATTATAAGAGAAAAGCTTCTTAAAAATCTCGACTGCGAGATTCCGCACGGAACGGCTGTTGCGATTGAAAAATTCAAAGAGCGCGACGACGGCGAAATTATCGATATCGAGGCGACGATTTACTGCGAAAAGGAGTCGCATAAGGGAATTATAATAGGTAAAAACGGCGCAATGCTTAAAAAAATATCGACCCGTGCGCGTATAGACCTTGAAAAATTCCTCGGCTGTAAGGTTAATCTTCACTGCTGGGTCAAGGTTAAAGAGGATTGGCGCAACCGTGAGGGGCTTATACATAATTTCGGACTTGACTAAGGACGTGAGCAAATGACGTTCACCACGGACGGTATCGTTTTAAAAGCGTCCCCTGCGGGCGAATCGGATCTGGCCGTATCTCTGCTGACTGAGGACAGGGGCGTTATTTCGGCGTTCGCAAAATCCGCAAGGCGACCGAAAAGCAGGCTTCACGCTGGTTCGTGCGTTTTTTCGTACGGCGGATTTACGTTTTTTGAAGGAGCTTCGGCTCTTAAATTGACCGAGTGCGACGTGCGCGAGACTTTTTTTGACTTGAGAAACGATATAACGGTTCTCTCCTGCGCACAGTATCTCTGCGAGCTGACGCTTCGCCTTGCGCCGAAGGAAACGCCGGCGAGGGATATTCTCAGGCTTCTTTTGAACACGCTTCATTTTATGACGAAGCCCGAGCGCAATCCGCTTGTTTTAAAGTCTGTTTTTGAAATGCGGTTCGCATCTCTTTCCGGATATATGCCCGACCTCGTTGCGTGCGCCGGGTGCGGAGAATTTGAGAGCGACCCGATGTATTTTGATTTTGATTCGGGGCTTCTCTACTGCAAAAACTGCCGAAAGCACGGCGCAAAAAAACTTACGTTGAGAACCGTCGACGCAATGCGTCACACCTGCTACGCCCCTATGAACAGGCTTTTTTCGATAAAGCCGGACGAACAGACGGCAGAAGAATTTTATTCATCGTGCGAGGAATATATAAAAAGACAAACCTCGTACCGATTCAAAACGCTTGATTTTTTAAATTCAATAAAATAAAACTATAAAAACCGTCCGCATTGCCGATTGCGGACGGTTTTTATAGTTATGGTTAAATTATTTTATATTTTAATTGCTTTTTGAAATGTTTTTCTTTACGATTTTGACCGCACGTTTTGCCGCGTAGGGGAGGATGTATTTGAATTTATCCTCAGCGACGGTCATTTTGCTTGCCTCAGGCTTGTCCCTGCGAAGCGAAATTGCGTCGAATTTGCATTTTGTCGTGCATATTCCGCAGCCGATACAGCGGTTTTGATCAGCAACGGTAACTCCGCAGCCGAGGCATCTCGAGGTTTCGGTTTTGACCTGCTCCTCGGTAAGCGTGCCGTGAGTATCCTTAAACGGATTCTTTGATTTTTCCTCGCCGCGGGCGTACTGTCTGCCTGCCGTATCGTATGAGTCAAGGCTTATGTCGTCCTTGTTAAGGGCGATAAATTTGCGTCTGTTTCTGCCTATCGTCATATGTCCGTGCTGAACGAAACGGTGAAGCGATTCCGCCGCCTCGTGACCTGCCGCGATAGCGTCGATTGCGAATTTCGGACCGGTGTAAACGTCGCCTCCGACAAATATATCGTCTGTTTTCGTCTGATACGTGAGAGAATCCGCCTTCGGATAATTTCCGTGTACAAATTCGATTTTCTCATTATCGATAAGCGAACCCCATTCGATTGTCTGACCTATTGCGAATATAACCTTGGAGGCGGGTACGATTATCGTTTCGCTGTCGTCGAATTTCGGGGCAAATTTATGATTTTCGTCAAATACGCTTATGCATTTTCTGAATTTAACGCCCGTCGCTCTGCCGTTTTCCGCGATAACCTCAACGGGACCCCAGCCGGGTTTGATTTCAACCCCGTCCTGTTCGGCCTCGTCTTTTTCTTCATTTGAAGCGGGCATTTCGTCTTTCTGTTCAAGACTGAGCATTGTTACCTTTTTCGCTCCGCTTCTTGCGCTGACTCTTGCCGCGTCGATTGCTACGTTGCCGCCGCCGACGACAACGGTTTCATCGGAGAATTTAACCGTGCCGGTGTTCGCGTGTTTTAAAAATTCGACAGCCGTCGTAACGCCCTCGGCTTTTTCGTTTGCGATACCCGGATATCTTCCGCCCTGACAGCCGATTGCGATATAGAACGCCTTATATCCCTGTTTTCTCAACTCGTCTACGGTAATATCCTTTCCGACCTCGGTTGAACATTTAATTTCGACGCCCATTTCCTTCATAATTTCAATTTCGGCATCAATAACGTCCTTTTCGAGCTTGTATGACGGGATTCCGTATGTGAGCATTCCGCCGGGCTTCTCATTCTTTTCAAATACCGTGGGATAGTAGCCCATCTGCGCGAGATAGAACGCCGCCGAAAGTCCCGCGGGACCTGCGCCGATTATTGCAATTTTTTCTTTCCATCTGCCTGTATTGGAAGCGACGACAATTTCGGGAACATAGCGGTGTTCGTCCGATAAATCCTTTGCGGCTATAAATTTTTTGACCGCGTCAATCGAAACGGCTTCGTCGACCGTACCTCTTGTACACGCTTCCTCACAGCGTCTGTTGCAGATTCGCCCGCAGACTGCGGGGAACGGATTTTCTTTCTTTATAAGAGCGAGAGCCTCTTTGTATTTGCCCTGCGCCGCCTTTTTTAGGTATCCCTGTACGGCAATGTGCGCCGGACATGCCGTTTTGCACGGAGCGGTGCCCGAATCGTGACAGTTTATCCTGTTTTTGTCCCGGTAGTCCTCGTCCCATCTGTCCTTGCCCCATTTGTTGTCGTCGGGAAGGGGCTGTTTCGGATATTCGACCTCGGTTTTGTCCTTTTTGCACAGCTTCTGTCCGAGTTTGAGCGCGCCTGCCGGACAGTATTCGACGCACTGACCGCACGCGACGCATTTTGACTTGTCAACATGCGCTCTGTAAGCCGAAGCCGACATGTTGGGAGTGTTGAAAAGCTGACTTGTTCTGAGAGCGTTGCATATTTTAACGTTGCAATTGCATATTGCGAATATTTTATTTTCGCCGTCGATATTCGTTACCTGATGGACGAATCCGTTATCCTCGGCTCTTTTTAAAATATCCATTGCCTCTTCATATGTGATTGAATGACCCCTGCCCGTTTCTTCGCAGTAGTCCGCCATATCGCCCACGCCTATGCACCAGTCTTTGTAATCGTCTGCGCAGCCCTCGTCAAGCTGTTTTCTTCCGTAACGGCACGAGCATATCGAAGCGCCGATATGACCCTCGTATTTTTTAAGCCAGTAGGACAGATGCTCTATGTCCATGGTCGTATTTTCCATGGATATTGCCTGTTCTACGGGGATGACGTGCATTCCGATTCCCGCGCCTCCGGGCGGAACCATCGCGGTGACCTTTTCGAGCGGGAGGAACGTCATGCGTTCAAAGAACATTGCAAGCTCTGGATGCCTATCCATAAGCTCCGTGTTCATATTCGTGTATTCCGCAGAACCGGGGACGAACAGAGGAACCCAGTAGTGCCTTGCCTTTCTGCCTCTGGGCGCACCGGGAATCGGACCGTCCTTTGTATACCGGTCGCCGTAGTCGTATTCGAGCATTCCGAAAACGGACAGCATATCTAAAATTCTGTCCGCCGTTTCGCAGTCCATATTCGCGTTCCGGCACATTTTAAGCATATCGGAATACGGATATTTTTTTCTTGTTTTCATCTGAATGAGCAAATCGAGAGAATAATCCTTATCCTCCTTGCTCATCTCATCCTCGAAAATGCACGCAAGTCCCCAGTATTCGGGGTCTTCGGTCTTAATTCCCTTTAATTTTCCGTCGGCTCTGTCCGTGACGCCCTGCACGAATTTCAGCAGTCTTTTGTCGGGGTTTTTGTCGTGCATATGTTTTGGAACGTATTTACTGCTCATTTCCGGCATAATGATTATCTCCTCTCTTTTTTACGCCGTGCGGTGTTTGAATTTTTATAATTACTAAGCGCTGTCGTCCTCGTCTTCAACTTCAATTTCTTTGATATTAATTTCGTTTCCCGTTACAAGATGCGTTTTTTCGCTTTTGCAATAGGGGCATATCCTGCCGAAAGCTACCGTCGGATATTCCTTTTTACAATCCCGGCAGTACGTTACGGCTCTGATAATTTCGATATTAAGCTCGCATTCCTTTAAATATTGAGTGCGTTTTCTGTTCCAGTTCCATACGTCGGTAAGATAATCGGGAATTACCGTTGAAACCTCGCCGACCTCGAGCGTTACCCGGCTTACGGCTTTTACGTTATTTTCCTTCGCGATTTTTTCAACGCTGTCCGAAATGTGAAACGCAATGCCCAGTTCGTGCATTATTTTTTAATCTCCGAAACTTTTTCTTTTATAAATTCGGCAAGTTCGCCGATTCCCTCGCCCGTTTTTGCGGATATGAAGAATAATTTAATATCGGGATTCCTCATTTTTACATACTCCTCGACTTTTTTTACGTCGAAATCAAAATAGGGCAGCACGTCGGTTTTGTTTATAACGCAGACGTTTGAAACCTCAAATACGAGCGGATATTTAAGCGGTTTATCGTGTCCTTCCGGTACGGAGAGAATCATCATGTTAAGCGTCGCTCCCGTGTCGAACTCCGCGGGACATACGAGATTTCCGACGTTTTCGAGTATAACGAGGTCAAGTCCGTCCGCGTCAAGCTCGTTTATGCCCTGTCTTGTCATCTGCGCGTCGAGGTGGCACATTCCGCCGGTATGAAGCTGAATTACCTTCGCTCCCGTTTCGGATATTGTTTCGGCGTCAACCGACGAGTCGATGTCCGCCTCCATTACTCCGACTTTCAGAGTTTCCGAAAGCTTCGGTATTAATTTTGTAAGCGTTGTCGTTTTTCCCGCGCCGGGCGACGACATTAAATTAATTAAGTAAACGCCTTTTTCCGTGAGTGAATTTCTCAGCAGTTGAGCGTCCCTGTTATTGTCCTCAAAGACGCTTTGCTTGACTTCTATAACTCTGTATTTGTCCATTTTAAATTCCTCCGATATCTATTATATTATGTATTTGCTTATATTTCAATAAACAATTAAAGCAAAACGGCTGATTTTGTTTGTATTACTTGACTTTTTTTATTGCGGATGTTAAGATTTTTAATGTAAAAAAATTGTCGGAGGCGGCCGCGTGTGAAAAAGAGAGGGATTGCGATTGCTTTTCTTGCCGTACTGACGGCCGCTGCCGTTTCCGGTATTTCCGTATGCGAATCCAACACGACGCTCGATATCGATGAATTTACGGTTTCGTCCGGCGATATACCGGAGGAATTTGATTCGTACAGCATAGTTCATCTTTCCGATATACATAATGCAGATTATAAAAGGCTCAGTCCGGATTTTTTTGAGAGCGTCAAATCCTGCGCCCCAGACGTTATATTCATAACGGGCGATATTGTTTCGTCCTATCCGCCCTCGTGTGAAAACTCCGTTGAAATAATATCGCGTCTTGCGGAAATTTCGGACGTTTATTTTGTCAGCGGAAATCATGAGGCGAGGGAAGAGGAGCAGTATGATAAAATGCGGGCCGCGTTTGATAAATACGGCGTAAAGGAGCTTTTCAACGAGTCCGTTTTTATTGAAAAGGACGGCGGAAAAATAAATCTTATCGGAATAGCCGATCCGGAGCTTTTCGGCGATATGGATAAGCGCAGAGCTCTTATCGAGCGGACGATGACCGGTCTTGTAAAGGACAGTATGTACAACATAATGCTTTTTCACCGTCCGGAGTATTTTGATGAAATATGCGCCTCGGGCGCACAGCTTGCGTTCACGGGACACGCGCACGGCGGACAGTTTATTCTTCCGTTTGTCGGCGGTTTTGTCGCTCCGGGACAAGGATTTTTTCCCGAATATACCGAGGGCATATACTCCTCGGACGGAACGCGTATGATTGTAAGCCGGGGAATCGGACAGAGCGTATTTCCGTTCAGAATAAATAATCCGCCCGAGATTGTACATATAGTATTGAAAAATGAAAAAGATTGACGGAAGTGTGATATAATGATAATCGATAATCTGAAAAATGCGGACAGATATTATTCCTCTCACGAGGGATTCGGAGAGGCGTTTGAATTTTTAAAGAACGCAAAAAACGTCGGGGACGGTAATTACGAATTGATACCGGGACTTGTTAACGTAAATATAAATACGTATACGAACAAGCCGATTGACGGCTGCAGATACGAATCTCACGCGGAAATGATAGATATACAGTGCGTTATATCCGGCTCGGAGCGTATCGACGTCGTGACCGCGGACGATGCGGATAAAATGAAGATTGTTTCCGATGAATACGATAAGAGCGATATTGCTTTTCTGGACGATACGGATGCGAACGCTTCGTCGTTTGTTTACGGGGAGAACGATTTTGCCGTTATTTACCCGTATGAAGCGCATAAGCCGTGCATTGCCCCCGATATGAAAAACGGCGTAAGCGTAAGAAAAGCCGTAGTTAAAATTAAATATCGGGTATGAGAATGCGCGAATGCGAAAAACGTCTTGAATCGCTTTGCCCGGGACGTAAATTCGAGTTTTTCGATACCGTGAACTCGACAAATCTTTATTTGAAAAATAACGTTTCCGATTCAATGCCCGTCGTCGCCGCGCAGCGTCAGACCGCAGGCAGAGGACGTCTGGGCAGGAGCTTTTATTCAAACGGCGGAATTTATTTTTCGATTCCGTATAAATTTACGTCGAGTGAAAAATATCTGTCGTTTCTGACGCTTGCCGCGTCGCTTGCCGTCAGGGAGGCTGTAGAAAACATCACGGGCGAATCCGCCCGGATAAAGTGGCCGAACGATATTTATTTAAACGGCAAAAAAATCTGCGGAATCCTTGTCGAAACGCTTGTTTTTTCAAAGGATATTACTGCCGTCGCCGGTATAGGAATCAATACGGATACGATTGACTTTCCCGATGATTTGAAAGGCAGGGCGGGTTCGCTTAATTTGAAATCGTTCGGCGCGGATAATATTTCGCTTGTTTCGCTTATCGTGAACATTCTTGACGACCTTGTGTTTAATAAGAAAATAACGTCTGCGGACAACGGGGAGATTGACGGATACGTCGGGCTTCTGAACAGGTATTCGTATACCGTCGGACGAGAGGTCGAATATGAAAATAAAAAATACACGGCGGTAAAAATCAACCGCTCCGGCTCTCTTACGATTGCGAGCGCGGACGGGGAGATGCTCGACGTGTTTTACGGAGAGGTAAAGCAATAATTTAAAAATATGAATTGCTGCTTCAAACAAATAACCGGCAGCGCCGCTGCGAGGTCAATATGAAAAACGCAAAGCTCGTATGCAATGCAGTCCGCGTTTGAAAATAAAATTGTCAATAAGATAAAAATCGGAGGTTATCTGTAGATATGAAAAAAAGCTTTATAGTTAAAATTACCGCGGTTCTTGCGGTTATCGCTCTTGCCGCGTCCATGGTCGTAACCGGATTTGCCGCAGATACCGCCGAGGTATATCTTGCCGTCAGCGAGAATAAGTCGACAGGAGCAAAATACGCCGATGTGTATTTGTTTACGGGAAAATCCGTTTCGGAGGCGGAAATTTCGCTTGTCTCTCTCGATTCGGTTAGCGTTGCGGGCTGTTTCGGCTCGATTATGCCGCCCGTCAGCGGCAAAGCGTCGCATACGGATAATTCGGCCGTTCTTATGCTGAGCTTTGAAAAGGGATACAACGTAAACGAGCTTGTTTATTCCGGACGAATCGCATATAAGACTGAATCGTCTTTTTCGGGAAAAATCGAGGATACATTTACTCTTTCGGAATATGCCGCAGACGGTGAAAAGACAAAGTGCGAATTGAAAATAGTCGACGCGAATAAATTTGACCCCGAATCGTTCAAGGCGGCGGTCAAGGAGGAAACGGCCGTAAAGGAAACAACGTCCCCCGCCGAAGATAAAGACGTAAGCGAGGTCGTTTCAAAGACGGAATCGGAAAGTATAACGGAGATTGTAAGCGCGGAAGAAGCTTCGAGCGAAGCGGATAAGAACGCCGAGCCGGAAAAAGTCGTATCGGCAAGCGTTGAATTTTACGTTTATTCCGATTTTAACAATAAGGCGTATGCCGCCGTTAGGCTTAGTCTCGGAAATGTAAAGTCGATGATTGTAAGCGTTTCCGCGGATAAGAGCAAGCTTACTCTCGGCGAGGAGGCGGTTATGTTCTCTGACGGCGCGGTTAATTCAAACGTTGTTATAGATTCCGAGTCAAATTCCGTAATTATTACCGCAATGACGAGTGAAAAGTATGTGGATTCGTATGTTGCGTATATACCGGTTACTCTTAATTCGGGCGTGAGCGTTTACGATGATTTTTCATCCTCGTTTGTTTCGGATTCCGCAATAATAAACGGCAGACGTGCGAATGTGACGGCGCAGACTCTCTCGTCGGTCTATACTCCCGAAAAGTACGGAAACAGCTGGTTCAGGGGTTTTGACGCGACGTACAACAGGTACGGCGACGGCGAGAGCCTTAATGAGGAATATCTCTTCTATACCGCCGGCGCGGGATTCGCAAACGATTATTACATGGAGCTTACGTTTAAGCCCGACGTTAAAATAGTAAGAGCCGCCGCCGTCGACGAAAGCGGCAAGTGTGAGATTTCGACCGACTCGGACGGACAGTCGAAGGTTATTTTAAGGGTTGATTCCGCCGAGGAGAAGAATCTTGATTACAGAAGCGTACTTTCCGTTATTGTAAAAACGGACGGCGAGAAGGTAACTTACAAAAACATATGGGATTATGTTTCCGTTTCAAAATTTACCTCAAACTCCGTTGAACAGAAAATTGACGGATTAAAATTCGTTTCATATCTCGGCAACTGGGAGCATTACGATACCGTTGACGGCGTAAATTACGTTTCATATGATTTTAAGGAGAAAAAAGGCTATACCGCCGTAACGTCATATGAGAGTTCGACCGCAAATAAGGACGTTGTTATAAGAGACTGCGTCCGCGAGGGCTATACCGTCGCGCAGATTAACAAATATGCGTTTAAGGATTGTCTTGCAAATTCGATAACTCTTCCCGATACGATTGAGATCATTCAGGAGGGCGCGTTCTCCGGATGTAAGAATATCAGACAGTTTACGCTTACTTGTGCCGTTTACGCCGTTAAGGAAAGGGCGTTCGAGGGCTGTACAAGTCTTGAAAACGTTATATATAATAACGCCTCCGTGCTTGAGGGTATAGGTTCGTACGCGTTTTTTGACTGTAAGGAATATAAAACGATAGAGCTTCCCGCCGGACAGTATGCGATGGGCGAGTGCTCGTACGGATTTGTAAAGGATTCAAACGGCGGAGCCGTTAAAAACGACGGCGTTAAATTCATATGCGTTCCCAACTCTCCGTCAAAGACGTACGCCGTGGAAAACGGATTTGCGTATGTGGGAATAGGCGAGGCAAAGTACGATATCATAACGGGTAAAAACGCAAGAATGCTTTGCGATTTTGCAAACGGCTATGTCGTAATAGACGCGGGTAAGTCGCTTTCGGATATTTCGGATATGTTTAAGGCGGCAAAGGTTCGGTCGCTTTTGTCCGCAGACGGAAATAAGATTGACGCCGGCGACGTGCTTGTCATAACGGGAATGAAGCTTTCCCTCGAAGAAAAGGGAAAATATCTCGATATCGCCGTCAGGGGCGACGTTGATTCAAACGGACTTATTTCCGCGTCCGACGCACGTACGGCTCTGAGAATTGCGTCGAAGCTCGATAATGCCGTAAAAATCCGCGTAAGAGCAGCGGACGTTGATTTCAGCGACTCCGTTACGGCTTCGGACGCGCGCTCGATTTTGAGAGTTTCCGCAAAAATAGACAGTATCTGGTGATTAAAAACAATTAGGATGTGAACGCTGTGAAGGAATATCAATTTAAAACGTTTTGTCCCTACAGAGTTGCGCCTATCGGAGCGCATTCCGATATTCAATTCGGAAAAATATCGGGTTTTGCTCTGAACAAGGGCATTACCGTAAGCTATAACGTTGTCCCCGGCGGAAAATTTACGCTTCGTTCGGCAAACTTCAACGGCGAGGTTCGTTTTTCCGCGGATAAAATTCCCGAACGCAAGCAGGGCGACTGGGCTGATTATCTCAGGGGCGCGGTTCATGTTCTTTCGAGAACGAGAACGATTGAAAACGGAATCGAAGCATATATCGAGGGTACTTTGCCCATAGGCGGACTTTCGTCCTCCGCCGCCGTTACCATTGCGTTTATTTCGGCTGTTATAAAGGCTAACGGAATTATACTGACGAGCGAGGAGCTTATAGATACCGCGCTCAAATCCGAGAACGAGTATGTCGGAGTTAAGTGCGGACGCATGGATCAGTCGTGCGAGGTTTACGCAAAAAAGGACTGCCTTCTTTTTGTCGACACATTCGACGGCACGCATGAAACGATAGCCCCCGGCAAAGGTATGAAGCCGTATGAAATAGCCGTATTTTTCTCCGGGGTTCCCCGTACGCTCGTAGGTTCGGCGTATAATATGAGAGTTGACGAGATTCAAAGCGCGGCGTATGCTCTGCTGGCTTTCTCCGGCATGCCTTACGGGAATTTTGCGGATAAGCGGCTTCGTCAGATTCCTCCCGAGGTGTTTAATGAGTATAAGGATAAGCTTCCCGATAATTGGAGAAAACGCGCCGAACACTGGTATTCCGAGCAGGAGCGCGTTGAAAAGGGCATATCCGCATGGCGGCAGGGCGATATCGATACATTCGGCAGACTGTCGTTTGAAAGCGGTCACAGCTCGATTTATTCATATGAAACGGGTTCTCCGGAGCTTAAAAAATTATATGATATAATGCTCGATACCGACGGTATTTACGGAGGCAGATTCTCCGGCGCGGGATTTAAGGGATGCTGCGTCGCTCTTATTGACCCGGCGTTCAAGGAGAGTATAACCGAGAAAATTACGCGTGAGTATTTAAGGGAATTTCCCGCGCTGTCGGACGCGTTCGGCGTTTATTTCTGCAAAAGCTCGGACGGTGTGAGCAGATGAAATGTATAATTCTTGCCGCGGGCTATGCGACCAGGCTTTACCCGCTGACCGAAAATTTTCCGAAACCGCTTCTCCCCGTCGGGGGAAAGCCGATTCTCGACTGGCTTATATCGGATATGAATCTGTCCGGAGAAATTGACGAATACATTGTTGTTTCAAACCGTAAATTTGCAGAGCATTTTAATTCATGGGCTGAAAAAAGCGAATATAACATTACCGTTCTGGACGACGGTACGTTAAGCAACGAAACCCGTCTGGGCGCGGTAAACGATATCGTCCTTGCCGTCGGCAAATGCGGTATCGATACGGACTGCCTCGTTATCGCCGGTGATAACGTGCTCGATTTCAGCCTGTGCGAATTTATTTCATATGCAAAAGAAAAAAACGCCTCATGCGTTATGCGCTATTTTGAGGCGGATATAAATAAACTTAAAAAATGCGGAGTTATTTCATTGTCCGGCGGCGACCGTATAGCCGATATGCGGGAAAAGCCCGCCGAGCCCGAATCAAACTGGTGCTGTCCGCCGTTTTATTTTTATAAAAAGGAAGATCTTTTGAAAATAAAGGACGGTATATCGGACGGCTGCGGAGTTGACGCGCCCGGAAGCTATCCTGCGTGGCTTTGCAAAAAGACGGACGTTTACGCGATGGAAATGCCGGGAAAAAGATATGACGTCGGCAATATCGAAGGCTACGAAAAAATAAACAGAGAATACAAAGGGATAAAGCGGTAATTATTGCTCGGAATATTTTGAGCAATGTCTGCCGGCAACCGATAATTTTTTTGGAGGAATTACAATGAGCGAAACAAAAAGAACATATTTAAGCTGGCTTAACGGTGAAATAGATTCCGTTCAAAAGGAGTACACGGAGCCGACTCCGCTCCTGACGGATACCGGCGTTCTCATGTCTCCCGGATGGGCAAGACATAACGTTTTTGACTACGATCGTACAAAATCGACTCCGCCCATGCACCGCAAGGAGTGGGATTTTTATCAGATATCAAACGGCAGGTACATGGTGCAGTTAAGCTTTGCGAATATTTCGATCGGCGGTTACGTATCGGCTGTTCTTATCGATTTAAGGCATCCGAATCCCAAAAAGAAGCTTGCCGCCGGTAAGATTGCCGACTCTACCGTGCTGTACCTCGGCGGAAGGGATAAGTATGTCCTTCCTCCGAAGGGCGACGTGCCGAATAACGTAAAATATACGGTAAACGGCTTCGGCAAAGCCGATTTTGAATTTGATACGCATGAAACGTACAGAACGCTTTATTATAAGTCCGCCGACGGAAAATATGAATGCAGTTTCAAAATGGATATCCCCGAGGGGCTTGAAAATATAACGACCGTGCTTCCGTTCAAGGGCTGTCCGACGAATTATTTCATGACGACGAAGCAAAACTGCATGCCATGCTCGGGTACGTACAGATTCGGCAATAAGGTTGTTGAATTTTCAAAGGAAAATACGTTCTGCTGTCTTGACTGGGGCAGAGTAAACACGCCGTATCGGCTTGTATGGTACTGGGGCAACGGCAGCACCTACGTTACGGATTCCGAGGGCAAAAAGCATACATTCGGCTTTGAAATTACGTGGGGTATAGGCGACGAGAGCAATGCTACCGAAACGTGTATTTTCTATGACGGCAAGGCTCATAAATTCGACGCCGTAGACGTTGAAACGTTCCCCAAGGACGATAAATACATGGACGACTGGCATTTTGTGTCAAAGGACGGACGTTTTGATTTTGTAATGAAGCCGTTTTATGATCATCACTGCGATACGAACCTGTTTAACGCGCTTCGTATGCATTCGCACCAGGTACACGGTATGTGGTCGGGTTCCGCCGTGCTTGACAGCGGCGAAAAAATCGAGGTCGGCGATATGTACGCCTTCTGCGAGTATGTGGAGAATAAGTGGTAAGCGATAGCTTGCCGGAGCGGATTATCGTTTCGGCGGTCGGCGGTTGGCGTTCGGTATTGTAATTTCCAACCGCCGGCCGCCGTCTTGCTATAAAATCCGGCGTTACATTAAAGAAAACCTTTGCGGATTACGCTTTCTTATCTCATGTGCGCTCCCGCCGCCGAAACAGACGCGACAATATTTCCGTCGGAATCCTTTACCGTAGTTTCGCAGAAGCAGACGCGTCTGCCGTTTTTAATCCTTCTGCACTCCGCGACAAGCTCGTCCGTTTTCGCTCCGCTCAGAAAATTAATATTGCTCGTTGCCGTAACGGTAAGCGCATCGGGCGTATTGCATGCGACGGCGAACGCGAAATCCGCAAGCGTAAACAGTGCGCCTCCCATAACTCCGCCGTGCGCGGCTCGGTGCGAATCTTTAACCTTCATGCTTATGCGCGAATAGCCGTCGCCGACTTCCTCGATAACTGCGCCGAGGCATTCGCATGCGAATTTATCGCCTTTAAAAAATTCTCTTGCTTCTTCCAAAGTCATTTTAATTTCTCCTGTTAATTATTCAAATATTTTTACGCGGTCAAACGCCTTATTGACAATATCCTTTTCGCTGTCGGACAGATTCAGAAGCTCGGCGGCTTTTGTTACGTTTCGTCGAACCGTTGAAAAATCGGAAATTCCGTCGTAACCGAGTGACAGCGACTGATACCACAGCTTTTCGAGCGTATCGGAAGCAAGCGAATATTTGCTCATCAGATACGCGCAGTGCGAAATAACGGTCGAATTGGTATGAACTCCGCCGAGGTCGTTATTTGTATTGTTGTAATCGATAAAATATTTTCCGTTTATTTCCGACGGAGCATTATATTTGTTCGGGTTTGAAATATCCCTTACGGTATCCCAGTCCTCGCCGACAGTCCAGTTTCCGTCGACGAAGCAGGCGAATATATCGGCGTACGCTTCATTTATCGCTCCCGTTGCGTTTTCGTACGGCAGTTCGCCCGCCGTGCTTTCAATTACCGCATGCGCGTACTCGTGCGAAACGATATCGAGAGCCGACGCCACGCTCGGACTGTTCGCCTTTTCATCGGAATTATCGCAGAATATCATGCTTAAGCTGTCCGAATCCCAGAATGCGTTGTCTTTATGCGAATTGTCATGTACGGCAATGTTGATAACAGAACCTTTTCCGTCGTATGAATCAATTTTGAATTTCTCCCGGAATACGTCGTAAACCTTTATCATGTTGAGATACGCGCTGACTGCCGTACTGTCGTCAAACGTGTTGTCAAAGCTCATCGATTCCGCCAGACTGCGGTCGGACGATGATTCGTTAAGAAATGCATAAACGCGGATGTTACGTTCGGGATCTTCCATTTTGAACGTGTAAAAATTGTCCATAATGCTCGGAAACGTTTGAATTTCTCCGTGTTCGTCCAAGCCCGAGCCTGTCAGTCCGGCGATTGAATCATTTTTTGATTCCGTTTTTATTACGTCGCCGTTTTGCGCGTTTATGAATATTTTATCGTTGACATAATAACCGTTTTTGTCATATCCCGAAATGTTTACGGCATATACATAAACCGGTGCGTTTTCATACTCGTCCAATGCGTAAACATAAAGCTCCGCGCTGTCGGCGCGAATATCTCCGCCGTAGAGGTTTTCGGCTGTTTTTACGGCATTTTCGACGGTTATTTCCGCTTTTTTAACAGATGTCAGCGCGTCCTTTTCCAATACGGAGCTTGAAATGTAATCGCAGATTCCGTCGCTGTTCGTGCTGACGGTGACCCGCCTGAGGTAAACCTCCGTATCTGAGAAAAACTGTCTGAACGTATACTGAGAACCGTACTCGTTCGTTCTTGAAGAAAGCGGAACAAAGCGCGTATTTTCTTTATCCGCGCCGAGAACTCCGGCGTTCTGAGACAGCACGGAAAGCGCGTCGGAGAAATTTTCAACCTTAATTTCGGAACAGATACCGTCTATCAACGTTACTCTGCCGTTTGTATCTGTGATTAAAACGTCGTTTCCGCCGTTCATGCTTTTAATGTCATCAGCCGTATTTTCCTTTTGCGTCCCGGCGGATTCGGGCATTATGTCAACAGTGAATTTCTTTTGCTTTTTTGCCGTTCCGACGGTTATCTCGGCTGTAAGCTCCGCCTTTGCCACGCTGTCTTTGTTTCTTGTTATAATGCCGTTGTCCGTTACGTTGTCGGATGCGCTTGTCCATTCGATTTTTGCCGAGGGGTACGAATCAATCTTATTCGGCAGGGTAAGATTTTGCGTTACGTAAACCGCGCTGTCGCCCGGCGCAAATTCAATTTCAATTTCGTCCGCCGCCGCCGAGGCTAAAAAATCGTTAAAATAATCGGATGTAATATCGACGCTCTCCGTAAGCGGCAGCAGCGCGTCGCATTCGTTAAAATGAATATCCGCCGTTTTGAAGCTTACGGTTTCGTCGTTGAAGCTTGCGTTCATGTCCGTGAGTTTTCCGGATGAAAAAGTAAAATCATATTGCGCGCCGGAATCATAACGAATTGAAAACGACGTATCTTTGTATGATACCGAATATTTTACGTCCGTTTTGAGCAGACCGAAACAGAGCGAATAATCGTTAAGACTTGTTGCGTAAATTTCGTCGGAATATGCGATGTACTGCGAATGAACGCAGTCCAGGTCGTATTCTCCGTCCGAGGAATCGCCGGACGATACTATAATCATTCTTCTGTCAATTTTTTCGCCGTTCGTTTCGTCTGAAGCCTCTTTTTCGTATGTTTTGACGCTTATCGCGCCGGGCGAGGAAATAAGCTGATCCTTTATAATATTTTCACCGTCGTAAATGTCGACGCAAAACGGCTCGTTCATCATTTTTGTTATAAGCGCGGGCAGATCCGTTGCTTTTAATTCCTCAAGCCTTGACGCCGTTCTTAATATTCTTCTTGCGTCGGGCGTCGTTATTTTACCGTCGGCATTTAAATCCCCTCTCAGAATGCTTTCCTCGTCGGGCTTGTCTATCAGCGCGGCGATTCTCAGCGCGCTCAGAGCGTCGGACGCCGTGATTTTTCCGTCCGCGTTCATATCGGCAAGCATGAACGAATCTGCCTCGTCCGACGCGCAGACGTACGGCAGTACGCAAATCGATATTATAAAAGAAAGTATAAGCGATAAAGCTGATTTTGCAATTTTCATTTTTTCATGCCTCTTTTGTATTTAAATGCGTGTGACTGTTTATATAATATCATTTTTAATAAAAAAACACAACGAAATTGAAAAATAACTTTATTTGTGATACTATATATTTATTATTGTATTCGGGTTTGCTCAAAAGAGAGCGCGGGAGGGGCGAAACGATGAACACACAGCAGATTGAATGTTTTTTGTCGGTTGCACGGCATCTTAATTTTGCAAAGGCTGCGTCAGAGCTTTGTATTTCTCAGCCCGCGGTGTCGCATCAGATAAATTCGCTTGAAAACGAGCTTGGTGTAAAACTGTTTTTCAGAACTACGCGAAGTGTGGAGCTTACGCAATCCGGACGTATATTTTTGGATGACGCGAAAAGCATATCGGCAATAACGCGTCATGCGCTCGAACGTTTTTCGGACTCCGGCGAGCCGGGCATGAAATCGCTGTCGATAGGTTATTCGGGAAACGTCAACGAGGCGTATTTGTCGGATATTCTTTCAAAGCTCATAAAAAAATACGGATACTTTCAGCCGTTTATAACAAAGGTTGAAGCGTCGCAGGCTGTTTCGAGAATTTCGGAGGGTGCGCTTGACGCGGCGTTTGCATTTGCACCGTTCGATTTTTCGGACGAAAGCGTAAAATTCAAGCCCGTTTGTTCCTCCGGGTTCGTCTGCCTTTTAAAAAAGGACGACCCTTTGACTTTTAATGAAAAAATTACGGTTTCCGATCTTGCAAAAAAACGTCTGATTCTCTGCCGTTACGGCTCTCAATTGAGCGAAGCCGTTAAAATCCGTCTGATTCTCACGGGGGGAAGAAGCCCGTCGGATATTATAATGTGCGGGGATTCGCTGACGGCGCAGGCTCTTGTCCGTGCGGGCTTCGGAACGGCGGTTCTGCCCGAAGTGTATGCGCCGGGGACGGATATCGTTGAGATGAAAAAGGCGGACGGTATAGACGCGCTTACGTTCGGCGTGATGTACAGAAAGGGCGGAGAGTCGGAAATCGTAAAGGATTTTGTTAAATTCGCGTGTGACGGAGCGAAGATTTATTTGTAAACAATAATTTACCGGCGATAAGTTATTGTTTTACGGGGGATTATTTATGACTGAAAAGAGTAAGGAAACATTAAAAATCATTCTGAGAGGTATAGTTGCGCTCATACTGTTCGCGGCGGCAATATGGAAATACGAAGAGCTGTCGTCAATCGACCTTGAAGCGATTATTTCGTCTGTTGACAATCAATGGCTTGTATGGCTTATTGTTCTCGGCGTTTACGTCGTCAAAGCGCTTGTGTTTGTCATTCCGGCGTCTGTCATATACGTTGCGGTCGGCGCGGCATTGCCGACGGCGCAGGCTGTGCTGATAAATGTGCTGGGTATCGCGCTCGAGGTAACGGTGACGTATTTTCTCGGCAGGTTTCTGGGCGCTGATTATGTTGAGCGGCTGCTGTCGAAAAAAGAAAAGGGAAAAAAGCTTCTGAATATGGATTTGCAGAATAAAAAATCGCTGATGTTTACCGTCCGTTTTCTCCCCGCGTTTCCGATAGACTTTGTAAGTTTGTTTTTCGGAGCTTCGCACAGCAATTTTATTGTCTATTTCGTGCTTTCCGTTGTCGGAATCGCCCCGAGAGTAATCCTTTTTACAGTACTCGGAGACGGCATTTTCGCATGGATACCGATGGATAAAATCGTGCTTGTCGTAATCTGCGCAATACCTGCGGGCGTTATCGCGTACTTTATAAAGAAATTTATTATAGAAAAGAAAAAGGCGAAAAAAGAAGCGGAAAAAACATTTGAAAATGATGATAAAAATTAAAATATTGAAAAAACCGTGTTTCTCCACATTTGGGAAACACGGTTTTTTGACAAGCTGCCGGGATGTAAGAATTTATTTTCTCACATCCCGATTTATCATATTTTAAGCTTTGTATTATCCATAAACTTAAAGATTCTCGGCTGTACAAATTCTCTTATAATTATATAAACTGTAAATCCTATTACCGCGCCTGTTACGACGTCGGATAAAAAGTGCGCGCCGGCGATAAGTCTTGCAAACGCCGTAAGAACGGTAAATACGAACGCCGCCGCAAAGAAAAGAATTTCCCTGTTCCTGTGTTCTTTCATTCTGTCCGATACGCTTAAAAGCAGGAATGTTTCCGAAGCCGCATACGTGTGACCCGAAGGAAACGAACGGCATCCCTTCATGCCGGCAATTTTGTACCACGGGGTGAAATTGTCTATCGTGAGCCCATTTACGCCGTTGAGCATGTCGCGGTATCTCGGTCTGCCCCAGACGCGCTTTATAACCTCGACTCCCGCCGCCGTTATCAGGAACGTGAGCAGTCCGACAATTGCGAGAGGACGCAGGCGAATCATGGTTTCACGTTTTACAAGTCCGCCGAGAAACAGCGTCAGTGCCCAAAACGCGACGGCAATCAATATTAAAAGCGCCTTTGAAAAATCCTCGCCGAACCAGTCGTCGCCCAGCTTGAACATACACAGAACCCAGCCTGCAAGAACAGCAAGCGCGTATCCCGAGCCGAGGATTATATTTAACTTCTTATCCTTCATCGTCCGTGCGTAGAACATTACCGTAAACGCAAACGGGATAATGCAGAACATCGGAAATTCCGCAAATTTTTCCATGAAAATTCCAAAGCCGTTTTCCGGATTGTACAGTGTGTTGTCTATTGCAAGATCTTTAAATGTCGCGATAATGAGAAGTATAAGCGCGGCGGCGTAAAATCCCGCGTAATAAAATACGCGTATTTTCGGTTTTCTTTTTTCCATGTCGAAACCTCCTGTATCTCTGTAATTCTATTTTAGTATATTTATCTTTATTTATCAATATTACCGCGTACGATTTTAGATTTTTTTAATAATCCAGCCGACGCGAATATCATTACAATCGGGAAAACCGACGCAAACAGCATGCCTTTTTTCAAATCGTCGCCGAATGCCGACGATACAATTCCGACGAGATACGGTCCGGACGAACATCCCGCGTCGCCCGCAAGCGCAAGAAATGCGAAAACCGATGTTGAGCACACGGGCATTTTGACTGTCGCAAGGCTGTACGTACCCGGCCACATAACGCCGACGGCAAATCCGCACACTCCCACTCCGATAAGCGACAGCGCTGCAGAGGGCGAAAAAGCGATCGTAAGATAACCGGCAAGGCACATTACCGAGCAGATGATTATATATTTTGTAAGCTCCACCTTTTTGCTCAGCCGAGAATAAACGATTCTTGCAATGCCCATTAAAAGCGCGAACATGCACGGTCCGGCAATGTCTCCGACGGTTTTTGATACGCCGAGCCCCTTTTCCGCAAATGCGGACGCCCACTGGCTGACGGCTATTTCCGCCGCGCCGGCGCACAGCATCATTATCATTAAAATTCTGAATATTCCCGATTTTAAAAGGTGGGTTAATTTGTCGCCCGATTCCTCGGAGTCAACTGTTTTGTAAAGCGGAACAAATATAAACAGTATTCCGTTAAGTATCGGAATTGCCGACCAGATAACGGACATTATTTTCCAATGCTCTATGCCCGACGTCATGAAAAACACGGTTGACAGAAGAATTACGAGCATCTGCCCCCAGCAGTAAAACGAGTGGAGTATGCTCATATGTGCCTCCTTGTTTTTTGTCGGACAAGCCTCGACAACGGGGCTGACAAGCACTTCGATAAGTCCGCCTCCGACGGCGTAGAATACGATAGCGATTGTAATGCCCGTTATCGGAGAGGGCAGAACGGACGGAAGCGCGCCGAGAAGAATAAGCCCGATTCCCGCCATGAAATGCGAAGCAACAAGACACGTTCTTACGCCTATTTTGTCCACGAATTTAGCCGAGAGGTAGTCTACGCACAGCTGGATAAGAAAGTTAAACATCGCGATAAACGACAGCTGTTTGAGCGTTATGCCGTAGTCCTTCTGAAACGTGACGTACAGCAGCGGCGCGAAATTGTTGACGACGGCCTGGGTTATGTAGCCGACATAGCTTGCAAAAAGAGTCGACTTGTAATTTTGTCTTAAATTCATTTTTTTATCCTTTTTTATATTTTAGGTATAATATTTTATCATTTAATTTAAAATAAAGCAAGCCGTATGTGTTTTTCATATTTTTCAACGGTATGATTATCGTTTGTTTTAATAATAAGGATATTTAGTGAATTTTGATATAAAATTGATAAATTTTAGTAAACTTTTATTGACAATGTAGATTTTCTTTTATATAATTAAATTGCAGAATTAATATATATAAAAATAAACCGATAGTTTAAACAAATAATAACGTATTAACATATTTTTTCATATTTGCATTATTGATATCGGAGGTGTTTGCGATGGTTTTATAATATCGGGTTAAGAATCGATTGCATTGAAATTTTATGAATTTAATTTAAAGGAGCGGAATATCTATGAACAAGAGAAAAAGATTATTTACCGTTATTGCGTTCATACTTGTTACGGCTGTCTGCGCGGCCGGCGTAACGATTGCCGCGCTTGCGGACGCTAATCGTATTTCAATTAATTCGGATGGTGTTCTTTCTGCCGAAGAGGCTGTGAAATTAACTGATAAACTGGAGAAAAAGAATTTTTCACAATTAATTAAGGAAACGGATAAACTTGATATCAATACAGACGGCGACGTTATCGGATGCTATTACGACGCCGTTAAATCAAAACTCCGCGATGTTTCCAAAAATGATATTACATCAGAGCTTTTAAGTAAAAAAATAAGCGACGATACGAAAATCAACCTCTTGCTTTTATGCGAAACAGAGGAAGTAGAAATTAACTATGACGATTTGCTCCCCATCCTGGAAGATAAAAGCGTTTCATCCGGCGTTAAAGGAGTTTTGGTTGATTTGTTAGCCGGTGAAGATGAAACTTATGCGGATGAAATTGCGAAATATGCAAGCACGTGCGACGAAAGCGAATTGACAAGGGCTTTATTGGCTCTAAAGGACGTTCGCCCCGAGCAGGCGGAGAAAAAAGCGAATAATATTTTATCCGATATGTCGGGCTCTTTTTCCCCCGCGCACAAAGCTGCGATAATTGTAAAATCCGCTCTGCTTGAAAGCAACAGTACGGATGATGAAATTGACTCCTTTATAAATGTTTGCGACCGCATTTTAAAGAGTATGCCGGCAGATGACGTTGATGATAAGGAAGTTTCTGTAATTTGCTCGTTGTCTGCGCTGAAAAACCAAGAATCATTCGGCTACTTAATGGGCTTGAATACGGAAAACGCCGTCAATTTCAGAGCGTACATTGTCGACGAAAACGAAGATGTGATCGACGGTATTTTAAATTCATCACCCGATTTTGAAAGCGTCGATTTAATAGCAAAGACTTACGCGTATTATGTACCGCAGGCTCAATTTAAAGAGAAAACAGAAAAATATCTCAATGATAACGGCGGTTATTTTTCCGAAAATGCAGATCAGAAAGAGATGTTGCTTGAGGTGATAAAATGAATTTCAAACAAATAAAGAAAAGGATTTCTCATACATTTTTCTCAATAGTACTGTGCCTTTTCCGGAAGTCTAACATCTTTCAAGTTTCTTTAACGCAGTCGAAGCGGAAAAAGGGTGGATATAAACCTTATGAGTTCGTATAGTTAATAAAATTCTCGGAGCTGTAGAAATACGGCTCCGATTTTTATATAAAAGAGCAGTTGAAACAAAGTTAATAAACGTATTATAATATACCTACAATAATTATAATATTCTTGGAGGTTTTTATATGAACAGGAAATCTAAGATCGCGCTTGTCTCCGCTTGTGCAGCCGGAATATATTCGGCTCTGACCGGACTTGTTTATTACGAGGTAATGGGCAGACGCGCACGTATATACCCGTTTGTTTCTTCTCTTATCAATAAACAGGCGCAGAAGAAACCGGATTATAAGCCGTACGGGGAAACCGAAGGCGAAAAGTGGTTCAGCGAGCAGTCCCTTGTCGAATTTACGAGAACAAACGAGGAGAATCATGCGCTGAGGGCGTATTTTCTCCCTGCCGAAAACGATTCAAAAAAATTTGTTTTCCTCTCTCACGGCTACCGTTCAAGCGCGAAGGGTGAGTTTGGCAGATTTGCAAAGTTTTATCATGACAGCGGCGTAAACGTTTTCATGATCGATCATCAGGCGTCGGGCGAGAGCGAGGGCGGACTTATTACGTTTGGTCAGCGCGAGGCACGCGACGGACTCGAGTGGCTTGATTTTATGATTGATACGTTCGGAGATGATATTGAAATCTTCCTGCACGGCATATCAATGGGATGCGCGACCGTTACGGCGATGACAGGTAATGATACGCTTCCCGAAAACGTGAAATTTACAGTTGCCGACTGCGGTTACACGTCGATGATTGACGAATTTAAATCGAATCTCGATAAAGCGCATGTTCCCGCGTTTCCGCTGCTCAATGCCGTTTCGGTTATTCACCGTGCCGCTGTCGGCATGGATATCAATGAAGCCGCGCCGATTGATATGATTAAAAATGCGAAGGTTCCCGTGCTGTTTATTCACGGCGCCGCGGATGATTTTGTTCCGACGGCTATGGTGTTCGAGCTGTATGAAGCGTGTTCCGGCGAAAAGGAGCTGCTGATAGTCGACGGCGCGGAGCATGCCGCGAGCTATAAAAAAGACCCTGCCTCATATGAAGCGAAGGTCAGGGAGTTTATGGATAAGTATCTGTAATCTTTTCTTTGTAAATATAACTGTATAACAGGGCTTCGACATTCTGCTGTCAAAGCCCTGTTTTTATTTTATTTTTTTTGCGGCAAATGCTTTTGCGAACATTGCGCGCCGGTTTTCTGCAGGAGGAAATTACTGCTTTGCTCCGTTGTCGAACATTTCAAGAGCCTTAACGCTTGCCGCGAAGCACTTTGCAAGACCATCTTCGTTCATGTTGTCATAGGAATCGCGTCTTGTATGATAATAGCTTTCAAGCTTATGGTTAAGTCCGGTAACGCCCGTTGCTCTGAAGCCCGCCTGTGCGAATGCCGCAGAATCCGTCGCTCCGCCGAGAGGAGGAACCATGCCCTTAAGACAGTGGATGTCAAGCTCTGCGCAGGCCTCCATGAACAAATCGGAAACATCCTTATCCGCCGCAACGGTGCCGTTGAGGTCGCGGTAGTTTGTCATGAGATACTTGGGGTCGTGAATGGTGTCGTATGAGAATATAAATGTGGGAACGTCGTCAAACTCGCCTTTGTGAGCCTCGCACCATGCCTTTGAACCGCGAAGACCCGCTTCCTCCGAACCCGTGAGGATAACGCCGACCTCGGTATTTTCAAGCTCGATGCCCGCGTCCTTCATATACTTGAGGATTGCGATACCCATGTAGCAGCCCGAAAGGTTATCGTTTGCGCCGTCAACAACTCTCTTGTAGTTAACCATGAAGTAAAGACCGAAAAGGAAAGGAACGAATAAAAGTCCCCAAAGTCCGGCCTTAACGATAGGCTCGGACGTATCTGCGGCGGAGAATCCGATACCGTTCTGTACTACTCTTATTATTGAGATTATAATGTAGTAAACAGCGCCGACCGCGCATATGATTGCGTGGGACTCGAAGCCTACGCCGCCGAGAGCGTAGTTTACGGGCCACTCCCATGCCGCGTCGGGATGTCCGTTGAACATAATACGTCTTTTTGTTTCGCCGGTGCATTTTTTTATCGCCGTAACGTTATGACCGGTTTTCTCTTTGAAAAGAGGGTCGAGAGTTTTCTTGTAAAGACCGAACTGCAAAAATGCAAGAAGAAGTCCGATGACAATAAAGATTACCGATAAAATCGGGCAGAAGAAGAAAAGAACGACGGAGAGAAGGACAAGCGTAATCGTGTAGAAAATCCAGCCGAAGAACGAGCCGGGGTTTTCCTTAAACGACTCAACGTCCGCTCTTTCGCAGCCGCAGTCTTTTTTAAGAACGTCCGCCATGTACTCGCACGCTTTTTTCTCACCCTCGCTGCCGGGGTCTCTCTTGCCGAACGTCTTGCATATATGAGTTATTTCCTTAACCATGTAAGACGCGGCTTCTTTCTGTTTGCCGATAATGCCTTTGAAATCAACTGTTTTTTCCGACATAGTGTACACACCTCAAAATAAGTTACTCGAATCTGACCGGTATCGGCCGGGAAGAACGACTCTGCTAAATAATATACCACATATACGAATGAATTTCATTTGAAGATGGTTTCCCGAATGTTAATATTTTGTAAACAATAATCCTTTTAAGCTACAAATATATATGATATGTATGCATTTTATACAATTTGATAAAAATGACGTGTTTTGATTTGAATTTCAGCCGGTTAAAAAAAGACTTTACATTAATTTAAAAATAATGTATAATTTTCATAAAACTTTAACGATTTGTTTTTTAAGGAGTTTACAGAATGTCAAGTGTTATAAGGTTAAAACCACATATCGCAAGATTTATAAAGCTTTATGATTTAAATGACCCTGCGGTGCCCGCCGAACTTGGGGAAAAGAAGTCCGCCGCGCCCGATTTGTCAAAAATCGAGTATCCTCTTCCGGCAAAAAAACGTGATTTTACATGCTTTGACGAGTGTGACGGCATATTCTGGTACGGCGGAAACTCCGGACTGGTAAGATATGACAAAAATGCAGAGTTTGAATATGATAAGGTTATGTATTTCAGCGCGCACAGAGATTTAAAAGACAATATTGTAAAGAGCGTGCTTGCCGATAGGGACGGCGTATGGGTTCTCACGTCGTCGGGGGCTTCGAGAATTGACATGAAAACGATAACGTGCGAGGAGAAGGCAAATATACTCCTTGACGAATGCGTCAATATAGTTTCGAGAATGGGGCTTGTAAGTCAGCGGTATCTTCGCGTTCCCGGAGATATAACGACGCCTGAAAAATTTACCGATTCCGACAACGACGGGGGATTTACCGCCGCGTTCTGCATGGGCGAGCTTATGCATTACGACGTTCTTAAAAGAACGAAGGGCGCGGATGACCCGGAAACAAAAAAAGTATACGATATTGCCGTAAAGTCGCTTGAGGCATGTCTGCTCCTTGCCTATATTCCCGGCAGAGCCGACGGATTTATTGCAAGAACGTTCCTGACGCCCGACGCGCCCGTGCCCGACGACGGATTGTTTTTAAGAAAAACGGGTGATAAATCCGTTGTTTTGAGTACGAAATTTTCAGAGGAAAAGGGACTTGCCGGCAGGGTCATAGATTCTCCCGACCCGATTCCCGAGAGATTAAGACGCGTTTACCGTGACGCGGGATATTCCGATGACAATCTTGTTTACAAGGCGGATACATCGAGTGACGAAACCACGCTTCATATGATGAATTTCTGCTTCGCTCATAAGATAATAGGTTCTCTCGACCCGGAGCTTGACGCTCTGATGATGACCGCCGTCGAAAGATTCGTTGACCACGTTATAGACAATGATTTTGAATTTATAGATTTTCACGGCGAGCCTACAAGCTGGGCAAAGTGGAGTCCCCGCTATTTTGCTCAGGGGCTCGGCTGGGTCGACAGCTGTCTTAACAGCGCGGAGGTCATGATGTACATAAGCATGGCGCAGTATCTTCTGGGTGAGAACGGGAAGAGAACCGACGCATATAATCATCTTATCGAAATAGGTTATCCGGAGCTTGCCGCAAAGCATTACGACCGTTCGCTTCTTGCCGGAAACGCAATGAAGTGCGACGTTGTAGAGGATTTGATGTACGGGGATCACATGCTTGCTACGATGACGTATCTCGGACTTTTCATGACGGAGAGAAACGAGGAGCTGCGCAGAAAATTCAAGGCGGGCTATATGTCATGGATTGACACCTCGATAGGCAGGGAGCATCACCCGGTTTACGATATCCCGTTTATGATATCGTGCCCGGAGGAGGATGTTGATACGGATAAGCTTGCAATGTGGTTTTACCGCTTTAATACAAGCACGCTTGCCTCGGGTACGTCGGCTTCGTCGCGTTATGATATAGCGAAAAAATTATACCGTGCCGGATATGCGGAAACATCTGTACTTCTTCCTCCCGACGAAAGATATCTCTCAAAATATGACAGAAACTCGCTTGAATTTAAAAATGAGGATTCGGGCGGAAACAGAACCGTCGAATCGTGCGCGCAGTATACGCTTGCATACTGGATGGGCAGATATTTCGGTCTTATAACGGAAGAATAAGGAGAAGGTAAAATGGCAGATAATTCAATTTACATAATAGGCAACGCTCATCTTGACCCCGTATGGCTTTGGAGATGGTTTGACGGGTATAACGAAGTAATGCAGACGTTCCGCTCCGCGCTCGACAGACTTTCGGAGTACGATTACACGGTATTTAACTGTTCGTCGGCTTCTTATTACAAATGGGTCGAGAATACCGACCCGGAGATGTTCAGAGAGCTGAGCGAGAGAATAAAAGAGGGCAGATGGGTAGTCGTAAACGGCTGGAACGTTCAGGCGGACTGCAACATCCCTTCCGCGGAGAGTTTTGCAAGACAGGCTCTCTACAGTCAGCTGTATTATTATAATAAATTCGGCAGAATATGTCATACGGGCTATAACGTCGATTCGTTCGGACACAATGCGGCGCTTCCCCAGCTTCTTATAAAGGGCGGAATGAGAAACTATGTGTTCATGCGTCCCGGAATGCATGAAAATCCGAATATTCCCGAGGGGGCTTTCTGGTGGGAATCTCCCGACGGCAGTAAGGTTATGACGTACAGAATACACGAAACGTACGGCGCGAGCGGAACGAAGGATATCGACCTTCGTTATAAGCAGGCGTGCGAAAGAGCCGACAGCGCGGGCTGTCCGCAGATGGTATTTTGCGGAATCGGCAACCACGGAGGCGGACCGACAAAGGGCGATATAGAACATATTTATAATATTAAACAGACCGCCGGCAGGGATGTAAAATTCGCTTCTCCCGACGAGTATTTCTATGCGGTATGCGAAAATTATACCGATATGCCGACATGGAAAGGCGAAATGCAGCACCATGCAAGCGGCTGCTATTCGGCGACAAGTCTTGTAAAGCAGTTAAACAGACAGTGCGAAACGGCTCTTTACTCCGCCGAGCTATGGGACGCCGCCGCGTCGAAGATTAAAAACAGGAATACGTCAAAGGAGCAGATTGCCGAAGCCTGGGATACCGTATGCTTTAACCAGTTCCATGACATTCTCTGCGGCTGTTCGATAATGGAGGCGTATGAGGATTTGAAGCATTCCGCCGGACATGCGCTTACCGTCGCCGACAGAATCAGAATCCGTGCGTTTATAAGCATTGCAAGAGAAATTGACACGTGGATAGACGGAATCTCCGATACCGTCACGAGCGAGGTAAGACATCTCGGACTGCCGGGAAAATTCCCCCGTCCCGTAGTTGTTTTCAATTCTCTTTCATACGATATACAAACGCCCGTCAGGGCAATGTATCCGGCGGACAGAGTTACCGACTGCGACGGCAATGATACGGAATTTTCGGTTGTACGTTCGTCGCGTTCAAACGATTCTCACTGCGATACGGTATTTATTGCGAACATACCGGCTATGGGTTATGCGGTATACTGGATATGGCGGAATAAAAAAAGCGACGACGAGTACAGAGAAGCTGTCGGAAAATACTGCGAGACTTCGGGCGATGAGATTGAGATTGAAAACGAGTACATGAAGGCGGTATTTTCAAAAAAGACGGGATATATCGTTTCTCTTGTCGATAAAAAGACTCTCAGGGATTATGCCGGCGAGCATGACCTTGCCGTTCCGATAATAATTGACGACTCCGAGACGGATACCTGGGCGCATAACGTATTTAAATTCGAGGACGAAATGGGCGAAATGAAGCTTGTTTCGATTGAGCTTGTCGAAAACGGCGGCGTCAGAAGCGTCGTAAGAGTTAAGCATAAATTTAACGAATCCGTTTTAACGCAGGATTTTATCCTTTCAAAGAATCAAAAAACCTTGCGCGTTAAGTGCAAAGCCCGCTGGAGCGAGGAATTTTCGATGCTTAAAATGCAGTTTGATATCGGCGGCAAAAACGAAATTTCCTCCGCGCAGATTCCTGCCGGATATATCGTAAGAGAGCCTGACGGCAGCGAAGAGGTATGTCATCAATGGGTTGACATTTCGTCGGAGGATGAAAACGGAAAGCTCGGCGGTCTGAGCGTTATAAACGACTCGAAATACAGCTATTCGTGCAAAGGCACGCAGTTAAGACAGACGCTTTTGAGAAACGTCATATTTGCGGACCATTATTCGACCCGTCCAAAAACGGATTTTAATTTCACGGATGAGGGTATGCAGAGATTCGAGTACGGAATTTACCTTCACACGGGCGAAGCGCGTCTTTCCGACGCCGCAAAGGAATCCGCATTGTTTAACAACCGTCCGTTCCTCATTCCCGAGGGATGCCACAAGGGCAATGGCAGAAAACAGAAGGATTCGTTTATAAAGATATCGGCCGACAATGTTATTATGACTGCGTTTAAGGAGTGCGAGGACGGCTCCGGCGCGTATATAATCAGAGTTTACGAAACAAAGGGTATTAAGGAAACGCGTTCGTATCTTACGTGCGAACTTCTCGACTGCTCGTTCTGGTTCGATATTAAGCATAACGAGATAATAACGTTCAGGGTCGAGCCGGACGGAAGAGTAAGCGAAACGGATTTCCTTGAGGGTATTGTTAACGAGAACGCGTCCGTCTGATTGCGTGGCGCAGACTTTGACGGTTCGGCGTGATTTTTTGATAAACGGACGCTTATTGCCGTAAAGAAATATGAAAAAACAGAAAGGGGAGACGGGCTTTTGCGCCTGCCTCCCTTTTCTGCATTTGGGGGTTGTTATATGTTTGCGGGGTATACGCTTTTTTTTGTTATTGAGGATTATCCCTCAATCTGAACGTAATGACTTTCCTCAACCTTGGGCTGTGTTTCCTTCTTGGGAACGTTTATTTCAAGAACTCCGTTCTCGAATTTCGCTTTGATATCGGACTCTGTTGTATCTTCGCCTACGTAGAAGCTTCTGCTGTACGAGCCGTAGAAACGTTCGCGGCGGATGAATTTGCCTTTCTTATCCTTCTCGTCGTTATTTTCGTTCTTCGTAACGGAAACGGTCAAGTAACCGTCCTTAACCTCGGCTTTAAGGTCATCCTTGCTTACGCCGGGAAGATCGATTGAAAGCTCGTAGCCGTCGTCCGTTTCCTTAACGTCTGTCTTCATAAGACCGTTGGAATTAAACGCCGTTTTGTTCTGACGGTAAAACGGTTCAAAAACGTCATCAAATAAATCCTTTGCATAGATACTGGGCATTAACATATATATCATTCTTTCTTTTAAAATTTTTGAACCAATCGAGCCGGTATCCTTCGGACTTCCGTCCTCTCGGTATCCTCTCTCTCTGTTCGTCTATATAATAGCACATAAAATTAGCACTGTCAAGAGGTGAGTGCTAATTTATTATTTCAAGTTTATTATTAATGATAAAATATGTTTATTAAACTGTGATTATTATTTATATGACCATTCGCCGGGATTATATGAACGTATAAAAACAGACCTCCGGTTTTGCCCGGCGGTCTGAACGCATACATATATATTCTTATATATCTTTATTTCTTTGTAAAGAGATTTTTGAGGAAGTCGAGGATTGTTTTAAAGAATTTTACGACCTTATCAAAAAACGAATGTCCCGTGACCTTTACGGTAAAGTCCGGCGCAAGCCGCAGGACGGCGGGGCATCCTCCATCAAAATATTTGTTTATCTGAAGAGAATAAGAACCGTTTTTGAGTTTTGCAAAGTTATCGACGGTAATATTTCCGTTATTGTCCGTTGTGTACTCCTTGCCGTTGAAGGTAACCGTCGCTTTGATGATAGGCTTGTAGTCATATCCGATTACGGCGTAGTTTTTGTCAAAAATCGGAGAGCCGTATGTGAAATTGATAATTCCCTCCTCGGAGAGTCTTGACGAATCGACTTCGGGAATTTCCATACCCGCGTTATAATAATCCGAATAGAAAAGTATAACCTCGTCGCCCGATGAGAGAACATAATCCGTTACGGGGTCGTTCGGAAATTCGCCGTTTACGGTGTATACCCAGCCGTCCCATTTTTTTGCGGTGTACGAACCTGCCTTAACGCCGTTTACCGCGCTTATGTAACCTACGTTGATTCCGGTTACCGTAAGCGAGTCGTCGGTTTTATCCGCATAAGCGATAAGGTCGGCAACGGTGTAATCCTCGGAAAGAAGATCCATGCTCGTGTTGTAATAATAATTTTTGTCGGGTCCCTCGATGCGCAGTGAAACGGTACCGTCCGCCCATACCGTAAGCGTGAGGAAGCTTGCGGATATCATCAGCGCCATAACGACGGATAATACCCTTGTCAGAGTCTTTCTCATTTTGATTGCTCCTTTAAAAAATTTTTTTGAAAAACCGGAAGCATTCCGGCTTGGAAGAAAAACTTCTTCGTTACGGCAGTGGCCGCTGCGGCGGATTTTCACCGCTCTTTCCTTCTGATTTTTCGTATAGATTATAGGATAATAAAAAATATTTGTCAATCGAATTGACTTTTTATTTTATAAATGTATAATTAATCTGTATAAAAAATGAAAGAAGATGTAAATTAATGAAGAAAAATGCCGTAACAGGAATTATAGGCATTCTCATTTCGGTGATAATTGTTTTTTCATTCTGTCCGATATGCGTATCGGCGGTCGACGGCAGATCGTTGAGCGAATACTACGGATTTTCGTATGAAAGCTATATGAATTATCTGTACTCTCACGAGAATGACAATTTCTATCTCGGAACTCCCTACAGAAGCGGCAACTGGCGTTCACCCAACGGCGATACTTCATATAACGGCTCGTCGGGCATGAACTGTTCGGGATTCGTGTGGCATGTTTTAAAGTCGTGCATTATCAACGCCGGAGGCAGACCGTCCGATTATCAGATTCTTTCGTTTTCAACTCCGAGGGGATGGTACGGCGTTCTCGAGGACAACTCAATAGAATATTATATATTTAATGATAAATATGAGGCTCTTGAGAGCGGAGTTATGAGCAAGGGCGATATTATTATGATGTTCTGCAACGAGGGTCTGCGTCCGAGCGGACAGAACCATATAGGCATATACTGGGGCGACGGTTCATCGGACGTTTTCTGGCACTCGGCGGGAAGGGCGAACTATATATCGCATATACGCTCGGGCGGAGCGGTCGTTAAATTCATAGTTGCGAAAATGGGACCGAAAAGCGGAACTCTTAAAATTAACCTCAACGACAGTAATTCAAACTCTCTTTCGGGCGGCGAATTTAATATTTATACGTCATCCGGCTCATTATGCGCGAATACGTCATCCGGCTCGAGCGTGCGCCTGAATTTCGGAACGTATACGGTCGTTCAGACAAAAACGGCCGACGGATACAAAATCGATACCGAAAAAAAGACTGTAAATATTTCGCCGTCGGGCGTGAACTCCGTCCTGACGTTTGTCAATAATAAAAAGCTCGGCGCGGCGAGCGTCAGCGTAAACGTTAAGAGATTTATTCCGTCGATTTGTCAGGACAGATATTTTCCGTATGCCGGCGTTGCCGTCGACGTGTATTCGGACGCGGAATGCACGAAAAAACTCGGAAGCGTAAAAACAAATTCGGACGGAGTTGCGGTTTTCGGATACGAAAACGGCGTGTATCGGTTAAGCGAAGGAACGCAGTGCTATTTCAGATTGTCAAACGAAAACGAGGACAATTTTAAAAATATCGTTTTTGATTATGATTCGGTTCTGAGCGCAAAAATCGTTTCCGACTGCGTAACAGCTTCGTCCTCGGGTGAAAAAACAAGTCTTGAAGGCGAGATGTACGGCGCGGTAAAATCCGCTTGTCAGTCCGATGAAATATTCAGAATTTATTATGACAGTGAATGTACGGACATGTGCTATACTTCGTGCTCGGACGTTGATTCGCAGACGGTGTGCGGCATTAACATTGCGTCTGCGGGCGAAGATTCGATTTTGTCCTTCGGATATGACAACGAGTACTCCGGATGTCTCGGATACAGACTCGGCGCGGGAGAGTATACGGTTTCTGACGAGGATGATTCAACGACAGCCGTTACCGTAAGAGGCGGCTGTGTTACCGATTTGTTTACGGGAGAACTTGAAATCGAAGCCGACAGGGGAGATTTTGATTTAAACGGAAGCGTGAATGCGTCGGACGCGAGGAGTATGCTCAGAGCGTCGGCAAAAATATACGCGCCGGTTAGCGAACAGATAAGAGCGGGAGATCTTGATCTTGACGGCAAAATAACGGCTTCGGAGGCAAGACGGACGCTCAGATACTGCGCAAAGCTCGAAACGGAATTGTAAACGATAAGGAATTGAAAACGGTAATTTGTTAAATTGTTGCTTTACTCGGTAATTAAAAACCGTTCCGAAAAAAACGGAACGGTTTTGTATATTTATTATGTATGAATCTGTATATTAAATGTATGCGGCTCGATTAATCGTTGTCCTCTCCGGCAAACTTTATTATCGTATTAAGTATAATCTCGTATCCGGTTTTGATAGCCTCGGGAACAAGTCTGTCGTAGTTGTCGCGTCTGTTGTGATAGTAATCCGCGGGCGCGGGATCCATTGCCGCGAGAGTCGCCGCTCTGACGCCTGCCTGAGCGTATGCGGCGGCGTCGGACGAGCCGAAGAATACGTTTGCGTATTTGAGGTTTTCGTGTCCCATTTCGGCTGCGGCTTCTCTTACCAGAGAACAAAGCTCCTGATCGAGCTTGACCGTGCCGGTCATGTCCTTATTGTAAACGTTGAGGTCCTTAAGATCCGTGAGCGTGTCGACGCAGAGAACGACTGTTTCCACATTCGGATCCGTCAGCTCGTCATGATGCGCTTTTGCGTAAGCCTTTGCGCCTCTGAGGCCTGCTTCCTCGCCGTCGGTTATCATGCATACGACTTCCGTATTTTCAAATTTAAGATCCATTTCATCGAGCATTTTAAGTGCGCATACGGCGGAAAGAGTACCCGTAAGGTTGTCGTTTGCGCCGGGGGAGAGAATGTCGAAATTTATAAATCTGTTGAGCAGAACCATGCCTATGAGCGTAAGCGCGTGAACGGGGAACGCCGTGTCGGTGATGAAGTCCGCAAGTTTGCCTTTTTTGCCCGAAGCCGAAATGACCGCGGAGGCTGACGAGAGTACGGCGGAGATGATTGCGGTCGCTATCGACGTGCCCATGAACGGTCCCATGAGCTTGCCCTTGCCGTAGTAAATATGTCTCCATTCGTAAGCGGTGTCGATATGTCCGCTTATGATAATGCGTTTTTTCGTTTGGCCCTTTGCTTTACGGACGGCAATCATGTTGCTTCCGTCCGCCTTGGGATAAAATTTATCGAGAAGCTCTTTATAGAACAGAAATTCGCCTGCCGTAATTCCGAGCGAAACAAGGTCGACCGCCGCAATGAGCGCGTGGGGAGCCGTTTTGCCCGCTCTCGTTTTCGGCTTTAGACCGTATTTCAGTGCGCCCGCGCCGAGAACGGAAGCTCCGACAGCCGCGCTTACGCCTTTTGTAAAGTGGAGAAACGCCTTAGGCGCCATCTGATACGTTTCGTAATGAATCTCGTCTGCGAATTTTTCGAGTTCCTTTTCGAGAATTTTCTGAGCCTCTTTGGCCTGCTCGCTTCCCGATTCCCTCGGTCCTACTTTTTTGATGATTTCGGTAATCTTATCGACAGAATACTTGACGTTATCGGATATAATCCTGTCGTCGATTCTTTTAACAGCCATTTTTTTTCTCTCCTCATAAAGCGTTACTTTCATACCTCTCTGCGTTCGTTAAAAAACGTACACACAATATGATTTTATATTTTATATTCAATAAAACAAAAAATCAACAAATATTTAATAATATTTTTAAATTATGTGATAATTATTCACAGTTTATTCAAAAAGTTTTGTATTTTTGAACAAGATAGACAAAACGAGCCTGCATGTCATTAAATTTTTATTGCAAAGGTTTCAAGGTTATGTTAAGATATACAATGTATAAATATTATGAGGAGTAATACGTGAATGAATTATAAAATTGTAATTATTATATTAATCGTGATTGTTGCCGTTTTAATTATCGCGGCGGCGGTCAGGTCGAAAAAGAAAAAGTCGGAGAGCGCAAATAAAACTCTTGCGCCCATGCCGGAGGTTTCAAAGGATACGTTAAATCTTGTAAACGACGTTTACGACGAGGTAAAAAGAGAAAAGGAGGAGTCGCTCAAGGCGATTTCCGACAATAACGTGCCTTTGATGGACGATATACTTTTAAACGATATCGATCCGGAGCTTTTAAACGATATTGACCCGGAGTTTCTCATGGAGCTTACAAGGTCGGATACGGATTCTCCGAAAGCGGACGAGGAGCCTCAGGGAAACGACGAAATTACGTCGCTTGTGCTTGTCAGCGATAAAGAGGATGAAAAAACGCGGTGCGATTCACTTCCCGAATGCGTAAAGGCATATCTTGAAAACAGCTATTATTTAAAAGGCAAATCGTTTTCCGACAAACAGATAAAAAATACGTTTATCGCAATAGACGGACGCGACGTAAGACTAAGCACGAATATCGATTCAAGGGAAATTGAGGTTATTATAAAGGATACGGTTGTTTATCTTGTAAATCCCGTAAGTAAGAAATATATGGAGATGTCCAAAAAGCTGATGAAGATGGTCGGCAGGAGCGAGGATGATTTCGATTTTGCGGGCGTCGGCGTTTCAGAGCAAATGAGAAGCTCCGAATGCGTGAAATATCCGGCAGAGGTCGACGGCGCGGATTGCGTCTGCTATGAGTTTAAAACGGATGAAAGGATTCTTAAGCTCTATGTTTCTCCCTCCGGCGAGTTAAAGCTTATGATGAATTACAGCGTTTCCCGAGAGCTTGTCAGTGCTCTCAAAGCCGATGAATTTATCCCGTATGCGGGCGGCGGTTATATAAATTTCGATTCTCTTAAAAAAGTGGGAATGATGGCGTTTTTCTCCGATATGGTATAAGAGGTGTATAATGGATTCCGAAGAAAAAAGGAACTCCGCCGCGGCGGATTCTGCGGATAATGATACAAAAAAACGTAAAAATAAAAAGAACAATAAGGAAATTGACGGCGTCGTTGTCATAAAAAAGAAGGGACCGTCCGCAAAGCCGGTTATTATGGGGCTGCTCCTTGTCGTTCTTGCCGCGGCAGCCGCCGCAGCTCTTACATATTTCATAAAAAACAAGCCTGAAATTCCGAGCGAAACGATTAACGAAACAACGGTTAATACGCTCAACGGCGGCAATCTGCTTATGTCTCCCGCTCAGGCTACGGCTTCGATGACGACCGCTCCGATGACGGCCGCTCCCGAGGTTACGACAAAACAGCGGATTGTACCCGAGGGGGACGCAAAGACGTTTGTTTCGGGCACATATTCTCTTGACGGAACAATTTATGTTTCGGGCGGTTCGGGCGGCGACGCGGTGACAATTGCGCGTTCTCCCGATTCCTCCGAAATTTCCGGTCTTTGTTCGGGAATGTGGCTTGCCGTTCTCGATAAGGACGGACAGAGATATTTAATAGACAACGAGAGTAAAACGTATATAGATTTTACCGACGAGGCGTACGATAAGCTCGGCGTTGATAAAATTCCGTATGACGTATCCCTTCCGGGCGATATTTCGTCGTGCGAGTTCAAGCGCGCCGATGTTTTGCTCAGCGGCGACAATGCCGTGTGCTGGGGCGCGGATTATGACGGCGGACACGTCGATATTTATACGATTGACGGCAGTCTTAAGCAGTTTGTCGTTTTCGATAAGGACTATAATCCGTTGTATGAGGTTATTGTCAACAACTTTTCGTCGGCGGTCGCTGTGAATCAGCTTACGACCGACGCGCTTGCCAAGAGTACGTCCGTATTTTCGTTTTTCAGCGCGCTCGGTTAAAAATAATAATTAACGAATAGGAACGTTACGTTTCGCATAGGGAATGATATGGATATATGAAATGCAAAAACTGCGGTCACGAGATGATTGACGGAGTTTACCGCTGTATGAACTGCGGCGCTTTCGCGCTCGAGACGTACACGGATTCCGACGGCAGTCGGCAGAATGACGACGATATTTTTATAACCGATAAAATAAACAATTCCGCCGTTCAGTCGGTTTCAAAAACGAGGAATCAAACGGACCCTTTAAAAATATTAAAACCGATTATAATATGTCTTGTCTGCGTTATCGCCGTGTGTGCCGTTATTCTTGTAATTCTTCAGAAAACTCCGTCCTCATCGGATGAGAACGTTCAAACGACCGCTCCCGCGCCGACTGCTTCTCGAAATTCGGCTTCCGCTCAGGTTCAATCTCAGACTTCAGCCGGCGAACAATTGCAGCAGGCTGACGTAAACTCTCCGGAGTATAAAGCGTATTCATGCGAGGGATTTACGGCATTGCTTGCAAATTCGTTCTACATGGTATGCACCGTTCCCGATTCTTCGGGTGAGGATTCAAATTTTTCGATTGCCGTATCGGGTTCGGACAGCGAGGTTTCGTACAAAATGGATTCGATGGAAATTGCGCTTATGAATTTAAACGGAGAAACATATCTTGTAGACACGAAAAACGGCAAATATATCAACGCCTCAAAATCAATGCTTTCCATGATGGGAATGAGCGAAGAGGATTTGAGCTTCGATATGATGTGGCCGGATAACAATACGAAATTTACATTCGAGGATACGCAATACGATTCGTCTGACGCGGTCTGCTGTACATATACCGACTCGGATGGCGTTCTGACAAAGATTTATATAGTCGATTCAAAAGTTGTAAGTATAGATTCCTGCGACTCTTCCGGAAACGCCGTGAGCAGTATTGAGGTTTCCGATCTGACGGGCAGTATCCCATCGGATCAGCTGACCCTTGACGGAAAACAGTCCGCAGGTATGATGGATTTTGTAACAAGTCTGATGAATTAAGGAGGAACATCAAATGAATTGTAAAAAATGCGGTAAAGAGATTCCCGAGGGCAAGGAGTACTGTGCCGATTGTGAGAGAGAAAACGCTCTTGCGGATATGGCGGCGGACGCTCTCAACGCCGGTTACGGTGATAAAAAAGGACTGAGCAAAAAAACGCTCGGCATTATAATCGCTGTATGCGCCGTTGTAGTAATCGCCGTCGTCGCGCTTATAATTGTATTTTCAGGTAAAAGCTCCTCCGGTGAAGAGCTGAGCAGCGTAAAAGAGTATGTAAGCGTTTATACCGACGAGAGCGGAAGCGAGAAGCAGGTTATCGTTACCGAGAAAGTACCCGCCGAGGAGAACAAAAAGGACGAAGATAACAATCAGAATGTCGGAGATAACAACAATGCGCCCGCCGTCACGACGTCCGCGACAACCGTTCCCGCCGAAAATCCCAACAAGATAGGCAACGAGGTTAAAGAGGAGAACGTTAACGTAGACAGTAAGGTTCAAAATTCTCTTACGGCATTCTTTGACGGTAAATTCTATTATGACGGCGTTATGTACGACGATTCCGGCGAAACGACGAGAATGAAAATCGCCGTCAGCGGAAATAATCTCGAGGCCATAATGTATGATACCGATATGGGCGTAAACATGGGCGTTATGCAGCTGGACGGCAAAACATATATCGTAAATACCGATAAAAAAGAATATGTCGAGTTCACTGAGGAGCTCGGAGATATGTTCGGTATAGATACGGAGGACCTTAAATTTGACAATCTGAGCGAAATGTTTGCCTCCCGCAGCTCCGAGCCGGACGCGCAGTATTCGACTACCGTAAACGATAAGGACGCGGTTTGCTACGAGTATGTAAGCTCCGACAAGTCTACCGTAACAAAATTCTATTTTGTCGGCAACGAGCTTGTAGAGCTTGATCAGACCGATTCCGACGGCGCGTCGGTTTCTCAGACCATGATAAATGAGTTTTCGTATTCCATTCCGTCCGATATGCTCACGCTCAACGGACTGAATAAAGCGTCGTCCATCATGAACATGCTCCAGTAACTGAACTGTCCGATACGGCGGATAAAACGTTCCGATTCTGATAATGCCCGTTTGCAGTCCGTTTAATTTGTCGATTTTTATCTGCGTTTTTTCGTGATTATCAACAATCTCCTTTGCAAACGGGAGCATTGTCATCCCGTCGCCTGTCAGCCTGACGCCGTTTTTACGCAATTAAAAAAAATAAAAAGCCGGGAAACCTTGAAAACAAGGTTTCCCGACATTTTTAAACTGGTCCGAGTGGCGAGACTTGAACTCACGGCCTCTTGACCCCCAGTCAAGCGCGCTCCCAACTGCGCCACACCCGGATATATGCCGATAACATTCAATCAGCTTGTATATATTATCATACGTAAAAGAAAAAATCAATAGTTTCATACAAAAAATTTTATTTTTTTGATTCGGCGCGCTCGGCAGCGAAAGATATCTTCCGCAGTATTTTATCGCAAAGGACTGCGACGATAATTTCACCGACCGCGAAGTCATACAGTAAAATATGTTTGCGATTAATCAATAAGAATCATAATAAAGCATAACTTGTCTTTAATGCGTGGCTCAGGCGTTTTATCGACAGTCCGCGCCGCGGTTATTCGCCGCGGTTTTTTGTCAGTATGTCCGCAATTCGTTCCGATGTGTGACCGTCGCCGTACGGATTTGACGTTCTGCTCATTTTTTTATATTCTTCCTCATCCTCGAGCAGAGTTTTAAACGCCGTGTATATCGTCTCCTCGTTTGTTCCGACGAGCCTGAGCGTACCTGCCTCGACTCCCTCGGGGCGTTCTGTCGTGTCCCGCATGACGAGCACAGGCTTGCCCAACGACGGAGCTTCCTCCTGGATTCCGCCCGAATCCGTCAAAATAAGATACGTTCGCGCAAGAAAGTTATGAAAATCAATAACCTCCAGAGGTTCTATAATATGTATTCTGTCACAGCCGCCGAAAATCTCCTTTGCCGCGCTTCTGACAGCGGGATTCATATGTATGGGATAAATTACCTTTATATCGGGCGTTTCGTCTATAATTCTCTTTATCGCTCTGAACATGTGGCGCATCGGTTCTCCGAGATTTTCCCTTCGGTGTGCCGTCAGCGTTATAAGGCGGGAATCCTTCGCCCATTCGAGTTCGGGGTGCGTGTAATCCGCCCTTACCGTTGTTTTCAGCGCGTCAATCGCCGTATTTCCGGTTACGAATATAGTATCGGGGTCTTTGCCCTCTTTTAATAAATTATTTTTCGCTCTCTCGGTCGGGGCAAAATTGTATTTTGAAATAATGCTGACCGCCCGGCGGTTAAATTCCTCCGGGTAGGGCGAATAAATATCGTATGTGCGAAGCCCTGCCTCAACGTGTCCGACGGGAATCTGCATATAAAAGCATGCAAGCGCGGTTACAAACGTTGTCGACGTGTCGCCGTGGACGAGAACGATATCAGGTTTCACTTCGTCAAGAACAGTCTTAATCCTTTCGAGAATATTTACCGTAACGTCAAAAAGCGTCTGTCTGTCCTTCATAACGGACAAATCATAATCGGGTATGACGCCGAACGTTTCAAGCACGCTGTCGAGCATACGCCGGTGCTGACCCGTAACGCATACAACGGTTTTTACCGCATCTCTTTTTTTCAGCTCGTTTACGAGCGGACACATTTTAATCGCTTCGGGTCTTGTGCCGAACACGAGCATGATTGTTTTCACTTGTTTTCCTCCGAAAGGGGCTTAAAGCCTGTATGTCGAGTCAATATGACAGATGTTTCTCGTATCGAGAATTATTTTATCCTTTATTTTGTCCATATTATTTTTAATTTCGTCATGACCGACGAGAATTACAATCATATCGATATCGTTTATGAATTTATCGAAATCATGGTACTGATTTTCAACCATGTCTTTTGTGATAAACGGGTCGTAGACCTTAACTCCGTGCGAAAGATGCCTTTTCATGCACTCAAGCATCTGCAATGTCGGACTTTCGCGGTAATCGTCGACGTTTTCCTTGTACGTAAGTCCGTAGAGCCCGACTTTTGAAACGTCCGTGATGCCGTTTTCATCCATTATATCGCTGATTCTGCCCAGAACGAACTCCGGCATCGAGTCGTTTATTTCCCTTGCCGTTCTTATTAAATTCGCAAACATCGGATAGTCGCCGACGAGAAACCACGGGTCGACGGAGATGCAGTGACCTCCGACGCCGGGACCGGGATTTAATATGTTGACTCTCGGATGACGGTTTGCAATGCTGATAATTTCGAGCGCGTCCATGTTGTCGGAACGGCATATTTTGACAAGCTCGTTCGCGAATGCGATATTTATATCCCTGAATGTATTTTCGACAACCTTCGTCATCTCTGCCGTTCTGATGTCGGTAACGACTATTTCGCCCTTACAGAACGTTTCGTAGCATTTTTTTACTTTTTCTCCGATCGCCCTGTCGTCCGCGCCTATCGTTCTCGAATTGTGCTCAAGCTCGTATACCATATTTCCGGGAATTATTCTCTCCGGCGCGTGAACAAGGTTAATATCCTCGCCTATTTTAAATCCGTCGGCTTCGATGATGGGACGGACGTATTTATCGATAGTTCCGGGAGATACGGTCGACTCGATAACGACGGTCGCGCCCCTGGGGCAGACCTTCATAACGTCTTTTACCGCGCCGGTGACGTAGCTTGCGTCGACCTTTTTGTTATCCTTGTCATAAGGCGTTGCGACTGCGATAATGTACATATCGGTTTTTTTGTACTCGGTTGAAAATTCGATTCCGCTTTTGACTGCGGAGGCATAAAGCTCGTCGAGTCCCTTTTCTTTAAACGTCGTGCGTCCGTGCTTTAATGTTGAGATAAGTTCCTTGTTATAGTCCGTTCCGACGACCTCTGCGCCGTGAGACGCGAACATCAGCGCGGTGGGGAGTCCGATATAACCGAGTCCGATAACATTTATCATTAAAAATGCGACCTTCTTTCAATAATAAAAAACAAAGATTTACCTTGTTATAATATCATATATATATTAAACATGTCAACCATATATGTATTAGACATGTCAACAATGATTACAGATGAAAATTAATACTGAGTTGATAAATAAGAATAAAATAAATATTGACAATTATACTTTTGCGTGGTATTATTAAGTCGGTTAAAGGGGAGTAGCACGGAGCCTTTCCGGTTCCGCCGTCTGTCAACACACGGCGTCACAGAACGCCTGGCAGCCGGACCTGTAAACGGAATGCAAGACCTTTGACAGAGGCTTTTCTCTGTCAAAGGTCTTTTTTTTAATACTCTGCCCGAACTGAAAAAAACAATGTCATGCATATGACAGAAAGGAACGAACCCAAATGAAGTTCTACCTCGAAGAAACCGAGAAGGTTTTTTCCGAAGTCAAGAGCTCCGCAAACGGACTTACGTCCAAGGAAGCGGAAAAAAGACTTGAACAAAACGGAAAAAACAAACTCAAGGAAGCTGAAAAGGAAAGCCTTTTCAAAAAGTTCATTTCGTCGCTTGCCGACCCGATGATTATAATGCTGCTTGTCGCGGCAGTTATTCAGGCGGTTGTTACGGTAGCCGAAACTGCGGGCGGAAAGGCAAAGCTTTCGGACTTCGCCGACGTTATCGTTATTCTCGTAGTCGTTATTATTAATACAATAATGAGTCTTGTTCAGGAGAGCAAGGCGGAGGCGGCGATGGCCGCGCTTATGCAGATGACCGCCGCGACGAGCAGGGTTTTAAGAGACGGCGAAATTATCACCGTTAAGAGCGAGGATCTTGCCGTAGGCGACGTTATTATTCTTGAAGCGGGCGACGCCGTTCCGGCGGACTGCCGTATTATCGAGTCGTACAGCATGAAGGTTGAAGAGGCGGCTCTTACCGGCGAAAGCGTTCCCGTTACGAAGATGGTTGACGTTTTGAAGCTTAAAAATTCAAGCTCGGACGTTACGCTCGGCGACAGAAAGAACATGCTTTATTCCGGTTCTACAGTCGTTTACGGCAGAGGACGCGCTGTCGTTACGGGAATCGGAATGGATACCGAAATGGGTAAAATCGCCGACGCATTAAGCGACGCGCAGAAGGAGCAGACTCCTCTCCAGAAGAAAATGGGCGAACTGTCGCATTTCCTTACAAAACTCGTTATCGCAATATCGGTTGTCGTATTTGTCGTAGGCGTAGTTGAAACGCTCGTAATCAACAGAGCTGATTTTTCATGGGAGCTTTTGGGCGAAACGTCGCTTAATACGTTCATATCGGCAATTGCTCTTGCCGTTGCGGCAATTCCCGAGGGACTTCCCGCGGTCGTAACGATTATACTTTCAATCGGCGTTACCGCGATGAGCAAGCGTCAGGCGCTTATCAGAAAGCTGACAGCCGTTGAAACTCTCGGCTGTACGCAGATTATCTGCTCGGATAAAACAGGTACTCTTACTCAGAACAAAATGACCGTTACCGACCATTACGGCGAGGACGAGAAGCTTATAGCGACAGCTATGGCTCTGTGCTGTGACGCGGAAATTGATGAAAACGGCAAGGTTACGGGCGAACCCACCGAGGCGGCTCTTGTAGGCTACGCGTATTCTCTCGGCATGAGCAAGAACGATCTTGTGAAGGCAAATCCGAGAATCGGCGAGGCTCCGTTTGATTCCGGCAGAAAGATGATGTCGACCGTTCACAATACTGCGGACGGAATCATTCAGTATACAAAGGGCGCACCCGACGAAATTCTTAAGAAATGTTCCTATGCGTTAATCGGCGGAAAAACAGTTCCCATGACAAACGCGATAAAGGCGGATATTCTTGCCGATAACAAGAGAATGGCCGACAAGGCGTTAAGAGTTCTTGCAGTCGGACTTAGGAAATATGACGCGGCTCCCGCGAATTTCGACCCCGAAACGCTTGAAAACGACCTCGTATTCGTAGGACTTACCGGCATGATCGACCCTGTACGTCCCGAGGTAAAGGCGGCTATTGACGAGTGCCGCGGCGCGGGAATCACGCCGATAATGATTACGGGCGACCATAAGGATACGGCAGTTGCAATCGGTAAGGAATTGGGAATCATATCCGACGCTTCACAGGCTATCATGGGCGCGGAGCTTGATAAGTTTACGGATGAACAGCTTGTTGAGGAGGTAACCAAATACTCCGTATACGCAAGAGTTCAGCCCGAGCATAAAACCCGTATAGTAAACGCATGGAAAGCAAGAGGAATGGTTACCGCCATGACAGGCGACGGCGTTAACGACGCTCCGTCAATCAAGGCTGCGGATATCGGTATCGGAATGGGTATTACCGGTACGGACGTTACGAAGGGTGTAGCCGATATGGTTCTTGCCGACGACAACTTTGCGACTATTGTAAACGCCGTTGAAGAGGGCAGAAAGATTTACGACAACGTCTGCAAGGTTCTCCAGTTCCAGCTGTCGACAAACCTGAGCGAGGTCATCATCATGTTTGTCGCTTCCATACTGCACTTTACCATTCTTTCGCCCGTTCATCTTCTCTGGATTAACATGGTTACAGACTCTCTTCCCGGACTTGCGCTCGGTATGGAAAAGGCCGAGGGCGATATAATGAGACGTAAGCCCAGAGCGACGACCGACGGTATTTTCTCCGGCGGCGCGGGAGTGGATATGCTGTGGCAGGGAATTTATCTTGCGTTAATCGAGCTTGCGGCATACGTTATCGGCTTTTGGCTCGAACCTGCCGGAGGAGCGGCGCATTCGCTTACCGGATTCTTCTCGGGAGAGGAGTGCGTAAACGCTATGGCTATGGCGTTCCTTACGGTTAACTTTGCGGAGATGTTCTGCGCTATGAATATGCGTTCAAGGCTCGGTTCTCTTTTCTCCGCAAGCATGCTTAAGAAATTAAACTGGTGGCTTGTCGGCGCGTTCTTTGTAACTACCGCGCTGACGCTTGCGGCAATTTATGTTCCCGGACTTTGCGACGTATTCGGAATCGCTCCCGGAACGTTCAGCACGGAGGAGCTTCTTATCTCGTTCGGTCTTGCATTGTCAACCATACCCGTATTTGAACTCGGCAAGGCAATAAGACGTGCGCAGAACAAAAGAAAGGCATAAAATTCATATTTGAAAACGGGGCTGTGAAAACAGCCCCAAAATTCTTAATATAAAAAACTGCGCAAAGCATATGCCGGCGCAGTTTTTATTTATTTATTTATTTATTTATTGTTATGTCAGAAATATTTCTTTAAATTCTCGATGAAATTAACAAACACGGCGAGGAATCTGAGCATAATCGACGATATTATATTGCCCGAGCTTGCCGGTGAAACGTTATCGTCGTATGAAAAGAGAGAACTCGGATTTATAAGCTCTGCCATGTTTTTCATCTCCGTGAAATCAAAGTTTAACAAAATGATAACATATCCTTTTGTGTGTGTCAATATTTGTAAAGTCAATTAAAAGACAATAACACAACGGGATGTCTGTTATTTTTTTATTGTTTACACTTTGTTAACATTTAGACATCGAGAGCGGTCATGTGCTCATAAGTTTCGCGTTTGATAATTACCTTCGCTTTTCCGTCCTTTACGCTGACAACCTCGGGTCGGGTTACCCTGTTGTAATTTGACGCCATAGAATAGTTGTACGCGCCGGTAACGAGTACGGCGATTATATCTCCGCGCTCCGGGGAGGGGAGCAGAACATCCTCCTGAATAAGGTCGCCGCTTTCACAGCATCTGCCCGCGACGGTGCATTTGAAATCGGGAGTTTCGTTCATTTTATTTGCGCAGTAAACGGTATATTCGGACTGATAAAGAGCGTATCTCGGATTGTCGGTCATGCCGCCGTCAATCGAAACGTAGCTTTTGTATCCCGTTATGGTTTTAACGCTTCCTGCCGTATACAGCGTCAGAGCGGCGTCGGCAACAATGCTTCTGCCGGGTTCCATTAAAATCGCGGGCGTTTTGAGATTGAGAGAAGCGCATTTTGCCTTTACGTGATCGCTTATCTCGCCGATATTTTTATCGTAATCTATTTCGGGGTCGGATTCAACATATCTTACGCCGAAGCCGCCTCCGAGGTTTAGAATCGAAGCTTCGAAGCCTGTGTGCTCCTTCATTTTGGCAATGAAATCAAGCATTATATCAGCCGCGTCGCAGAACGGATTTATATCGAAAACCTGCGAACCGATATGGCAATGATATCCCTTTAAATCAATATTTTCCTTTTTTAGCGCATAGACGGTGAGCGACTCTATCTGTCCCGTTTCAACGGCTGTTCCGAATTTTGAATCAACCTTGCCCGTTGAAATTTTCGCGTGGGTATGAGGGTCTATTCCCGGCGTAGCTCTTAAAATAATTTTCTGAACGATACCTTTTTTTTGCGCTATGAATTGAATCGCGTCAAGCTCCTCACGGTTGTCGACAACGAAATAACCGATTTTATTGTCGATTGCGTACGAAATTTCAGCGTCCGTTTTGTTGTTGCCGTGGAAAAATATCCTGTCTGTCGGGAATCCCGCACTGACTGCCGTGTAAAGCTCTCCGCCTGAAACAACGTCCGCGCCGACTCCCTCGTCCGCGGCGATTCTGTACATCTCCTTGCAGCAGAACGCCTTGCCGGCATAGAGCGCAAGCGAATTTCCGCCGAAGTGACGAGCCATCGATTCCCTGTAAATACGGCAGTTGCTTCTTAATTTGTTTTCATCAAATACAATCAGCGGCGTGCCGTGCTCCTTTGCAAGAGCGACGGTATCAACTCCCGCTATCGTAAGATGTCCCTTTTCGTTTACTCCGAGATTATCGTGAAGCATTTTCATTTTCTTTCCCCCTGTTGTTTCAGACGTTTATTCCCTGTTCTCTCATCAGAGAATAAAGCTTTTCGGCGTGCGCGGACTCCATCTCGGTGAGCGGAAGTCTTAAAATATTGTCGCAGAATCCCATTGCCGCCATTGCCGCTTTTACGGGAATGGGGTTTACCTCGCAGAAGAGCGCGTCGATAAGATTGTGATATTTATACTGCATGTTCCTTGCCGTTTCGATGTCGCCGCTGAGGAACGAACGGCAAAGCTTTGAGGTTTCGCCCGGGAGAAGATTCGACAGAACGGAAATGCATCCGACTCCGCCCAAAGCCATGAGCGGAACGATTTGGTCGTCGTTGCCCGAATATAAATCAAGTCTGCCGTGAACTCTTGCCATTGTTTCAACGATTTTAGACATGTTTCCGTTTGCTTCCTTGATTCCGACAATGTTTTCATGCTCTGCAAGAGCTTCGTATGTCGCAGGCTCGATGTTTACGCCCGTGCGCGACGGTACGTTGTATAAAATTACGGGAACGGAGCTTCTGTCGGCAATCGCGTTGTACATCTTGATAAGTCCGCTCTGCGTGGCTTTGTTGTAGTATGGTGTGACGGCAAGGACGGCGTCGGCGCCCGCGCCGCATGCGCAGTCGACAAGGTCGAACGCATAGGCCAGGTCGTTGCTTCCCGTTCCGGCGATAATCGGCACTCTGCCCGCCGCCGTTTTGACTGCAAAACGTATAGCCTCGCGGTGCTCGTCGTCTGTCATTGTCGACGCTTCGCCCGATGTTCCGCAGATAACGAGAGCGTCGATACCGCTTTCGATCTGCCAATTAATAAGTCTTTCAAATTGAGGATAATTAATACCGTCGTCCGTAAACGGGGTAATAAGCGCGGTCGCCGCGCCCGTGAATACTCTTTTCTTTGTAAAATTTTCTGACATTGTGCATAACTCCTTACATTTTGAGAAAGTTCATTCTCTGTATTGTTATGATAGTCTCGCTTTCAGCATTTACGGCATACGAAAAAAGGCGAACCGTAAATGCGGTTCGCCGAATACCCGATAAAAAAGATGAAAAACGGTATCAGATAGCTCTCCGCAGTTTAAGCGACAGTCGGACAAATCTTATTTTGCCAAACCGGCAGACTTCGTGCCGCGAAGTCCCCTCGGCGTTCGCGCCTTTCGTATCGGACATTGACCCGGCCGGTCTTAACATCCCGATAGTACTGTTCGCAAAACGCGCCTCTATCGTCTTTACATTAACATATAAAATAACCGTTGTCAAGAGGGAAAATTGAACTTATGTATAATTTTCAAATAAAGTTAAATAAGTCCTTTAAATTCGTCTAAATTGTCGGGAGTTATAGGACGTTCTCCCGATTCGATCTGCTTTATCATTGTACAAAGCAAATCGTTTACGGGCGTTTTTACGTTGTATTTTTTGCCCATGCGTGAAAAATAGCCGTTAAAAATATCAATCTCCGTCTTTTCTCCGCGTTCGAGCGACTGAAGCGTGGACGGCTTGACGGACGCGTATTTTGACTTTCCGACCAATAAAACGACGCCCTTGCATATCGCGTTATAAATTTTATTGTCGCCGAGCATTAACAGATTATAATCGAGAAGCGCTCCGTATTTCGGAACTTTTAATCCCATTGCTCCGGCGGTGTGCATGCCCTCTCTCGCAATTTTTAAAAAGAGCGAACGCGCTCTGTCATCGTCGAGTATAACGCCGAGCGTCTGACCGGATATCGCGGCGACGGCGTTTATGCATGAATTTATTATGAGCTTTGAATACTGTCTTGCGGCAATGTCGTCGGTCGTTTTCGTCGGCAGAACCTTATTTAAAACAGCGCAGACCTCGTCGAGAACGGGAGGGTGGGAATTATCCGTCATTCCGACGTAAAATTCGCCGAGACTCGTCATTGTAACGTCGTTGACATCGTTTCTTGTCGCGCCGAAGCCTATCATGCAGCCGACGGTTCTGTTTTTGCCCGCGATTTCGGCAAGCTCGTCGGAGCATATGCCGTTCTGCATGCCTATCATAACGCCGCCGTCCTTTAAAAGACCGATTGTTTTTTCCGCGGCGTCCTTCATCGCGGGATATTTTGTCGCTATTATAATTATATCGAATTTTTCATCCGGAGCGGCGGTGTCGAGATAACATAAAAAATCCGCGTGACGTTCTCCCTTTGCTCCGTGCAGATAAAATCCATTCTCCTCGATAACCGATTTTGTTTTTTCGCTGTGGCACATTATGCGCACGTCAAGCCCTGCGTTTTTCAAAAGTACGGCAACGCAGCCGCCGATAGCTCCCGCGCCGGAAATTAATATTTTCATAACGATTCACGCTCCTGTATCCGTAACGGCTGAAATTTTACAGATATTGTTTCATGCAAAAATTTTATTCGTTGCGGAGTGATTGCTTTTTATAGATTGTAACATTATTCGGCAAATAAAACAATAGTCCGAAAATGCTATATTTAAATCCGGATAAATTATTGCCGTGCCGTGCTATTTTATCAGCATAAGCATGGTTCCCGCCGTGATAAGCGCAAGTCCTACAGCGCTCTTGACCGTCAGTTTTTCCTTGAATACTATTCTTGAAAACGCTATCGTGCCGAGTATGCTCAATTTATCTGTCGCCGCGACAGCCGCCGCCGAGCCGTCTTGCAGAGCCTTATAATAGCACAGCCATGACGCGCCCGTCGCAAGTCCGGACAGACAGACAAACAGAAGCTCGTTTTTCGGGGCTTTTTTTATTTCTCCGCTTTTTTTTGTGACGAATACAGTAACCCACGCCATGACGAGAACGACCGCCGTACGTATTGCCGTGCCGAGATTTGATTCGACGCCGTCAATGCCTATCTTGCCCAAAATCGAAGTAAGCGAAGCGAACGCGGCAGACAGCACGGCGTAAATTATCCACGACGGGCGTTTGTTGTTTTTGCCGCCGGAATCCGTTTCCGTTTTTTTCTCAATCATTAAAAACGTTCCCGCGCCGATTAGGACAATGCATACGCCTTTTAACGGCGTTATTTTATCGTCTAAGAATATAAACGCGAGTATTAACGTTAATATAATGCTTGACTTGTCAATCGGAACAACCTTGTTAATGTCGCCCGTTTGAAGCGCGCGAAAATAGCACAGCCATGACGCGCCCGTCGCAAGTCCCGACAGCGTGAGGAAAATCCACGTTTTCGCGTCTATGTCGGCTATCGAACCGAGCGAACCGGATACGGCCGACATTATCACAGCCATAATCAATACGACCGTTGTACGTATTGCCGTTGCAACGGTCGAATCGGTTTTTCCGATTCCGCACTTTGCAAGTATGGATGTAAGAGACGCGAACAATGCGGAGGCGAATGCAAATAAAATCCACATAACAGTCATTCTTTTCTTTTACAGTGTATCGGATTAAACGTACGATACAAATTTAAAAAATTTATAAACACGGCGAAAACTAAAGAAACCGCCGAATCGTCAGCGGTTTCGTAAAATTTCACTTTTGCCGGGGGAAATCTTCCAGTTCGTCAAGAAGCTGACCTACGGTCATATCGGGATTTGCGATACCCTTTTCGAGAGCGGAAATCATATTGTTGTGAAGCAGTTCTATATGTTCCGTCTTTATGAAATTCGATCTTCTCATGTAGTAGAAATCCGTGCCTTCGTTCTTCGGATTCGGAACTGCGAAAATGTAGAGGGGCATAACGTATCTGCCCATGCAGTACGCCGTAAAATCGAAGTCGATTCCGGATTCCTTGGCCGCATAGGCAATCGGAAGCCACGAGAACATAAGACACGACGGTCCCTGCATTGCGCTTAAATGCTGAATCTCCTGCTGAAGTCCTCTTGCCTCAAGGTACGGGAAATTCATATGACGGACAAGATTGTTTCTGCACGCACTTAATTTGTCGACAGCCTGAGCGAATGTTTCCGTTTCCTCGTGAGAGGTGCGAAGCTGTAACGGCTGCGCAAGGCATCCTCCGACGCGCTTTGACGTAAGAGTGGCTCTGCGAGAGCACATGAGCATATTAAGGACGTCGGGCGCTCTGTAATTTACCTTTGAGGCGTGCGCTCTTTCTCCGTAAAGGAACATGACCTCGGGCGGAATCTGATGTTCCCTGCAATAACCGTAAACCTTTTCCGTAAGCTCCCTGCTTATCGATTTGCGGATAACGTCCGCCTTGTCGTGAATCGGGTCGTATGCGGCGGGAACGGTAATATCGGGGTCTTTCTTCCTTGCCTTGTCAAGCAGGTCGTGACCGTGTATTCCCGCATAGAAAAGCCTGCCGTTGTCCTTCCAGTAGTGAACGTACCAGTCTTTGTCCCTGCCGTGCTTTTTATCGTTTGCAAGATAGGCGAACTCGGTCTGTATGTACTCCTCGTACGAAGCGAGAGCCTCGGGCATTTCCGTGCCGTTTTTCATAGCCCTGTAAACGGCGAGCAGATCGGAGAAAAACAGCGCTCCGCCGATAGCGTCGGTAACAAGGTGGCTGACGTTCATATACATTCCCGTACTGCCGTCGGGCAGAGTGAATATTATAAATCTGTACGGAACGGATTTAAAAAGCTTTACGGGCTTTTCGGCGTCATGCTGAAAATATTCGTCTTTTAATTCGGCGCTTCCGAAATGCATGACGGGGATATTCTCGGGTGTGTATTCCGGCAGGAAGTACTGTTTTATCTGCTTGTCAGCCTTAACGAAACGTATGCGAAGCGCGTCGTTTCTTTTAATCTCCTCGGCAAACGCCTTTTTGAGAATCTCGATATCGAGCTTTTCCCTGACTGTTATACACAGCGGAATCTGAACTACCTGCTTGTGAATACTGTATTTTAAAAGGAAATACATTGTCTGCTGAGACGGAATTATGTCGTAAAGCTTGTACGGTATGTCTTTTTTCATATATATGACCGGCCTTTCCTGTTTTTATATTTATAATATAAAATCTCGGTGTTAAACAAAATAATAACGCGTGTTAAAAAATTGTAAATTCAAATAATCAGTCAATTTGCATGAATCCGACTTTTTTCATAACCCTGCGCACTGTCCTGCCGGCGATTCGCTGAGCTTTTTCCGCTCCCTTTTTCGCGGTTTCGAGAATATACGCCTTGTCGGCGGAAATTTTATTGAACTCGTTTTGTATCGGGCGCAGCTCCTCGACTACAGCCTCGGCAACCGCGCTCTTGAAATCGCCGTAGCCCCTGCCATCGAAGTCATGAGTTATCTGTTCGATTGAAAGACCCGTGCACGCGGAGTAAATATCCATTAAATTGCTTACTCCGGGCTTGTCGGGCGAACGGTATACTTTAGCCTCGGAATCGGTGACCGCGCTCTTTATCTTTTTAACGATGACATCGGGCGTATCCGTCATCAATATAAACGACTTCGTGTTGGTATCGGATTTGCTCATCTTTTTTTCCGGCTCCTGAAGCGACATAATTCGTGCGCCCGTCTTGCCGATAAACGGTTCGGGAATTTTAAATACGTTTCCGTAAATGCCGTTGAAGCGTTCCGCTATGTTGCGCGTCAGCTCCATATGCTGCTTCTGATCCTCTCCGATGGGAACATAGTCCGCGTTGTAGAGGAGAATGTCCGCCGCCATGAGCGTGGGATATGCGAACAGTCCGACGTTGATATTGTCGGCGTGTTTTGCCGATTTATCTTTAAACTGAGTCATTCTCGACGCTTCGCCGAACTGCGTGTAGCAGTTGAGAATCCAGCCCAGAAGCGCGTGGTCGGGTACATGAGATTGCATGAAAATTATATTTTTCTCCGGGTCAAGTCCGAGAGCAAGAAGCAGCGCGAAAATCTCCATCGAGCGTTTTCTCAAATCCGCGGGGGCTGTTCTGACGGTTATGGAGTGGAGATCCGCCGCGCCGAATATGCAGTTGTAATCCTTTGACATCTTATTCCAGTTTTTAAGAGCTCCGAGGTAGTTGCCGAGAGTCGGCGTGCCTGTCGGCTGGATTAAGCTTAATACCGTTTTCTCGTTCTCGGGAACAACGGCGGGAGATTGATTTTGATTATCCATATAAATTTATCCTTTCAATAGGAATCGGTGTAGGTTCTTATTACGGAGCTTGCGGCTTCCTTTTTCGTTACGCGCATGTCCATAGCCTGTTTTTCGAGGTATCTGTGCGCCTGAGGCTCCGTCATTTTAAGACATTCCATAAGCACGTTTTTAGCTCTTTCGACAAGCTTTACCTCGCTCAGCTTTTCTTTAAGCTCCTCATTCTGCGCCTCGAATTTTTTATATCTCGAAATTACTGCGCACGCAAGATCAAGACTGACGTTGAACGCGGAGGCGTCGATGGGCTTTGCGGTTACGAGAACCCCGTATTTGCTGACCTTTGCGCTTAATCTGCGGACTATATTTTCATTCGCTACCATAATGACCGAACACGTTTGCTCCAATGCTTTCTTTATCGCAAACTGCGCGCCGAAATCGTCCGACAGCGGAGAATTTACTATTATGAGGTCGTAGCTGCCCGCCTCGCAAAGCATTTCAGCGTTTGAAACGGAGTCCGCCGTTACGACGGGACAGTATTTTGAGTCCGAAATAAGCGATGATATTGCGGCCGCGCCTTTTTCGCTTGATGATACAAGAAGTACATTACAGCGCATGGAAAAACCGCCTTTTAATTAATACATCCGAACGTAAGCGTCTCTCTCGGCGCCGACGGAAACGTATTTGATTTTACATCCGACGTTGTTTTCAATATATTCAATATATTTAAGAGCGTTTTTAGGCAGATCCTCTTTCTTTCTGCACTTTGAAACGTCGCATTTAAATCCGTCAAGATACTCGTAAACGGGCTTTGCCTTCATAAGGGCGGGACCTGAGGGGAAGTCGTGAACGATTTTGCCGTCTATCTCATAGGCGGCGCATACGGGAATCTTATCAAAATACGAGAGAACGTCAAGCTTCGTAAGAGCTATGCACGTAGCTCCCTGAACGAGAGTGCCGTATCTCGAAGCCACAACGTCGAATCCGCCGACTCTTCTGGGTCTGCCGGTTGCCGCGCCGTATTCTCCGCCGGCCTTTCTTAATTCCTCCGCCTCGTCCGAGAACATCTCGGCAGTGAACGGTCCTTCGCCCACGCAGGTGGAATACGCCTTCATAATTCCTACAACCTCGTCAATTTTAAGATTGGGAACGCCCGCTCCGATAGGCGCATAGGCGGCAATCGTGGATGACGCGGAAGTGTAGGGATAGATGCCGAAATCTATATCCCTGAGCGCGCCGAGCTGAGCCTCGAACATAATATTTTTGCCCTGTGCGTTCATTTCGTTTAAATAAACGGTCGTGTCGCATACGTACGGCGCAAAAGGCTCTGCGTATGTCATGAGCCAGTCGTACATTTCGTCAGCGGAAATCCTCTCATGACCGTAGCCGTTCGCAACGGTGAGATTTTTCCATTCCACAATGGGCTCAAGCTTCTTTCTAAGAGCGTCCTTATCGAAAAGGTCGCCCATTCTGATAGCTTTTTTCATATATTTGTCCGAGTAAACGGGGGATATGCCTCTTCTCGTCGAGCCGAATTTCGCGTCGCCGAGCCTGTCCTCCTCAAGGCAGTCGAGAAGCTTGTGATAGGGCATGCATATAACGGCCTTGTCGCTTATTTTAAGATTTTCGGGAGTTACGGAAATACCCTTGTCCGTGATTGCTTTAATTTCATTTGTAAGGTGCTCGACGTCAATTACCATTCCGTTGCCCATAACGTTTACGGTAGTGTCGCTGAGAATGCCGGAGGGGAGAAGATTGAGTATAAATTTGCCCTTGTCGTTAATAACGGTGTGACCGGCGTTATTTCCGCCCTGATAACGGGCAACTACGTCAAAATCGGACGCGAAGAGGTCGACCATGCGTCCCTTGCCCTCGTCGCCCCAATTGATCCCTACTATGGAAGTTAACATAAGATACATCTCCAGTTTAATTATTCGAATATATTTTATATCATATGTGAATGATTTTTATTCTAAATTAGAAATATCCACGCTTATTATCGGCTATTTTTCTAATTATCAGCAATAATGCCTTATTTTTTTTATTGCCTGAAACAAGCAGAACGAATATTATAAAAGCAAAGGGGTGCGGCAGATGAATATTTTAAATATAAGAGAAGGGTGCGCGGCTGTGATAATCCCGCGCTCGGAGCTTGACGATTTTGGAGTTACATATGATTCGCTTGACTATTCGTCGGACAAAACGAAGCTGATAGTGCGTTTTGCGCTTGAGAAAATAAGCGAAAAAACAAAAGATCCGCGTTTTTTTGAGCGCGGAATGCTGATAGAGGCTCTGCCCGATTCGGACGGAGGGTGCATGCTGTTTTTTAATTTTACGAAGAGCGCCGGCATGGCTCTTATTAAAAACGAGCCGGAATTTTATACGGCGGAGAGCGGAAATTTTGAAAATCTGTGCGCGTTTTGTTTCGCGGCCGAAAAGCAGAATCTGTGCATAACCTCGTCGCTTCATAAAAGAAACAACATATACAGACTTGTGTTTTCCTCGTGCAGATTTACAAGAGAAGCAACGGAGAATATAATATCGGAATTTGCGGATGTAAAACCGTCGGCGTCGATAAACGAAACGTACGAATGCTGGGAGGAAATAATAAAAGAATGCGCCGCGCAAAGGCTTGCGGAGTCGGCGCTGTAAATAATGATTTATCGCATTGACCGCAATAAATTATTGTATATATTTATAGCAAAAGAGAGGCGAACCCATAAGGTTTATATCCACCCTCTTTCCGCTTCGACTGCGTTAAAGAAACTTGAAAGCCGTTAGGCTTCCTGCGTTCCTTTGCCTTGCCGAAACGAAAATATGATTGATATAA
>CAVGCY010000011.1:0-19105 GCA_963627915.1 Bacteroidaceae bacterium | reverse complement strand
CAACGACGGCTATTATCTCTCCGTCGGCAACGAATGTCGCCTTGTGTCTTATTTTCATCGGAATTTCACGGGTTTCTGACAAATCGGAACGTACGCAGTCACGCTGTTCAAGCCCTGCGGATTCGTATGTCGCGGGAATTACCGTGTACCATTCGCCGTATTCGTGACCGAGTGCGGGAGTTACGTTCTGTTTTACAAGAATCTCATTACATACAGAGCAGTGCTTGCCCTCGGTAAGTCCCGTTTCGGTGCAGGTCGCCGCCTTTGCGGAATCGACAACCTCTGCGTGTCCCTTAGCGGGGATTTTCCCCTCTTCAATTATCGTACCGCATACCGTACATTCGATATGCTTATCGCCCTCGTTTACACAGTCGGGTTCTTTGTCAATAATCCAATCGGACTTAGTATGTCCCTTAGCGGAAACCGCCTCGGTGTACGTATGCGAAGAATCGCGTTTGCACGTAAATGTTTTAACGCCCTCGTCCGTACACGTTGAATCAGTTGTAATCTTGCCCTCGTCCCAGTCGTGACCGAGTGCGGGTACTTCATCCTGTTTTACAAGAATTTCATTGCATACCGAGCAGTGTTTGCCCTCGGTAAGTCCGGTTTCGGTGCAGGTCGCCGCCTTTGCGGAATCGACAACCTCTGCGTGTCCCTTAGCGGGGATTTTCCCCTCTTCAATTATCGTACCGCATACCGTACATTCGATATGCTTATCGCCCTCGTTTACACAGTCGGGTTCTTTGTCAATAATCCAATCGGACTTAGTATGTCCCTTAGCGGAAACCGCCTCGGTGTACGTATGCGAAGAATCGCGTTTGCACGTAAATGTTTTAACGCCTTCATCCGTACAGGTCGAATCTTTTGTAATCTTACCCTCGTCCCAATCATGACCGAGTGCGGGAGTTACGTTCTGTTTTACAAGAATCTCATTGCATACAGAGCAGTGCTTGCCCTCGGTAAGTCCGGTTTCGGTGCAGGTTGCAGCCTTTGCGGAATCGACAACTTCCGTATGACCGTGAGCCTTAATAACCGTTTTAAGAGTATATCCGCAGTCGGAGCAGACCTCGATATAATATCCGTCATGCGTACAGTCGGCGGAAACTCGTTCGGTTTCATTCATATGATGAACGTCTGTTACCGAATGTCCTGTTATAACTGCGGTACAATTTGTACGCATACATTCCTTAGTATGATTCTTGCCGTTGCCGTTATCAGTCCATGCGGAATAATCATGACCGAGTGCGTCCTTAAAATCGTCGTTATACGAATATCCGCATTCGGAACACGTATAGGATGTAAATCCTTTATTAAGACATGTCGGTTCTACGGTAACGGATGTAAATTTACAGTCCTCGGTATAGAAATGATTGTATGTGTCGCTTGTACAGCCGGAACGCTTACACTCGTAGCTGTGAGTTTTATCGGAATTTGATTTCGGGGATGAATAATCGTAATCATGGCCGAGAGGAACAGTCTGTTTTACTTCTCTTTGATGAGAACTGTCATTTGCACATATCTCAAGAGTATATCCGGGAGTTACACACGTTGCCGAAACCGTTTCGGATTCATGATAATCATGCCCGGTAGGTAATATAATCTCTTCATCCGTTACATATCCGCATCCGTTGTTTTGGCATTCCTTATGCTTACTGCCCGACTCCGTACATGTGGGCTGTTTTGTTATAACCTCTTTTAAGTTATGATCATTGGCGTCACCGATTATAACCGTATATGTACAGCGAGTATTAGTATTTTCATCTATATGAGTACACTGATATGTTTCTATTTTGCCCGAACCGCACACATTGTTTACTGAACTGATAAGCTCCATCTTATCGTCGCTGTCGGCATAACCGTCATCCTCAGGACTCTTTGCGTGTCCTGACGCATCATAGCTTTCAATAATGTCCTCTAATCCGCAGTATGTACACGTGTGCTTTTCAATTCCCGGTTCAGTACATGTCGCATGAATCACCTCTGTTTCACCCCATGTATGATCCGTTAAATCAAGAATATCGCTGTACGAATAACCGCATCTTGTACACTCGTGATCTATAACGCCCGTGCTTATACATGTAGGTTCAATCTGCCTTATAATTTCAAAATTATGCTTGTAGCTGTCCGTCCACTTTTCATCAAGCAGCGCGTCGCATACGGTACATCTTTTGACGTAATAACCGGGAACACCGCATGACGGCTCCTGTACCTGAATCCAATCGCCGGGAACGTGACCCTTTGCGGGAATCACAAGCTTATCCTCAGTCGTACTGTTTTTATCGGCGTCGAATAATTCCTTGCACTCACTGCACTTATAATATTCTTTTTTTCCGTCCTCAAGGCAGGTCGCTTCAACCTCGTCATAATGAACGTACTTATGACCCTTGGCAGGTACTTCACGAGTAAAGAGCTTATCGCATGTTACGCCGTCGTCATGACGGACGCATTTACACGTTTCCTCTCCGGCTTCGGTACACGTCGCGCCCTTGGTGGTATACCAGTTATTATCGGCTTCATGTCCGAGAGCGAAAACAATGTCGTCCTTTTTTGTCTCGTTTTCATGTACGGTGCATTTATATAATGTATATCCGTCCTCCGTACACGTAGGAGAAACAACCTTTGAAACGGCATACTGACAGCCGGATTCCTCTCTTGTTTCAAAGTATCCGCAGTTTCTGCGGCAATCCGCTCTGTAAACAATCGGATCTTCTCCGTCCTCGCTTATCTGATACCATTCATCGCGGTTTTCCTCCCAGTCGGGCATATCGTGTCCGAGAGGCTCTGTCTCCTGAATATCCCTTGCGCCGCAGCGGTTGCAGATATTGCCCTTGTATCCCTTCTCGGTACACGTTGCCGCCTGTTCAACGGGAGACCAGTCATGACCGAGAGCCGCAAGGTCGTAGCTGTAAACGGTTCTCGTTTCAACCTTTTTCGTTGATGTTGCCGTTACGGCTTCATCCTGCCAGTCTGACCAATCCGTCCACTGATAATAATTAAACAGCTTTTTATAATCCGTATATCTGCATTTATATATATCTATGTTATCGTTTGCAAGACGTGAGTAACCGTACCAGTATTTAGAATCGGTACAATTACTGTCCGACGCGCTGATATAAACATTGTACGATGTATTAAACGGCAAATCACCCGCTGACATAAACGCATGGAAATCATCCCATATTCCGGTCTTTTCATACTCAATCTGTCTGTTATAGCTGACGCTTGAACCGACAGCTTCTCCTCTGCACCAATGCCAATATATATTTACTCCGGTATCGGTAATTGAGACTTCCCTTTTATTTGTATTGGTTTCATATGAGCTGTACGGACTTTTATACAGTGAAACATACAACCAATTTGTGGTTAAAAAACCGTACGGGAAACTGTAAACAAAATCAAAATCTCCTGACCCTGACTGTACCCAGCTTCCGCCGTCCTGAGTCCATCCGCCAAGCGTTTCCTCATACGACGTTGTTGTATTTTTATCGGAATATCTGTACTGCGTTTTTGAGCGAACCTTACCCTCCGGTAATGAAATCACATCCGTGGTCCAGTCACTCCATGGATTATCCTTGTCTACAGGCTGTATGTAAGAATCTCCGCAGCGTGTACATTTATATGTCTGAGTTCCCGTCTGCAAGCATGACGGAGCTGACGCGGACGGCTGATAATCATGACCGAGCGCCGGAACGTCACGGGTTTCGGTATATCCGCAGCGCAGGCATTCCCGTTTTTCGCTCCCTCCCTCAAGACATGTAGGAGTCACAACATATTTCCAAACATCAAAATTATGTCCGAGAGCGTCCTGTATTTTTGTTCCGCATATGTCGCAGAAAGACGCAGAAATGCACGTTACCGGAACAGTAACCTTATGTCCGCCCGTAGTAGGTCTTGTCTGCTTCAATCCGCAGCGACGGCATACATGAGCTTCAATTCCGTTTTCAAGACAAGTTGCTTCTTTTTCAGTATACCAATCGCCGAAATCATGCGAAGGACGGTATGAATCAACATGAGTTTTATACTCAAAACCGTTAAGGGAAAGATCTATCCATCCCCAGCATATTTTTTTTGCGCTGTTATATCTGAATGTTCTGCCCCATAAATGACCGTTCACCCATTTCGTCTCATAAACATGAGCATATTCGGGGTAATACGTGGTATACAATGCACCCTCGCTTCCGGCAGTAGAATACCCGCCGGAAAATATTGCAAGCTTTGAAGAAGAAAGAGACGTGCTTTTAAAAAGAGTAGTAGACGTTGCGTCAGAACCCTTTACGGTTGTATATATATCGAAGTTTCTCGGATTTCTGGCATAACAGACTTCACCGTTCAGTTTTACAAGAAATGTATTTTCTCCCGATACGCTGCAGTGCCAGTCAGATGTTTTGTATTTTCTCGGAGAACCGCCCTCCATAGCGGAATGAGCCGCAATTATAGGATTGCCGTTCTCTATCGCAATAACAATCGCGCTATGATGCATTCTTCCGTCATCGGTGGTTTTGTAAAAAATAACGTCGCCGACGCTTACATCACTCGGAGACGGATTCTGAACAGACTGTCCGCCGAGAGAAACGAGATAGTTATACAGGGAATGAGCCGTAATCCACGTCGCCCCCGTCTGGGAAGTGAAATGGCATCTGTAACCGGCATAACACCATGTCGGGGTCTGCTCAAGTCCTCCCATATACAAACACTGTGAAACAAAGTTAGCACAGTCTCCGCCGTCTCCGACGTTGTTATTTTTAAAGTAACCGGCTCCGTACAAAACAGAATCGGTATCGTTCCAATGATCCATCGCCCACTGTGCCGCTGCGGTTCCGCAATACTTCACCGAAAGCGCGCTCGCCTTCATCTCAAGCCCTGCGGGCAAAATGCCCGTAAGCACAAGCAAGCACAATGTGACAGACAGAACACGGTAAATGTGTTTTTTCATCTGCAATACCTCCTGTATAAATTCTTACCACAAAATTATACAGCCTATATACTTATTTTGTCAATACTGTTTTAAAAAAGGGAATGAAATGCAATTTTTCGGCACGAAATGCATACAATTAAAAGCATTTAAGTATATATTTTACATTAGATTCTCTTTTTGGACATAGTTAACTTTTAATTACAGTCAAAATCTTCAAATTAAGTGACATAAATTCACAAAATAATAATGCGAAAACCGACCGAAGTTTCGTTTCCGCATAAAATTTCATATTAAAAAAATTTATTTTGAATTGTTCAAGACTATAAAATACCCGATAATTTTATTAAATTTAAACGCAACGGGGACAACGTCTCTGTCCGTCGCCGGATACGAAAAGGTGCGAACCCCATTAAGCCCGAAATTCATAAAATCAAACAGCAGGTTCTTAATATCCTCGTCTATATTTATCTCCGCATTACGACTGATATTCAGTATCATCCTTTCAAGCGGAACATAATACATCCCGCCCTTCTGCGTAATATCACCGTCAATACGCAAACGGCGGTAAGTCCCGATAATGAGAGTTTCAAGCAGTTTTCTCATAACCGCCGCGGCACAGTCGTACAACCGCAGTTCAAAACAGACGTTTATCTGTCTGCATAACGAGCGCGCATATTCGTCGGCGCAATTATAAATCTCATCGGGAATCAACTGCGCGGTATATACCCCGCCGAGAATTTCATCCATCCTGTTCCACCGTTCGATATCGTCAATCCTCGAACACATAATCCCGCACCATTCGGACCAGGAATTGCACCGATTAACAAGACTCAAAACATTTTTTCTCAAATCGGAAGCAATTTGCTCATCTGTTCGGGATAAGCTTTTCAAAGCGTCGGTATAAGCGGAAAGTATCGACTCCGCCTGACGGTTTTTCCACATTGAAAAGGTCTTTCTGCCCGCGCTTTTTATATGATTTATTTCACGTTCCGTACAGTTAAGCGATTTATTGTAAACAATACCGCCGAGCTTGTTTACAAAATCCTGAACCGAGTCCCGTACCGGCACTCCGCTTTCATTATATTTAATATATTTTGACATTCCGATTTCAACGCATTCGAGTATAAGCTCCGCAGGGTAATTGTCATATATTAAAGCCATATTTATCTCACCGACATCGCTTAACGTGTACGGAGAAATTTTCTGCCCGATGAACTCAAGAAATTCGTCAAATGTCACGATTCTCACCTTAATTTCCGAAATAAATTATATAATTATAATATACTATCTGCCAACAAAATGCAACTCTATTCACATTAAACATACATAAAAGCAAAAAACAGATATCACCGGCTTTTTATCCCGATGATATCTGTTTTGATTTTTTGAAAAAAACGGAAATTTTATATATTTTACGATATTTTAATATTTCAATTTCGTTTCGTCCCAGTTTTCGATGACAGGGAGGAATTTACCTGCTTCCGCTTTTGCGCCGGGGAGCGAATGATCCTTGTAATTTCCGCACTCCGCCGCGGATACGCCGGGAATTTCGCCGTCAAAATCCGCTATGAATTTAAAAGCGTCCCGCGTAAGCTTTACCGCGTCCGACGGGGACACGTTTCTTACAAGGAAATAGAATCCCGTTCTGCATCCCATGGGGCCGAAATAAATTATCTCGTTTGAAAAATCCGAATTTCTTACGAACGTCGCAAATAAATGCTCAATCGTATGAATGGAAGCGTTGTCCATAACGGGTTCCGCATTCGGTTTTCTTGTTCTTATATCGTATGTCGTTACGTCGCCGTCAATGCGCGAAGTGTACATGCCGCGCTCAAGCTTCGTATGGTCGACTTCAAAGCTTGCTATTCTTTTCATGTCAAAAACGCCTTTCTTATTCGCTGATTACCGTTTGCGCCGAATTTGAGCTTCTTACGAAGCCTATCCACGTTTTGCCTGCGTTAAGATTTATCTCCGCGCCGTTTTCATCGGTTATTTTAAGCTTGTCCGACAAATCGCCCTTTGACCATTTAACGCCGATAACCTTGCCCTCGGACGCGTAATAACCGTTTCCGTATGAAAGATCCACGTCCACATGTCCCTTTTCGTCGCCGAGGTCTACCATGTCCGCAAAGAGAACGAGAACGTTTTTAACCGCCATCTGTTTGCCGTTTTCATCTGTCATCTCGCTTGAGTTCATCCAATTGTAATAAAGCGAATCGGACGAATTATACTCAAACGTATGTCTGTACTCGTCGGAAAATACTGCCTTGATGCTCGAACACGAGCTGCCGGAATCCGCCGCGCCGGAATCTGCAAACGAAAAAGGATTTTTATAAGAATCGGACAATTGCGTATCAGATACGTATTCGTCAATCGCGCTTGCAACGTCGGCTTTCGTAGTATATGCGGTATGCTCCGTCGCAACGTTTCTCGACCTGTCCCTTGAATAAAAGTCAACGGACATTCCGTCTATATCGTCGACTACTCCCTTTCTCAGAAGCTTATATGCAATATCGCTTGCGCCTATGTGGAAAAATACAGCGTCAAGTCCGCCGGCAAGCTCTACATACGCGTTTCTCGCGCTTCTGACAGGACCTACCTTATCGGCGACTCTGTTTTTGTTTGCATATATCCACATCATTCTCGTGATTCCGCCCTCAACCTCCGTTTCGATTATGATATCGGGAGAGCAAAGACCCCACTGCGGACGTGCGGACGGCGTGTTTTCAACCATAATCGCGACAGGTCTTTCGTCAAGAAGATTAGCGTCGTAACCGCCCTCGCCGGTAAGAGGATTTTTAACCGTTGAAACGGGCGTTTCGTCCTTCTGTTCACCGTCGGATTTGTTTATTATCTGTGAATCCGTCTTCGTCGTGCCGTTATCCTTTGAAGCGCATGACACAAAGGACAGTATGCACATTGAAAGCGCAATAATCAACGATATAATTCTTAATGTGTTCTTTTTCATAATTTAATGAAACCTCGCTGTTTTATATGTTTTTGCTGCCGCCCCAGAAAATGTAACTGTCGATAAGGACGGCTCTTACGGGGGAAGCTTCGACCGCTCCTATTTTAAGAGGCAGAGCCGAAAGAAAGTATCTGCCCGGCTTTACATCGTCGAGCTTCAGACTTTCGAGAATACCTATATTTTGAGTCAAAAACGCCCTGTGAGGCGCAGTCTGATCTCCTCTTGTTCCGACGGACATGGCGTCCGTTCCGATGAGCCTGATTCCTCTCAGCGCAAGCTCCGCCGCCGCGCTCTCGAGAAACCATGCCCTGCCCGCGCTTTTGACAAGTATGCGTTCCTCATCGGGAAAATGCTTCTCGACATACTCGCCCGTAACAGGACCCGGACCGACTTCGATTACGGCGCATTCTCCGAAAAATCTGTCAAGATCAACCCTGTCTATGGAATCGCCGTTTTCTACAAAATGAAGCGGAGCGTCCGCATGCGTGCCGTTGTGAAGTCCCATGCTGATTTTTGCAAGATTGCATTCCGCGCCGTCCGCCATACGGCTGACAGCCTCGATAATTGTTTCGGGATCGCCCGGATAAACCGAGCAGCGCGCAATGTCTCTTGATATGTCGATAATGCTCATCGTATCACCGCCGGTCGGATTTTTATTTAAGATTTATCTTTTTTTCGTTAAGAAGAACCGTAAGCAGGAACATCGGAACGGAAAGAAGCATTCTGAAATACAGTCCCGTGAATTTACATACGTAATAATTTTGCAGATACAGCTTGTCAAGCTCCTCCAAGTCGGGATTTATCATAAAACGTATACTGTCATCATACGGAATGATGAGCGAAATATCGCACAACTTCTGCAGTCCGGCCGCTATGCCCTGACTGATTCCGACGAATGCGACGACGTAGAAAATTATGCCGAGCATACCGAATTTGTCAAAGCCTCTTATGTTGCCTACCGTCATGGAAAACAGAATACACATTACGAATATCAGCGTATTGATAAGACCTTTTATACATTCAAAAGTCAGCTTTTCATAAAAAGCCTTTGAAGTAAAGCCGAGCATTTCAAACGCGTTTTTCACCATTTCAAATATTCCGTACGCGTCGTCGCCGCCGCCGTTTTCCGCGGCGTATGAGAGAACGCCGAACGCCGCAAGAAGTACGAGAAGATAGCTTATCATTACCCACACGCTGCTTACAAGCCATTTTGAGAATATAAGCGAACTTGAGCGGACGGGCAGCGTCTGAGACAGATAGCCCTGCCTGCCGAACAGACTTTTGTTCGCGCCGAAAACAATCGATACGAAAGTTACGACAACAGCCGCGAACGCGACGAGTACGACGACGCTCAATGTCAGATATTTAACAATTGTTCCGTTCTGAAAAAATGAAGCAATAACCATCGCAATGGCGGCAATGGCGGCTATAAGATAAATAGTTCCCATCCGTCTTGCGCCGGAGATGAAGTCATGTTTTATGAGTTTACCAAGCATCGCCGATTACCTCCCTGAATACTTCCTCAACGCTCTTACCGCTCTTTTGAATATTTTCTATGCCCGTATTTACAAGAACTCTGCCGCCGCCGAGCATGAGCACGTGATCGAAGCAGTTTTCGAGGTCGTTTACAAGATGCGTGGATATTATCAGCGTGGATTTCTCCGCGTAGTTTTTCATTATAATATCGAGAATCATTTTTCTTGCGGCCGGATCGACGCCTCCGAGAGGCTCATCAAGCAGATAAAGCTCCGCCGCTCTCGACATTACGAGCAGAAGCTGAACCTTTTCCTGCATGCCCTTGGACATCGTTTTAATTTTCTGATTAAGTCTTAAATTAAATCGCTGAGCGAAATCGAGAGCCTTTACCTTATCGAAATCGCTGAAGAAGTCGTCGAAATAATTTATTGCGTCAATTGTTCTGAAATACTCCTCAAGATAAGTCGTGTCGGGCAGAAAAGCCGTCGTTGCCTTCGACTCCGGACCGGGCGCGTAACCGTTGACGGCAACCTTGCCTTCATAGTCGTGTATAACGCCTGCGAGAATTTTGAGAAGCGTTGTTTTACCGCATCCGTTGGGACCGAGCAGACCTACTATCTTGCCCGCAGGTATATCGAACGACAAATCGTTTAATATCACCGCGTGTTTGCTGTAGGACTTGTTCAGATTCCGGACTTTAACGGCATATTGATTTTCCATATATGCATGCCTCCGAATTTATTATCCTTTATTTTCCATGGAATCAAATACGGCTTTGTATTCGTTTTCAAGCTCTTCCGTATTCTGCGCGTTTTCGGTTACGGTTGTTTTAAGAAGAACGCCGTATTTTTCGTTAAGCTCTTTTAATTTATCCCTAAACTCCGGAGAAACCGAGTTATCGTATATCGCTTTTTCGGCTTTCGGGACAAGTTCGTATTTGAGTTTTTTAATATTTCTTGCAGTATTGAACTGCGGATAGCTTTCCGACGAATGAACGTTTTCAATTTCACCCGTTATAAACTTTTCAACAAGCGAAAGCGCAACATCGTTATACGCAACCGCGCTGTGTCCCTGATTCTTGAAAAACCATGTGTTTTCGGGCAGAACACAGGACGAAACATCTATTTTGCCGTCGGACGAACATGCGCCGAAAGACGATGACGAAACATTTATAACAGTATCGGAATCCTCGTTTTTCGATTCAAAAACAGGAAGGAAACGTTTGCCGTATCCGCTTATAACGCAAAATCTCACTCCGTCCCCGGCAAGCTGCCTTGCCTTATCCGGAAAGGAGCGCGAAAAGGAGTAAAAGCGCGTTATTTTTTCTTTTAATGCGGGATCGGCGTTTTTCAGATATTTATCCGAAGCTTCGTCAAAATCGGAAACGGGAACGCACGCCCACATCATCGTGCAATTGCAGAGCAAGTCGTTTTTTACCGTTTCGATTGATTTTGTCAGCGTAACGTCGATTACATCCTTCGGTATCATATTAATCATCGGCGCAATCTGCGCCGCCTTGCCGCCCGCGTATGAAATGTATTTTGCAGGATCGTCCAAATCAAGACGGTCTGTAAATATATCCCCGGCGCATTTCGTTCCGTCGAGAGCGGCGCATACGCAGACTATCGACGAAATATCCTTTTTTTCCGCGTACATGTCAAGATAGCCTTTTAACACGGCGGCGCCAAGACTTACGGCAACAATATTCACCTTTTCGCAGCGCGTTTTCTCCTTAACGGATTCTATAAATTTATTAAGCTCCCCGGCAGTCGGATAAACGTCGCCGAACGGGTTGTAGGCGAAGAAAAAGAGATTTTCCTCACCGATTTTTTTTCCGAGTCCCTCCATGGGAATCATTTTATATATAAATTTTTTTTCCTCGGACGAACATTCCTTTACGCTCTTTTCAAACGTTACGGTTCTAAGCGGATTTAAAGAGCTTCCGTCGCTTTTGCATGAAAGCGGAAACGTTATCGAGCGTACGATTTTCGCCGTTTTGTCCGAAAATCCCGCGTCCTTTCTGAAAAGCATCATTTTCATAATCGAGCCCTTCAGATCATCGAGCGCGGACTTCATGTCAATATCAAACGGCCACGCGTTTTTTATTTTATTTCCTTCGGAATCTGTCATTTCGACCTTCGACTGACCGATTCCGGGAATTATAATCGTAGGGTTAAATTTGTCCATTCAGTACCTCCCGGTAAGAAATTCTGCGTCTTTTTAAATAATATTATCACAACAAAACATGTATTTCAAGTAATAGCAACAATTTAATAAAATAATAAACAATATACATTTGACATGCGTTATAAAAAATATTATAATACAAATTGAACGCTTCGCGCTCGGTATTTTCATTCGGGAGGAAAACGTATGGTAAAAAAAATCACGGCTGTTTTATTATCCGTTATTACGGCTTTTATGTGCATGCCTTTATGCGTTTTGGCTCTTGACGGCGTTTATCTCGTCACGGCAGAGGACGGACTGCCGGCATATTCCGAACCCGACGTTAAAAGCGAGCAGACCGCCGTTGTCAGACGGGGCGCGTGCGTAAGCGTAACCGAGATTAAAGACGGCTTCGGTCATATCGTTTACGACGCCATACCGTGCTATATAGATATGTCCTCCGGGCTGAAAAAACTGAATGAATCCGAACCCGTGACGGGACTTAAATCATTAAAAATAGCGTCGCTTCCCGATAAGCTTACATATATCGACTCCGAGGAGGAATTTGACGCCTCCGGTCTTTCGGTTAAAGCCGTTTTTGACGACGGGAGCGAAAAAAACGCGGATGGCTACGTAATAAACGTCCCCCCGCTTGTAAATCCCGGAAAAAAGACAGTTGAAATAACATACGGCGGAATGAGCGCGTCGTTTGACATTACGGTAACGCGCATTCCCGTAACGGCAATTGAAATATCGTCAACGCCGGTTAAAACCGAGTATCTCGAGGGTGAAACCGTTTCGCTCGAGGGACTTAAGGTTACGGCGAAGTACTCGGATTCGAGAGCGTCTGCCGAGGTTACGGATTATGAGGTTTCCGGGGTTGATACATCGTCCCCCGCAAAACCCGGACGATATACCGTCACGGTAAAATACAAATATGACGATATTACCGCGTCGTTTCCGATAACGGTCGAGAGTAAAAGTCTTAAATCTCTCAAAATAAAATCCATGCCGTCGAGCCTTTCGGCGTATCAGTACGGCAAACTCGATTTATCAAATATAACCCTTATTGCCCAATACGACAACGGAAACATTATCGAAACGTCCGATTTTACCGCGGAGTACGATACTTCCGTTCCCGGCTCCGCCGTTGCAAAGCTGTATTATGACGGCAAATATGCGGCGTTTGATTTTACGGTTATTCCGAGCGAAGAGGAAAGCATGGATATTGTCCCTCCCGAGGATTCGTATTCCTTTATCGGCGATATCCCGGATTTTTCCGAGCTTAAGGTCTATATAACATACAACTCGTCAATTCGTTCGCAGACGGATGAATTTGACATCTCGTCGGATATTGACATAAACTCTCCGGGCGCATACCGCGTTACGGTAAAACACGGAGAATTTACCGCGGTATTCGAACACAACGTTTACAAAAAATATCTCGGAGATATTAATTTCGACGGCAGGATAACGGGAGCGGACGCACGTGCAATTCTTCGCCATGCCGCAAAAATCGAAAATCTGACGCTCCCCGGAGAAGCTGTTGCGGACATAAATTCCGACGGCAGAATTTCGCCCGCCGACGCAAGAACCGTTTTGAGAATTTCGGCAAAGCTTGAAAAGCATCCCGACGATATTGAAAAAACATAAATACGGCCGGGAGTGAATTTTATGACGAAAAAACAAACGGCGCATGAGGCTGTTAAACGGCTTAAGGACAGATATCCCGGCGCGGTCTGCTCACTCAATGCGGACAATCCTCTTGAACTGCTCATAAGCGTACGTCTTTCCGCACAGTGTACCGACGCGAGGGTAAATCTCGTAACGCCCGAACTGTTTTCCAAATATAAAACGCTCGAGGATTACGCTTCGGCGAATGTGACGGATGTTGAAAATATTATACGTTCATGCGGATTTTTTCGCCAGAAGGCGAAGGATATTGTCGGTATGGCTCAGATGATTTTAAGCGAGTACGGCGGAGCTGTTCCCGATTCCGTCGAAGAACTCACACGACTGCCGGGAGTCGGACGAAAAACGGCGAACTTAATAGCCGGCGACGTTTATAATATGCCCGGCGCGGTTGTTGCCGATACTCATTTTATAAGGATATCAAACAGACTGGGACTCGTTTCAACGCGCAACCCGTTAAAAGTCGAAAAGGAAACAAGACCGCTTCTGCCGCCCGAGGAAAGCAATGATTTCTGTCACAGATGCGTACTCTTCGGCAGGGAAATATGTTCATCGAGAAATCCAGCGTGCGGCGAGTGTCCGCTCAACGATATTTGTAAAGAGTATAAAAAAAATAACAAAGTGAAATAATCGCTTTTACATAAAAATATTATTTGTCTTGAAAGGATGAAAACGCATTGTCTTTATTAACTAAAATATTCGGAGATTATTCGCAGAAGGAATTAAAAAGAATAGTCCCGATTCAGAAAAAGGTTCTTGCTCTCGAGGAGGAGTATTCCGCTCTCTCCGACGCCGAGCTTCAGGCTAAAACGCCCGCGTTCAAAGAGAGACTTGCAAACGGCGAAACTCTCGACGATATTCTTCCCGAAGCATTTGCCGCATGCCGTGAGGCTTCGTGGAGAGTTCTCAACATGAAGCATTTCCCCGTACAGATACTCGGAGGTATCGTCCTTCACCAGGGCAGAATCGCCGAGATGAAAACAGGCGAAGGCAAAACGCTTGTCGCGACGCTTCCCGCTTATCTTAACGCTCTTGCAGGCAAGGGCGTTCACATCGTAACCGTAAATGATTATCTTGCCCGCCGAGATTCCGAGTGGATGGGCAAGGTTTTCCGTTTTATGGGACTTACCGTCGGACTTGTCGCTCACGGTCAGGATAATAAATCGAAACAGGACGCGTATAACGCCGACATTACATACGGAACAAATAACGAAATGGGATTCGATTATCTTCGTGATAACATGGTTCCCTACAAGGAATACAGAGTTCAGAGAGGTCATTCGTTCGCAATCGTCGACGAGGTTGACTCGATTCTTATCGACGAGGCGCGAACTCCTCTTATTATTTCCGGCAGAGGGGACAAATCGAGCGAATTATATAAGCTTGCCGACGACTTTGTAAAGGGTCTTATCGTTAAGAAAATTACGGAGATGGATTCCAAAAAGGAAATTGACGACGTTGCCGGTGCGGACTGCGATTATATTGTCGACGAAAAAGCAAAAACCGCGACCCTTACAAAACGCGGTATCGCGAAGGCGGAATCGCATTTTAATCTCGAAAATCTTATGGACGCCGACAATCTCACGCTTCAGCATCATATTAATCAGGCGCTGAAAGCGCGCGGAGTCATGCAGAGAGACGTAGATTACGTCGTTAAGGACGGACAGGTTCTCATCGTTGACGAATTTACGGGACGTATAATGCTCGGCAGACGCTATAACGAGGGTCTGCATCAGGCTATCGAGGCGAAAGAGGGAGTTAACGTCCGTTCGGAGTCAAAGACTCTTGCTACAATTACGTTCCAGAACTATTTCAGACTTTACGATAAGCTATCCGGCATGACAGGTACGGCTATGACCGAAAGCGACGAGTTCCAGGAGATTTACAGTCTTGACGTTATCGCCGTTCCGACAAATAAGCCGATGATAAGAAAAGACCTTCCCGATGTTCTTTACAAGACGGAGAAGGCAAAATTCGCGGCGATTGTCGATCTTATCAAAGAGCTTCACGAAAAAGGACAGCCCATACTTGTAGGTACGGTTAATATTGAAAAATCCGAGCTTCTCTCCGCAATTCTTAAAAAGAGCGGGGTAAAGCATAACGTATTAAACGCAAAATACCATGAAAAGGAAGCCGAAATTATCGCTCAGGCGGGTAAACTCGGAGCCGTAACAATCGCCACCAATATGGCGGGACGAGGCACCGATATTATCTTGGGCGGCAACGCGGAATATATGGCGAAGGCCGAGATGCGCAAAATGGAGGATATGACCGAGGAGCTTATCGCCGAGGCGACCGGATTTGCGGAAACGGACAACGAGGACATTCTCAACGCAAGAAAGATATTCTCCGAACTTGAGACAAAGTACAAATCCGAATTAAAAGCGGAGGCCGATAAGGTACGCGAGCTGGGCGGTCTTTATATAATCGGCACGGCAAGACATGAATCGAGACGTATCGATAACCAGCTGAGGGGACGTGCGGGACGTCAGGGCGACCCCGGAACAAGCCGTTTCTTCCTCTCGGCAGAGGACGACGTTATCCGTCTTTTCGCCGGCGACAGATTCTATAATATTCTCGACCGTTTCGGCGAGGCAGGCGATATGCCTATTGAAAACAAAATATTTACAAGTCAGATCGAAAACGCGCAGAAGAAGGTTGAGGGAAACAACTTTGCAATCCGTAAGAACGTCCTTCAGTATGACGACGTTATGAATAAACAGAGAGAGCTTATTTACGCTCAGAGAAATCAGGTTCTCGACGGCGTCGACCTTGACCAGACGATAAGAAAAATGATTAATGATTCAATTACCGAGGCTGTTGATTTTTACTGTCCGAAAACGAATCATTCAAACGACTGGAATATTGCGGGTCTTACGAGCAAATACGCATGGCTTTTCGGCGACGAGAAGCTTGAAAGCGAGGATAACCATGATAAAATTCTCGAACAGATGCTCGGTATCGCGAACTCAAAGCTTGAAAATCAGACGGAGCTTTACGGCGCGGACGTTATGAAAGAGCTTGAGCATAAGGCTCTTATTGAAAACGTCGACATCCGCTGGATGAACCATATTGACGCTATGGAACAGTTAAAGCAGAGCATCGGCTTGAGGGCTTACGCGCAGAAAGACCCCGTTGTAGCATTCAGAATGGAGAGCTACGACATGTTCGAGGAGATGACAGACGGAATCCGTGAGGGAACCGTTCAGTTCGTACTTACCGCTATTGTTCGTTCGGAGGAGGACGTTAAACGCGAACAAACAGTCAAAATTACTTCTACCAATCAGACAGACGGCAGCGAAAAAGCGCGCCCCGTTAAGAAAGGGCAGAAGGTCGGCAGGAACGATCCCTGCCCCTGCGGAAGCGGACTTAAATATAAAAAGTGCTGCGGCAGAAACGAAAATTGATCATTATATAAAGAGGTATAATATATATGCAACACAATCAGACGGTTATCGTTCTCGACTTCGGCGGTCAGTATAAGGAGCTTATTGCCAGACGGGTCAGAGAATGCGGTGTGTATTCCGTTATAAAACCGGGAGATACTCCGTTGAAAAAATTGCTTGAACTTAATCCTATAGGCATTATAACGACGGGAGGACCTTTGAGCGTTTACGGCGGGGAATCACCGAAATGCGAACCCGAGCTCTTCAAATCGGGAATCCCCGTTCTCGGAATCTGCTACGGATTCCAGCTTATGAGCTATATGCTCGGCGGCGAGGTTTCGTCGTGCGATGTCAGCGAGTACGGACCGACAAAAGCAAAGCTTAAAACGTCCTCCGTGCTTTTGGAGGGAATGAAAACGACGCAAAACGTTCTGATGAGCCATACGGATTTTGTGTCAAAGCCCCCCAGGGGATTCAGGGTCATTGCAAAAACCGATAACTGTCCGTGCGGCGCAATCGAAAATCCCGGCATGAAGCTGTACGGCGTACAATTCCACCCCGAGGTTGAGCATACCGAAAACGGTACGAAACTTATACATAATTTTCTTTATAACGTATGCGGCGCCGTCGGCGATTATACAATGGACGATTATATCGAGCGTCAGATTGCCGAGATAAGAGAGAAAGTCGGAAACGACAGAGTTATCCTCGGTCTTTCGGGCGGAGTTGATTCCTCCGTTGCCGCCGCGCTTATTTCCAAAGCAATCGGTTCGCAGCTTACGTGCATATTCGTTGACCACGGCATGATGAGAAAGAACGAAGCTGACGAGGTTGCCGCCGCCTTTAAAGATATGCCTCTCGACCTTCGTATGGTTGACGCGTCCGAATTATATCTTTCGAAGCTCAAGGGAATTAAAGTTCCCGAGAGAAAAAGAAAGATTATCGGCAAGCTGTTTATTGATGTATTTACAGAGGAAGCAAAGAAAATCAACGGCGTAAAATTTCTTGCTCAGGGTACGATTTACCCGGACGTTATCGAGTCCGGCAATAAAAAAGCCGCTACAATCAAGAGCCATCACAACGTAGGCGGACTTCCCAAAAAGCTCGGCTTTGAGCTTCTCGAACCGCTGAGAGGACTGTTTAAGGACGAGGTAAGAGCCGTAGGCAGAAAACTCGGTCTTCCCGATTATCTCGTAGACCGTCAGCCGTTCCCCGGTCCCGGTCTTGCCGTCAGAGTTATCGGTGATCTTACGCGTGAAAAGCTCGATATACTGCGTGACGCCGACCTTATTTTCAGGCAGGAGCTTGAAGCGTCGGGCGAAAAGGCAAGTCAGTATTTCGCGGTTCTTACGGGCAACCGCTCCGTCGGCGTTATGGGCGACGGCAGAACGTACGACTACACGCTTGCACTAAGAGCGATAATTACGAACGACTTTATGACCGGCACTTTCGCCCCGCTGTCGTATGAGCTTCTTTCAAAAGTTTCAAGAAGAATCACGAACGAGGTAAAAGGTATCAACCGCGTGGTATACGATATTACGGACAAACCCCCCGCAACGATAGAGTGGGAGTAATCCCCGAAAGGCTGAAAAGCCTTGAAAATGCTGGACTTTTTCGTTACGGAATTGCCCCGTGACAACAAAATGACAACATTTTAAGATTATACAAGAATAAAGAGCTATCTGATTTCTGTTAGAGAAGTCAGATAGCTCTTTTTGTTTTGCCTAAGTTTAATCGTTCTTCAGCCGGTCTTTGAACACCTCCACCATTGCATCGCTGAGCTGCTGGGACGGCACTTTCACATAGCCGGAGGTTTCGTCATATTTCGGGTAATTATAACGCCACCTGTCGTAGTCCTCCCGGTTGATTTCGCCATTGCGGAGCTTTTCCGTCTGCTGCGCCCACGCAGTGAGCATTTCGGAAAGCTCGGCAGCATCCTTCCCCCTCCGAGGGTCAACACGCAGAGAAACGCCGTTTTCGCCGGTTTCCACCGTCAGACCGTAGCGGTCCTCCAAGGTGAACAGCGTGTGCATCAGGCCGAGATAGCTGTCAATGTCAGGCACGGACAGCGCCAGCGGTGAGACCCCCAGCGCACCGGCAAGGCTTTCCGTCAGCTCCGCCTTGGGCGTTCTGCTGCCGGATTCATACTGCGCCATACGGATGTCGGCAGTCTTTTCAGGAAAGCCGACCACCTGCCCCAAGTATTTTTGTGTCATTCCCCGCAGATTGCGGAAAAAGCGAATTCTCTCACCGATTGCCATAGCGATTACGCTCCTTAATTTATATAATTTGCAATTAGTATAGCATATAAATTTAAGTAGTGTCAAGATAGCAAAAGCAAAAAAGTTAAATATTTTTTCGCAAGCCTCTTGACAATAGCAAATTTGCTTAGTATAATAGCTATAGCAAATGGCGTTAAGTTATTTGTGAACAGCAGAATATCCGTTGTGCGTCACGGTAATGGCGCAACCGCTCGGGCAAATCGGAATGCGGCCAGAAAGT
>CAVGCY010000010.1:0-28163 GCA_963627915.1 Bacteroidaceae bacterium | reverse complement strand
GCAAGAAGCGTCTTACGCTTCGCCGCAAGACTTCAGTCTAAAATTTACGAATAAAAAAAGAAAAACATAAACTGAAATCCCCTCGAATCAGTGTGATTCGGGGGGATGAATTTTTCATTGAATCCGGTATTGTTATTGAACCCGACATATTATTTCGCGGTTTCGGCGTCTGCTTCGCCGTTTGACGCGTAGGAGGATCTCTGTTTCATCAGAGCCTCATGAACGTCGTCCTTGGTTTTGCCCGTGAATTTATAGAAGAAGTACGGAACGCCCGCAAGGAACATCATAAGACCGTGGAAAATCGTATAGAAGAACAGCATCCATATTTTAGTCTTGAGCGACTGCATAGTTCCGTCGTTGAGTCCCTGAACATAACCGCATATTGAGCCTTCGCCGTAGAGAATTTTCGGTGCAAAATAAGAAGCTATCGTACTGCTTATTGTTGTGAATACGCCTACGACAAATGCAAGAGAAGCGTCAAGTCTTTTTCCTGTTTTTAATTCTATATCCTCTAAAACATCAGCCTGGAACATGTTGGGCAGAAGATTCGACGCTCCGAACTGGAGACCTATAAGGAACAGACAGAGTATGAAAACTATCTGAAGCGGGCCACCGCTTTTTCCCTGATTGAAATATATATATCCTACGGCGAACGCTATTGAATTTACCAAGAGAGAATAGCAGCCGCTGGCTATGTAGAGAACCTTTGAGGAGAATTTTTTAAGCAGGAAGTTGATAATGAGCATTCCGACCGCCGTTCCGATTCCCGTGGGAAGTCCGAAAAGCAGGAATTTGCTCGAATCTCCGAGAAGAGCCGCCGCCAGGAATACGCCCATGAAGTTTGCGATTTTACGGAAGTTTTTAAGAAATTCGGAAACAATAATCGTCCACGCATATTTGTTTTTGATAATATCCATAAATCCTTCGAGGGGATTTTTCTTTTCGTTTGCATACTCAACGCGTTCCCTTGAAACTTTCATTCCGCCGAGCATTGTAAGCGTTCCTATGACGCCGCTCAAGCCTGCGCAGACAAGGTACTGCATGGATTTATCGTCTTTCCATATAAGACCTAAAACAAGCACTATAACGAGAGGGGCGGAGTTGCCGACGGCGGAAACGATGCTTCTGAACGACATGACCGTATCTCGTTCTTTTAAATTGGGAGTCATAACGACTGCGACGCTGTTTATTGAATTGCCGAATATTTCAACAATTCCCAAAAGCACGCCGACGGTTGTAACATAAACCATCAGTAACGCGCCCGTAAGAGCCTTCGGTATCCAGAAATTCAGGAACAGCAAAACGCCCATCGGGATGGCGGACATCATTACGAGAGGTCTGAACTTACCGTGTTTTCCGATTTTTCTGCCGTCGATGTACATAACTATAAAAAAGTTAAGAACGAACGGGATAACGCTTGTCATAACGTTAAACAGCGACATCTGCGAATCCGTAAGCTTGATAACGTCAACAAGATTTGAGCTTCTGAACGAGCCTATCATACCCGTCATGTTTGTGTAGAAGAATACGGATATCAGATACCAGATAAATTCTCCCTTGCCGACAAGCTTGTCTGTTTTTGTTGCCGCAGGTGCTTTTTTTGCCAATGAGGACATAGGTTTCCACTCCTTATGAATAATTGTTTATTTTTATTACGGTATTATAATCTCTTTGAAGCTCATCGCCGATAAGAGAGAGAACAAAGCTTTTAAAATCCGAGAATATCGGATTTGCTTTACCCGCCTTTGCTTCGATGATTTTTGTAACGGGAGTAAGACGGTTCATGAGCTTTTCCATCGTATTATATACGGGCGTACCCTTTGTATAAGGCTCGTTGCCGACAAAAATATTCCTTGCAAGCTCGACTCCGATATTTTTTACAAGAACATGCTCAAGGCTTTTATCCGTTTTGAACATTAATATTTTCGCAAGTTTTCCGACAGTAAGTCTGTTTACAAGTCTGCCTGCAAGCTTTACGGGAATTTTAAGAAATTCCTTCCCCTGACTTCCGCCGAAGCGCGCGCAAAAGGCTTCAAAATCGTATTCGGACGCCTCGATAATGTCGGTTATAACAGTATCAAAACGTTTTTTTAAATAATCCTGAGCGCTCAGTCCGCCGGTGTCGTAATTAAAGCTGTCAAGCGTATACGACGTTATTTCGGCAAGATTATTGTTAAATGTGATTTTTCTGTAGGCGCAGGGACATCCGACAATACTGCCTGTTTGAACGTCGGTGATTTTATTGCCGTTTTCTGTCGTATAATCCGTTACTGCCTGCGCGTGCATATGTCCGGTGAATATGAGGTCAAGCCCCGCGTCGGCTAATATGTCCGCAGTTTTTTGCCAGTCGGTAAGATGTGCGTCGTCGATAAAATTCATAACCGGAGAGAACGGGAGCAGGGGATAGTGAGTCATTGCAAATATGTAATCGCCGGCGTTTTTTGCCTTTTTTATCTCATTTACAGCCCATTCAAGCTGTGATGGGTAAAGTCCCCTGAAGCTTTTGCGGTCGCCGTCGCAGTTTAATGCAAGCAGTCTTACGCCGTCGGCTATCTTTGCGGTGTACGACATTGTTTCCCTGTGTTCGCTTATTGCCGAGGCAAAACCGAAATCACGGTAAAAATCACGCAGTTCGTTTCTTTCCATACCCTTGACGGGAATCATTTTATCGCCGTCAAATTCGCACGGATTTTCAGCATAATCGTGCCGTGCGGTGATAAGATATATCTTCTTTCCCAACTCTTTTAATTTGTACAGTCTTTGACGGATTCCTATATGGCTTTGATATTCTCCCCTGTAAACAAGATCTCCGGGAATGAGTATAACGTTTGTATCCTTATCGTCAGCCAACCGTGAAAAGCATTTGTCTATAACGGCGGGCGTTTCCGCAATGCATTTTTGATCCGAACGGCTGCGCTTTTCATATGACGAGCCTTCGCATTTGAATGAGGAATCGTAATAGTGCAGGTCGCTTACGAGATAAAAGCTGAAATTATCCACGGTACGCCTCCTCGCTTTTTAAATTACAGTATATAAAATACCATATTTCAAACGAATTTGCAACATAATGATGAAAAAAACAACAGATAAAATATAAATTTTTATTGTATTTTACATGTGAGTGATTGATTTACAACAGATAATATATATTTGCAGATAAAAAGACGCCGAAAAATCGAAATTTTCAGCGTCTTTATGGCTTTATTTAATGATTTTTGCCGTCCGTGCGTTTTTAACGCTCCGTGTTACAGGATAACTTTACTGTCGGATTCTTCAACGGCTTTTTTGATAAATTCGTCAACGCTCATTGCGCCGATATCGCCCTTGCCTCTCTGACGTACGCCGAGAGTGTTGTTTTCAACCTCATTGTCGCCGACTACAAGCATATACGGAATCTTTTGAAGCTGAGCCTCACGGAGCTTGTAGCCGAGCTTTTCGCTTCTTGAATCCGTACTTGCTCTCAGGCCTGCGGCGGCAAGCTTTTCCTCAACCTGCTTCGCATACTCGAAATGGCGGTCGGCAATCGGAAGAACGATAACCTGCTTGGGAGCGAGCCAAAGCGGGAACGCGCCTGCGAAATGCTCTGTAATAACGCCGATAAATCTCTCGATAGATCCGAATACAACACGGTGAATCATGACCGGACAGTGTTTTTCACCGTCTGCTCCGGTGTATTCAAGACCGAAACGTCCGGGAAGCTGGTAGTCGAGCTGAATTGTTCCGCATTGCCACGTTCTGCCAAGACTATCCTTGATATGGAAGTCGAGCTTCGGACCGTAGAACGCGCCGTCGCCCTCGTTGATTATATAAGTTTTTCCGACTCCTGTAATAGCGTCCGCAAGAGCCTTTGTCGCAATCTCCCAGTCCTCCTCGTTGCCGATATGATCCTCGGGCATGGTGGAGAGTTCGATTTCATAGGGAAGTCCGAACAGAGTGTAAACCTCGTCGAACAGCTGAGCGATTCTTACGACCTCATCGCGTATCTGTTCGGGCGCAAGGAGGATGTGCGCGTCGTCCTGTGTGAAGCATCTGACTCTGAAAAGTCCGTGAAGCGCGCCGGAAAGCTCGTTTCTGTGTACTCTGCCGAGTTCGCCGTAACGAAGCGGAAGTTCTTTATATGAATGGGGTTCAAGTTCATAAACAAGAATACTGCCGGGGCAGTTCATTGGTTTGATTGCAAAATCCTCGTCGTCAATTACCGTTGTGTACATATCGTCGTGGTAATGATCCCAGTGACCGGAGGTTTCCCAGAGAGAGCGACGCATAATCTGCGGGGTCGAAATTTCAAGGTAATCCCATTTTTTGTGAACCTGTCTCCAGTAATTGATAAGCGTATTTCTTAAAACCATGCCGTTGGGAAGGAAGAAGGGCATTCCCGGAGCTTCGTCTCTGAGTGCGAAAAGTCCGAGTTCTTTGCCTAATTTTCTGTGATCTCTCTTTTTTGCCTCCTCGATCATCTGTATGTAAGCGTCAAGGTCGCTTGCCTTTGTAAACGAAATGCCGTATATTCTTTGAAGCATCTTATTTTTTTCGCTACCGCGCCAGTATGCGCCCGTTGCGGATGTTAACTTAAATGCCTTGACTCTTCCGGTGTCGGGAATGTGAGGACCTGCGCACAGCTCTGTAAATTCACCCTGTTTATAGAATGAAATCATTTCGCCCTTGTCCGCGTGCTCCTCGGTAAGCTCGACCTTATAAATTTCGTCTCTGTCTTTAAAGTACTTAACCGCGTCCTCGGGAGCCATCTCGAATCTTTCGAGAGGAAGAGCCTCCTTGACGATTTTTTTCATCTCCGACTCGATTTTTTCAAGATCTTCGGGCGAGAAAGGTTCTTTAACGTCAAAATCGTAGTAGAAGCCTTTGTCGATAGCGGGACCTATGGCAAGCTTTGCGTCCGGGAAAAGTCTTTTGACTGCCTGAGCGAGAATGTGCGACGTTGTGTGCCAGAACGCTTTTTTGCCGTCGATATCGTCGAATGTGAGAATTTCAACGCTGCAGTCGGCTGTGAGAGGAGTGCGAAGATCGCAGTTTTCGCCGTTTACCCTGCCGAGACATGCGGCTTTGTAAAGTCCCGCGCCGAGGCTTTTAGCCACGTCCATAACGGTAATGCCCGGCTCGAACTCTTTAAAAGATCCGTCCTTAAGTGTAACTTTTATCATAAGAATACCTCCGTTTTTTACATTATATATAAGGGAAAATAAAAAAGACTTCATCCCGAAAACGGGATGAAGCCAGAAGCTCCACGGTTCCACCCGAATTGCGGATATAATCCGCCTCTCGTACGACCTTAACGCGGTCTTGACGGCACGCCTTAACGCGAAATACGCTTTTCGGCGGCACTCGGGAGCGGTAGATCCTTTTTCATTCATGACCGCTCTTACAGCCTCGAAGCGGTTCTCTTGACAGAATAAAAAAATCCTTCTCCGTCATTGCTTTGATAATATATATTATATTACGCCGGCATGGGGTTGTCAAGAAAAAAGTTTTTTATTCGTCGGCTGTTTCGCTTTTTGTTTCCGTTACGCTCCATTCGTCAATATTTTTGAAAATATTTCCGTATGTGCAGTCGAGCAGTCCCGAAATATTCCTTGAATAAATAAACACGCCCTGTCTGTAGCATATGGGAGCGAACGGAATATCGGCATTGAAAATGTTCAAAAAGTCCTTCATTGTAATTTGCGAATTTCTGTACTGCTGATATGCCGAGGCGGACGGGCTTGACGAAGCGACGCCGTATGTTGAAAACAGTGCGGACAAGTCCATATTATCGGAGAATTTCATTTCACCTAAATACAAATCGTAGTTTCCGCCGGAAAGAGCCTGAGTGTATTCCGACCACGTAAGCTTTGAAACCGTTACGTTTATATTTACGTTTGCAAGCGACTCCTTTATCTTATCAGCGGCGAGAGAACGGAAAGTGTTGTCCTCGTTTACGATAAGAGTTAAATTGCATTGCGGATATCCCGCGGATTTGAGCAGAGCGCTGGCCGAATCGTAGTTTAACGCATTTTCGGATTCATCGTAGCCGGAATTGAAATATTCGCTCCATTTCGGATTGAATACGGTATAGGCGTTTGACGCGAAGCCGGAGTAACAGTCCGAGATGATATCGACTCTGTTGACAGCGAAATTTACAGCCTGCCGAACCTGCGTAAGTGACAATGCGGATGAGGATGAATTCATTCCGAGATAAACGAGGTTGTTGAGGTTTACTCCGACGTTTGACGCGGCAACCTTCAAATAACTTCCGGAAGACAGATCGTCGAAAACGCAGTCGATGTTTCCGCTCTCCAATGCGAGCGCAAGCGTTGCCGATTCCGAAACGGGATAAAGCTCGACAGTTCCCACGCTCGGCTTGGAGCCGGAATACGACGTGTTGTAAACAAGCTTCGAGTCGGAATACTTATACATTCCCGAACCTACGGGGACGCTGTCCTTTGATGACGCCGTGCCGGATTTCACAATCGGAAACGTCAGGACATTTTTTATGAATTTATCGGCTGAGTTCAGCTTGATGTTCAGCGTATATGTTCCCGAAGCCGTTACGGAATCTATATTCTTTAACTGCTGCGAATATATATCGCTGTTCTTTGCCTGGTTGAACGAGTATACAACGTCCGATGACGTAAGAGGGGACGAATCGCTGAAATTAATCGAACTGTCAAGCTCTACTGTCAGGTTCTGAGAGTCTTTAAAAACGGACGATTTTGCAATCTGCTCGAAAGGAATATATGCGCTGTCCGTTTTGTAAAGCGACTGATACATCAGGCAAATTGCGTCAAAGTTTAAATTTGCCGTGACAAAAAACGGATTAAGAGATGAGGACTGTGACCATCCTATCCTCAGCGAGTCTGTCGGCGTTCTGTTATTCGACGCGGAATAAACTGCGCTTTGAGAATTTCCGTCGTCCTTTTCATAGAGCTTTGTTTCGCTCTCGGCACATGAAACCAAGCTCAGACAGGTCAGCGCGGCGCAGAGAACCGCGGTTATTTTAGTAAACGGTGATTTGATTAATATCATTCGTTTTTCCTGTTTTTTCATCGATATCAAAGATACATCCCTCCATTTTACACACCGAATCTGGATTGGTAAATTTTACGGGCATATTGGTTTTGAATTTTCTGATAACATCGTCCGGTGTGATTCCGAGAACGGAATCGGCCGCTCCCGTCATTCCGATATCCGTAATATAACCGGTTCCGCCGGGCAGAATCTGCGCGTCGGCTGTCGGAACGTGCGTATGCGTTCCGAACACTGCTGTAACTTTCGAATCGAGATAAAATCCCATGGCGCGTTTTTCGCTCGTAGCCTCGGCGTGAAAGTCGAGGATTATATTCTTAATCGGCGAAAGCTCTTTTAATATATTATCTATTACATTGAACGGATTGTCAAGACTGTCGAGATAAACAGTTCCCATCAGGTTGACGACGGCAAGAGAATATCTGCCCATGTCGAGAATATAATATCCCTTTCCGGGTGCGCCGGACGGGTAGTTCGCAGGGCGTATCATCGGAAAATTATCCGAAAAAGCGGAATAAATTTCTCTGCGTCTGAACACATGATTGCCGGTTGTGATAACATCGGCTCCGGCTGCGAGCAGATCGGACGCGCTCTGTTGAGTTATCCCGTTTCCCTGAGCGGAGTTTTCCCCGTTGACTATACAGATATCTATATTGTTTCCCCGTTTGAACGCAGGAAGTCTTTTTCTTAATAATTCACGCCCGCCGTCTCCGACGACGTCGCCTATTGCCAATACTCTTATCATAAAACAGCACCTTACCGATATTTTAAAAGGGACGGTTTTATTCGCCGTCCCTCCGATATTTGCAGCAATTTTTATTTTGCGTAGTCAAAAGCTCTGCTTTCTCTGATGATATGAACCTTGATTTGTCCGGGATATTCAAGTTCATCCTCGATTTTCTTAACGATGTCGCGGGCGATAAGCGTCATCTGATCGTCGCTTACAACCTCGGGCTTAACCATGATTCTTACCTCTCGTCCCGCCTGAATTGCGAACGATTTTTCAACTCCGTTAAACGAAGTTGCTATTTCCTCGAGTTTTTCAAGACGCTTGATATAGTTCTGTACATTTTCCCTTCTTGCGCCCGGACGCGCCGCCGAAATTGCGTCTGCGGCCTGGACAAGACATGCTACCACCGTTTTTGCCTCAATATCGCCGTGGTGAGCGTGAATTGCATGAACGATATTTTCATTCTCTTTGTATTTTTTTGCGGCTTCAACGCCCAGTTCGATATGCGAACCGTCGAATTGATGGTCAAGAGCCTTTCCGATATCATGGAGAAGACCCGCTCTCTTCGCGGACTTAACGTCAGCTCCGAGCTCCGCCGCCATAAGACCGGCAAGATATGAAACCTCAAGCGAATGGTCGAGTACGTTCTGACCGTAGCTTGTGCGGTATTTGAGTCTGCCGAGAAGCTTGACAAGCTCGCCGTGGAGTCCGTTGACTCCCGCGTCCACAACGGCTCTTTCGCCGACCTGCTTAATTGTATTTTCAACCTCACGGCGTGATTTTTCGTACATTTCCTCAATTTTGGCGGGATGGATACGTCCGTCCTGAATGAGTTTTTCGATTGTAAGTCTTGCAATCTCGCGTCTTACGGGATCGAAGCTTGAAATTGTAATCGCCTCGGGCGTGTCGTCGATAATCAGATCGACGCCTGTAATTGTTTCGAGAGAGCGGATGTTTCTGCCTTCTCTGCCTATGATTCTGCCCTTCATTTCATCGTTGGGAAGGTTAACTACGGAAACCGTAGCCTCCGCAACATGATCGGCGGCGCAGCGCTGGATTGCGGTTGTGATAATCTCACGCGCGATTTTATCCGCGTCATCCTTTGTCTGCTGTTCGATTTCTCTGATTTTGATTGCTTTTTCGTGAACAAGTTCGTTTTCGAGATTTTTGATAAGATAATCCTTTGCCTGTTCCTTGCTGAAGCCCGAAATTTTTTCGAGCATGTCGAACTGACTTTTTTTAAGAGATTCAACCTCCGCCATTCTCTCGTCGGCGGTTTTAATCTTTTTATTGAGGATATCGTCTTTTTTCTCAATGTTTTCGGTCTTTTTGTCAAGCGTTTCCTCTTTTTGGATGAGTCGTCTCTCCTGGCGCTGGATTTCGCTTCTGCGTTCTTTGATCTCTTTATCGAGCTCGTTGCGCTGTTTATGAATCTCGTCCTTAGCCTCGAGGATAGCTTCTTTTTTCTTTGATTCGGCCTGATTTACGGCTTCGGTAACGATTCTGTTCGCCTCCTCTGTTGCCGAGCCTATTGTCGCTTCTGCAACCTTACGGCGATGAATCGTTCCGACAACAAAGCCGACCGCGCCGAATACGGCGGCGGCGATAATTATCAGACCTATCGCTAAACCTGTGTTCAAATTTGCACCTCCGTTTATTAATTTTTATCCGTAGAAGAACGCCGGAAAACGGACGTTCAATGCTTAATCGGAAACAATGCGTATATTACCACATTATCTGTTTAAATGTGTAAAACCTACAACATTATCTTTAATATTTTAGTATTTTTTTATTGTTTTGTCAAGTAGTATTCCTTTAACAATATTAACAAATTGTAAACAGTTTAAAAAATTGACGTCAGGTTGCTGCCGATCCCTGTATAATGTTCTTTTCTTTAAAGGCCTTGTTTACGGAATTTAAGACATCCTTCTTGTTTCCCGACCATAAGGGCGAAACGAGAGTTTTTTTGTCGCCGTCGCCCGTAAGCCTGTGAATTACGATATTATCGGGGATTCTCGGGACAAGGTATTCAAGAAGCTTTATGTACTCATCCTTTTCAAACGTTTTAACCTTTCCGGAAAGAAAATCGGAATATATGGGCGAGTCGGACGATATGTAGAGCATGTGAAGCTTTAATCCCCATGTCCCGTTTGAAACCGCGAACTTTATGCTTTCGAGCATATCCTCCTTCGATTCTCCCGGCAGACCGAGGATTATATGCGTTACGACCTTAATGCCCGCTTCGCCGAGTTTCTTTACCGCGGAAACATACGTTTCGTTTTCATAGGAACGGCGTATGTATTTTACGCTTTCCTCCTTTGTGCTCTGAAGTCCCAGCTCGACCCATACCGGTTTTATTTTGTTAAGCTTTTCAAGCAGTTCGATTTTTTCGTCCTCAAGACAGTCGGGGCGGGTTGCGATTGACAAAACCTCCGCGTCAGGCGATGAAACGGCCTGTGTAAATATTTTTTCAAGATATGAAACGGGGGCGTAGGTATTCGTATAAGATTGAAAATATGCGATATATTTTCCCGATGGATTTTTATTTTCAACGCGCATGCGGGCAAGCTCAATCTGTTTTAAAATATCGCCTTTCTCCGAAAATTCGCCGGAACCTTTTTCCGAGCAGAATATACAGCCGCCGTAACTCAGAGAGCCGTCTCTGTTCGGACATGTCGTAACGCCCGAGAGAGACAGCTTGTATAGCTTGTGACCGAATTCTTTTTTGCAGTAATCGTTTAACGTAAAACAGCCTGTCATAATATCTGCCTGTAATAAAGTCCGCCCGTTTTTTTTGAAGGAAGCTTTTCCTTGTTTTTGAATAATTTATAGATTTTTTCGCAAGTTTCTTTTTTTTCAAACGTAAAATAAAGAAGCGAAAATCCGAGCGCGGATAAATCTTTATCTCCTATATATGTCGGAATCGAGTTTAAAAGCGACGAGTATTTTTTATATGAACACATTATGTAAAACGGCGTTTGGTATCTGTCCTCGATTTTTGTAAGTCCCGTGCATCCGGAGCATCCGTCCTTTGTCTGAGCGGGGCAGACCCGAAAACGCATTAAGGGCATGAATCCGTAGGCGAATGCGCCCTTCGGAACGCCGGAGGATAGCTTTTTTATATTGTCCATCGATAATTCGGCGGAAACGACGATGTCGCATACGCCCATATCCGCATAAACCTTTGCCGCGGTGGAGTTTAGTATGTTTGTATAATTTGACGCATGAACGCTGAAGCCTTCGCCTATGCAATAATCGATAATTCCTATATTGTCGCAGTATACGTCGTTTACGCCGAGCGATTTCAGACGGGCAAGCTTTTCCTTAATTTTCTCCTCGTCGGACGGATAAATCAGCGCGGGAGTTTCGGCAAAAACACGGCCTGCATAATTTTTTGTTATATCGGGATTTTTGAGAATTTCATTTAAAGGCAGAATGATATCGTCGTGAAGCTTTAAATTGAAAATCTGTTCGACGCGGGTAAATCTCATTCTTATTTTATTATCGCCCGATGAAATAACGCGTTCGGAGTCGGTTTTTTTATCCTTCGGCGATTCGAGGAACTTTTTGGGACGCAGAACCGCTCTTTTTTCATAAAGCAAGTCAAGCGCGCGCCTTCTCATGGAATTGAGCGACGAAGCGGACAGCGAGATGTTATCCGTTATGACGGCGTTGAAAGAGCTTATATAAAAAATTGTTCCGCCCGTTTTTGAAAAGCATTTTTTTGCAAAATCGTAATCGAGAGGCTTTGACTCGGCTTTATCGGGAATTTCGCCGTTTATTCCGACCGAATTTTCGCCGTCTGAAACCGTAACGAAGGAAGAGCTTTTGTCCGCGTAAAAATCGACGGTAATACCGACAGCCTGAATTTCGTTTTTATACAAAAGAGCAAGGGAGCTAAGAACATTTTTTGCCGCCGTTACGTCGTCTTTTGATCTGTATCCGAACATGTCGAGATTCCGTCTGCCGGTGTAATATCCGTCGGTAAAACCGCTTCTTGAAAATACGCTTTTTAACGATTCGGAGTCGTAAGGAAGGGCGTCCCTTGACTTTACGCATGAGTTTACCGCCGCTGCGGCGTACTCGGGGCGTTTCATTCTGCCCTCGATTTTCAGCGACGAAACCCCGATATCGTTAAGCTCCGGAATGTATTTAATAAGTGACGAATCTTTTAAAGACAGCGCGTGGGTTCTGTCGCGGCATTTAAAATCGAGCCTGCACGGCTGAGCGCATTTGCCTCTGTTTCCGCTCCTGCCGCCGAGCATTGATGAAAGATAGCACATTCCGGAAACGCTCATGCACAGCGCGCCGTGAACAAAAACCTCCGTTTCGATGTCCGGCACGGCGCACATGGATTTTATTTCATTTTTCGTAAGCTCTCTGGGTGCGACCGCACGGACGAATCCGAGCTTTTTCAGAGCTTCGAGCCCCATGACGTTATGAACCGCCGTCTGTGTGGACGCGTGAAGCCGTAATTCTCGACAGTGTTCTTTTACGATTTCCGCTATCGCAAAATCCTGGACGATAACGCCGTCCGCGCCCGCTTCGGCAACGGCTTTTACCGCGTTTTCCGCGTCGGCGTATTCATCGTCTGTTATCAGCGTGTTTATTGCGGCGTATACCTTTACGTTTCTTGCGTGAGCGTATGAAACGGCTTTTTTTAAATTTTCGCTCGTGAAATTTTCCGCCGAGCTTCGCGCGGAAAAACGATCCAAACCGAGATAGACCGCGTCCGCCGCGCTTCGTACTGCGGATATAAGCTGTTCGCTTCCGCCCGCAGGGGCGAGAATTTCGGGATTGTTCATGAAAATACTCCGTTAAATAATTTAGATACGTTAATATAATATACCAATTTTTTTTTGAAAAATCAATAATCCGTCCGGTGAAAAAACGCTTGAAATCATTATATATATGTAATACAATTGTAGTCGGGTGATTTGAATGGGAAGTCCGTGCAATATGTGTCCGCGCAGATGCAATGTCGACAGAAGCGTTAAAGCCGGATTCTGCGGACAGAAAAATGTGCTGAAGGTCGCGCGCGCCGCCGCGCATTTCTGGGAAGAACCGTGCATAAGCGGAGCGGGCGGTTCTGGTACGGTATTTTTCAGCGGATGTAATTTAAGATGCGTTTTCTGTCAGAACTTACAGATAAGCTCGTGCGGATTCGGAAAGGAAATAAGCGTTGAAAAGCTTAAGGAGATATATGCCCGACTTATAGATTTGGGAGCGGACAACATAAATCTTGTTACTCCGACGCATTTTGCCGAGCTTATAATCGAATCGCTTGACGAAAAGCTCCCCGTGCCCGTTATATGGAACTCGGGAGGGTACGACTCCGCAGAGATGATAAGAAGATTAAACGGCAAAATCGATATTTATATGCCCGATTTTAAGTATATGAACGCGGATATCGCAGAAAAATATTCTTCTGCGCCCGATTATCCCGAAGTCGCCTCATCGGCGATAACGGAGATGTTCAATCAGGTCGGAAAATGTCGTTTTGATTCCGACGGCATGCTTCAAAGAGGAGTTCTTATAAGGCATCTGATACTTCCCGGAAACGTTGAAAACACGCTTGACGTTATCGATTGGGTCAGCGGTAATTTTAAAAGCGGAGACGTTCTGTTCAGTCTTATGAGACAGTATACGCCTCCCGCGTTCGATACGGGATTTGAAGAGCTTTCGCGCAGGGTGACGGACGACGAGTACGAAAGATGTGAAAATTACATGTATCTTGCCGGAATAGAGGACGGCTTCGTTCAGGACATTTCGTCGGCTGAGAGCGAATATACGCCCCCGTTTAATCTGGAGGGAACAGATTGATTTTTTTTACATTCTTATTGAATAATGAAAATATATGTGATAAAATTATATCAGCAAACTGAAAAGGGTTGGTTGTATGTCGGAGGTTAAAGAAAAAAACGAACAAGCTGAAAGGGAGGAAAAATCACAGGGTAAAAAGAACGCTCTGCAGGCTGTTAAATTTGCGCTGTTCTCATGCTCGGCGGGTATAATTCAGCTGGGAAGCTTTACGCTCATGAGCGAGGTTATCGTCAAAACCGATTTTATTCAGAATCTTATGGCGAATCATGAAACCTTCGCGAAAATTATGGAGAACGAATACGGTCCCATGTACCTTATCGCGTTGATACTTTCCGTTTTATGGAACTTCACGATAAACAGAAAATTTACGTTTAAATCGGCGGCGAACATACCGATAGCCATGCTTAAGGTTTTCGGATATTATCTCGTATTTACCCCGCTGTCAACGGTTTTGGGAAACTACTGTACGGCAAGGTTCGCGTCTGTCGGCGGAATCGACTATATAGTTCTGGTTATTACGATGCTGTGCAACATGATAACGGAGTTTTTGTTCTGCAAATTTGTGGTTTACAGAAATCAGGAGGATACCGCCGTTAAGAAAGAAAATAAATAATGCTTACGCTTACGGACTTTCGGAATTGACATTCCGGCTGAAGATAAAGCGTTCGTCCCGCGAAAAAAAATTATTTTATAATTAAATAAAAACAAAACGCCCTGAAATCCGAGTGATTCCGGGCGTTCGATTTTTCAGCTTTTATCAGGTTTTGTTGCCGATGATAAACTGACGGATAGCGTCGATTATAACCTTGAATACCTGTTTTATCATTACGAGAATGGAAGCGGCAAGATTGCCCTTGCTCTCCTCGAAGGTAAGGTATACGAGGATGTTTGTATCCTCTGTTATCTCGCTTATCGTGTAAATGCCGTGCTCGTCGGGAGTCAGAGTTTTATGGTTGGCCTCTACGATAGCCATGGCGTTTGTATATTTGGGATTGCCGTCCGCGTCGCGTTCAACTTCAACCGTGAACTTAAAGTCCGCACCCGGCTCAACGTACTGGTCGTATCCGTCGAGAGGCTGAATGTAACAGCCCTTGTTCTGAACCTCATATGAAATATAAAAAGTCTGGTAGTCGCCGTCCGCAGCATAGGCTATAACGGCGGGGAATGATACGAGCATGGTGAGAACAAGCAAAACCGAAATTAATTTTTTCATGAAATCTCCTCCGTTTAATTTTGATTACATAATCATTATATCTGTTTTTAACAAAAAATCAATACTTTAACGGCAAAAAACGTACCGTGAAAAAATATTTATGCGGATTAACCGTGTAGAATTTGTTAACAATAATATTTTTCAAATAATCTGTTGACTTTTTAAGAGCGGATGTTGTATATTATAAAGGTAAATGGACGCAAGTACTTATTTTTTATGAAAGAGGTTAGTACAATGGCTGATTTAGACCTTGGCAATAGGGATGTTAATGCCGAGTTTGCCGAAACCGCGGTGCCTGACGCTGATGTAAAAGGTAAAAAGGGCAGAAAAAAAGAGAAAAAACAGAAGAAAGAGAAGGAGCTTTCCCCCAAAAAGAAAGCAAAGCTCGAGAAGAAAGCCGAAAAAGCGGAAATTAAAGCTTTGAGAAAAGAAGCGAAGATTCATTCTCTCAAAATAGAGAAACGCCGTGCGCGCTGGACGAGACTGCTTGCGATTATTCTTATCCTTGCCGTTCTTGCAACGACGGGCATACTCGGATATACGTTTTTCGGAATTTTGACCGGCTCGATAGGTTCGGGAGATGCTTCGGGAGCGTCCGCGCAGACTTCTTCATCGTCCTCCTCCGGCAGTTCAACTCCGGCTAATACGACTCCGTCAAACACGGCGTCATCGAATACGGCTTCTTCAAATACTGCTTCGTCCGATACTTCGGGCGGCGGTTCCGAACCCGCTTCAAACGCGTCCGGCGGTGATTCCTCTGCCGATACGACTGCGGCGGCTGACGCAGGCGACCTTTCGACCCCGGCAGGCGTAGTCGCTTACTATAAGACCGCTCATGCAAAGACTCTTGCAGAGGCAAAGTCCGTTTCTAAGGTTTATGAGAATACTCTTAACTATAATACGGTTCTTGAAATCGGCGACAATGCGACGATTGCCAAGATTGCGCAGAGCCTTATGAGCTCATTCCTTAAGGAAAATACGGAAAAGACCGATTATTCCGGCGCGGATATCGCTTCGATGTTCCCCGGTCAGAATGCTCAGAATCTTACCGCCGATATGTTAAGCGAGGCGACATGCACGGACAACGGCGATAATTACACGATTGTTCTTAAAATCAATTCTACCGAGGAAGCTCCCGACGACGGAACAAAGACTTCATGTATTCTTACTACCGTAAACGAGTCCGACGTTACGTCTGCGGCCGGCAGTATGGTTAAGCTTGAGGGACTTGCGAACGACTACATAGGCGGAAGTGTCACGGCTACGGTCGACAAGGCTTCCGGCAGAATTACTCATATTGAAACGGACAGCCCGTCATATATGAAATTCTCGAAAGCCGGCGTTGCTATTATCTCTGTAGATAACTGCCGTATCGGACTTGAGTACCTGACCAAGTGGGATGTAAACTATTAAGTTCGTATTATAATTTAACAATAAACAGGGACGGAGAATGTAAATGTTTTCAGTCCCTGTTTTTTAACTTTTTAACGATAAAAACCGCTTTGTATAAAAACAGAGCGGTTTTCGATATTACGATTCTGATTTTTATGTTTCGTCGTTCAGCACGGCTTCGGCGCATTTTATTCCGTCTACGGCAGCGGAAACTATTCCGCCGGCATATCCCGCGCCTTCTCCGCACGGGTAAAGCCCACGGATGTTTGTTTGCATAAATTCGTCTCTGAGAATCCTGACAGGGGATGAGCTTCTGCTCTCGGGTGCGGTCAGAACGGCGTCGGGCAGAGCATAGTTTTTAAGCTTTTTATCAAAAGCGACTATGGCTTCCGCTATTGTTTTTGTTACGTATTCGGGCAGAACCGTTCTGATGTCACCGAGCGTGACTCCTGTCGGACATGTCGGCTTGACTGCGCCGAGTCTTGTTGATTTTCTGTTGTTTAAAAAATCGCCGACAAGCTGTGCGGGCGCGGTGTAGTCAGAGCCTCCCTGTATAAATCCAGCGCGTTCTATTCTGCGCTGAAATTCTATTCCCGCAAGCGGACTGTCGCTTCCGAATGTTCCCGGTTCAAGTCCTACGAGCAGGGCGGTGTTTGCGTTTTTGCCGTCCCTTGCGTATTCGCTCATGCCGTTGACGACCATTCCGCCCTCTTCGCTCGAGGCGGTTACGACAGTTCCTCCGGGGCACATGCAGAACGTATAGCCGCCTCTGCCGTGCGGCGGATGGTTTGAAAGCTTGTAGTCGGCGGCGCCGAGCAGAGGATTGTTCCACTCCGTGCCGTACTGCGCTCTATTTATAAGCTCTTGGGGATGCTCGATTCTTGTTCCGACGGAAAACGCTTTCTGTTCCATCCTCACGCCTCTGTCAAAGAGCATTTTTACGGTATCGCGCGCGGAGTGACCTATGCACAGGACAAGGCAGTCCGTTTCCATATCCTTCACTTCTCCCGAAACGGATGTATATTCAACTCCGTGGATAAAGCCGTTAGCGTATATAATATTTGTAAGCTTGCATCCGAAATGAACTTCTCCGCCCATCGATATGATATCCTCGCGGATATTTTTAACAACTCCTCCGAGCTTATCCGTTCCTATGTGCGGTCTTGCCGAGTATAAAATATCCTCCGGCGCGCCGTGGGCGTACAGTCTGTTGAAAACCTCTCTGACCCTGCCGTCTTTAATGCCCGTCGTAAGCTTTCCGTCCGAGAACGTACCCGCGCCTCCCTCGCCGAACTGTACATTTGACTCTGTGTTTAAAAGCCTGTTTGCCCAGAAGCATTTAACATCCTTCGTTCGAGTATCGACGTCGTTTCCGCGTTCCAATATAATAGGCCGCAGTCCCGCCTGCGCAAGAATAAGTCCGCAGAACATTCCTGCCGGTCCGAACCCTGCGATAACGGGGCGCAGTAATGATGTTCGTTTGCATTCGGGGATGACATACTCGTATTTTTTTCGGTACATAACTTTTTTTAAATCGAATCTTGAGGCAATATCCTCTTCTCCCGATTCAAGCTCGACGTCTACGGAATATATCATTTTTATGTTATTTTTTTTTCTTGAATCGATAGACTCTCTCGATATTGAAAACGAGGTAAAATCATCCGGCGATACGCCTATGATTTGGGCGGCTTTTTCCTTTAAAACCGAAGTGTTTTCGCCTAAAGGCATTGATATTTCATTTATTCTGAGCATTTCTGTTTTCTCCGATTATGTATTTTGCGGCTGACAGTCCCGCCGTTCTGCCCGATGAAACGCACCAGGAGAGATTGTAGCCTCCGCATTTGCCGTCAACGTCGAGAACTTCGCCCGCCGCGAAGAGCGACGGTATTCTTTTAGACTGCATTGAAGGGAAAAATTCATCCGTGACCGCTCCGCCCGACGTGACCTGCGACATATTAAACGGTGCGGTCGATTTTATTATATAATCCTCGTTTTTTATAATCGAGGCAAGTTTTTTTATATCGTTGCCGTTGACGGATTTTATTTTTGCCGAAGGCGGTATTTTTGCCTTTCTGAGCTTTGAAACGGCGAGCTTTTCGTTCATAAATCCCGACAGAACGGACGCCGAGGATAATTCCGGATTCACTTTTTTTCTATATAGTATAAAATCGGTTATCTGCTTTTCATTAAGCTCCGGTACGAGGGAAACTCTTGCTGTCGGACGTGTGTTTTTGTTTATAAGAATCCGTGCCGCCGAGGCGGAAACTTCCATCGCGGGGATTCCCGAAAGTCCGTAATCCGTAAATTGGAGTTCGCCTGACGACGACTCCGCCGTCAGGGTACCGGCAAAAACCGATACCGTTCCCGCGGCGCGTACGCCCTTTAACGATTTATCACATTTTTCAAAAATCAACGGGACAAGCGCGGGTACGGGGGTCTTTATTTTTATGCCGAGAGATGATAAAATTTTCATGCACGAGCCGTCCGAACCGTGCGCGGGGGACGACATTCCTCCGCCCGTTACAATAAGACAGTCGGCGGAGTATTTATTGTTAAGTATAAAAGAGCCGCCGTTCCTTTTTACGGATTCTGTTTTTTCGCCGGAGATTATTTCAATGTCAAGGCGTTTAAGCTCGTTTTCTATTGCGTCGCGCACGGATGAGGCTCTCTCCGACATCGGGTAGACTCTGCCCGCCTCCTCCGTTTTCGTCAGAACTCCGAGAGATTTAAAAAACGCTATGTTGTCACTTGTGTTAAAACGGCTGAAAACGGACGATATGAAATTAAAATCACCGTGATAGTTTTCGGGCGAATTGTCCTCGTTTAAAATATTGCATCTGCCGTTTCCCGTGACGAGCAGTTTTTTGCATACGGCGGGAAGAGCTTCAAAAATTATAATATTGCATTTTTTGTTATTTGCTTTAAGATACCGTGCGGATTCGACAGCCGCCGAACAGCCCGATATACCGCCGCCGATTATCGCAATCGTTTTCATTTCGCAGTCCTCCCGTGCAATATTTGATACGGATATTGTACTCGTTATGTGAATTAGTGTCAAATATTATTTTAAAATTTTGTTAGGTTTATTACTTGAAAAAACAAAAAACGAATGATACAATATATTTGAATAAAAAATAAAAGCGAGGTGTCAATAATGGATCTGTCGGCGTTTGTCGTTTATCTTGACTACATTATTAAGATGTTTGATAAGTATCTTACCCTCATACTTAAATATCTCGGTATTGATTGGGCTGAGGAAGATTCAACAGGCGGTTTCCTCTCCGGTTTATTCAAATAATCCTGATTTTAAACGCTCGGCTTCGGGCGTTTATTTTTTTGTGTTTCGCTCGATTTCTTGACATAACGGGCGCAGTTATAGTATTATATATACAAAGATTAATACAGGATATACGGCAGGTGTTTTTTATGAAGCTATCGTTTCGCTGGTACGGCGAGGATGACGCTGTTACGCTTGAAAATATAAGACAGATTCCGGGGATGTACTCAATCGTTACAGCCGTGTACGACGTTCCCGTCGGTGAGGTGTGGAGCGAGGAAAGTATAATGAGATTAAAAAAGCTCACCGAGGACGCGGGGCTTAAATTTGAAGTTATAGAGAGCGTTCCCGTTCATGAAGATATAAAGTCGGGGCTTCCGTCCCGCGACATATATATTGAAAACTATTGCGAGAATATCAGACGGCTTTCAAAAGCCGGGGTTAAATGCATCTGCTATAATTTTATGCCCGTGTTCGACTGGACAAGAACTCAGCTCGATCATAAGAACGCAGACGGCTCGACATCTCTTGTTTACTATCAGGAGCAGGTTGACAAAGCCGACCCGCTTAAAACGGGTTCCGATATAACGCTTCCCGGCTGGGATGCAAGCTACACGAGAGATGAGCTTAAAGAGGTCGCGTCGAGATACGTCAATATGAGCGAGGAACAGCTTTGGGGCAATCTTACGTATTTCCTCGAACGCGTTATTCCCGTCGCCGCCGAGTGCGATGTTAATATGGCGATACATGAGGACGACCCTTGCTGGAGTATTTTCGGACTTCCGAGAATTATTACGGATGAAAAAAATCTTGACAGATTCTTGAAAATTGTCGACGATAAGCATAACGGTATTACGCTTTGTACGGGTTCGCTCGGCTGCTCGCGCAAAAACGACGTTGTCCGTATGGCTGAAAAATACGCAAAGTCTGGCAGAATCCATTTTGTGCATATGAGAAACGTTAAGATTCTCGATAACGGATTTGAAGAAACTGCGCATCTCTCCGACGCGGGAAGTCTTGATATGTACGCAATTATGAAGGCTCTGTACGATAACGGTTTTGACGGCTATGTACGTCCGGATCACGGCAGAATGATATGGGGAGAGACAGGCAGACCCGGTTACGGACTTTACGACCGCGCTCTCGGAGCCGCATATTTGAACGGTCTTTGGGAAGCTATAGCAAAAGGAGATAGATAATATGGAATCGATTCTTGAAAAAATATATAAAATAGGAATAGTACCCGTCGTTAAGCTTGACGACGAAAATGACGCGCTGCCTCTTGCCGGCGCATTGTGTAGCGGCGGACTCCCCGTAGCGGAAATAACGTTCAGAACGTCTGCCGCGCGAGGTGCGATTGAAAAAATTACAAAGGCTTATCCCGATATGCTCGTAGGCGCGGGAACGGTGCTTACGTGCGAGCAGGTGGATTCCGCCGTTGACGCAGGGGCAAAATTCATAGTCACGCCCGGATTTAACAGAAAAATTGTCGAGCATTGCATTGAAATCGGAATACCCGTAACTCCGGGATGTCCGACGTCCTCGGATATCGAGTCGGCTCTTGAGGCGGGACTTAACGTTGTAAAATTTTTCCCTGCAGAAAATCTCGGCGGTCTTAAAATGATAAAGGCTCTTTCCGCTCCTTATGTCGGCGTAAAATTTATGCCCACGGGCGGAATTAATTCGGAGAATGTAAAGGATTATCTTGCATGCGATAAGGTTCTTGCCTGCGGCGGCAGCTGGATGGTTAAGGATTCTCTTATCAACGCGGGCGAGTTTGATAAAATCGAGACTATGACAAGAGACGCCGTAAATTCGCTTCTTTCGTTTGAATTTGATCATATGGCGATAAACAGCAAAAACGAAACGGACGCAGGACTGACAGCCGAAATGTTCTCGAATATTTTCGGATTTGAGAAGAAAGAGATTCCTGTAAGCTATTATTGTTCCGGCGAAATCGAGGTTATGAAGTCGAACGCGCGCGGAACAAACGGACATATTGCCGTCAGAACAATCAATATTGACAGAGCCGTTTATCACCTCGAAGCAAGAGGCGTTAAATTTGATTATGATACTGCGAAATATACGAAGGAAGGAAAGCTGAGCTTTATTTATCTTGCCGGCGAGATCGGCGGTTTTGCGGTTCATCTTTGCTGAAAGGTGCGGTACGGATGCTTAAAAATTCTTTGAGGGCTCATGTTGAGGGCAAAGCCTGCGAAGCCAACGTTTATATAAGAAAAAATGTGCGTTTTACCGTCATAACCGACCGTCTTATAAGAGTTGAAAATTCAAAAAACGGCGTATTTTTTGACGAAGCGTCGCAGAAAGTCTGGTTCAGAAACCTGGGCGGCGTTGATTTTTCGGTAAATAATACGAGTTCGGGATGTATAATTAAAACGGATAAGGCGATATTTTCATTTGACGATAAGAAAAAACGCGTTGTGAGCGTTACGTTTGTCCCGTCATACAAAACCGTTTCGGTTTCAAATAAAAATAATCTCGGCGGTACCGTCAGAACGCTCGATATGACTGCCGGGGTTGTTAAGCTCTCCGACGGTCTTATGAGCCGTGACGGAGTAAGCTTTTTTGACGACTCGGATTCGTTTGCCGTTCTTGAAAACGGTGAGCTTAAAAAAAGAGATATAAAAGAAAGCGACGTTTATATAATGGCGTACGGGAACGATTACTCCGGTGCGCTCCGCGATTTTTATAAAATAAGCGGTAAAACTCCGCTCGTCCCCCGTTTTGCTCTGGGAAATTGGTGGAGCAGATACTATGCGTATACGCAGGACGGCTATGAGAGCCTGATGACGCGGTTTGAAGATGAAAATATACCGTTCACCGTTGCGACTGTCGATATGGATTGGCATTTTGTAGACGTTGCCGATATGCTCCCGGAGGAGAAAAAGTCAACGCTTAATCCTTTTCAGTCTTTGGGCTGGACGGGATATTCATGGAATACGGATTTATTTCCGGATTATAAGGAGTTTCTTAAATTTCTTCATGAAAAGGGGCTTCACGTTACGCTGAATCTTCACCCGCGCGACGGAATAAGAAGCCACGAAACAATGTATAAGGAAATGGCTCTTGCAAACGGCGTTGATCCGAGAACGAAAAAGGGCGTAAAATTCAGAATAGGAGACGCGAATTTCTGGAATACATATTTTGATATAGTTCACAAACCGTATGAAAAAGACGGAGTGGATTTCTGGTGGATAGACTGGCAGCAGGGAAGAAGGCTCGATGTAAAGGGGCTTGACCCTCTTTTCGCGCTGAATCATTATCATTTCCTCGACAATGCCGAGGATGGCAGGATTCCTCTGATATTGTCGAGATATGCGGGACTCGGAAGTCATCGTTATCCGCTCGGATTTTCCGGCGATTCGGTTATTTGCTGGAACTCTCTTAAGCTGCAGCCGTATTTTACCTCGACCGCTTCCAATGTCGGCTATACGTGGTGGAGTCACGATATCGGAGGACACACCTTCGGCTACAGGGACGATGATCTTTACATAAGATGGGTTCAGTTCGGAGTTTTCAGTCCGATAATGAGACTTCATTCGTCCTCGGACGATTTGCTCGGCAAGGAGCCGTGGGTGTATAAAAGTGAAGTCCGCGATATCGCGGTCAGATTCTTAAGATTAAGACACAGGATGATTCCGTATCTTTATACCGCCGATATGATGACTCACGAAAACGGCGAACCGCTGTGCCGACCGATGTATTATGATTATCCCGACGAGGACGGCGCGTACGAATGCAAAAACGAGTACATGTTTTCCTCTGCTCTCCTCTGCGCTCCGATAACGGAAAGACAGAATAAAAAATTAAATATGGGTAAAGCCGAGGTTTGGCTTCCTTCGGGCAGATGGACTGATATTTTTACGGGCAGAATTTATCACGGAAATAAAAAAGTCACTATGTTCAGGGATTTGGAGTCATTCCCCGTGCTGGCAAAAGAAGGCGCGATCATACCGCTTTCGGCGGACGGCGGAAATTCGTGTCAGAATCCCGAAAACCTCGAAATTCTGATATACAGAGGCAACGGAAAATATTCGCTTTATGAAGATGACGGTAAGACTGATTTTGAATCGCGTCATGCGTATACTTCGTTTAAGGTAACAGATGACTCGAGTAAAATAACGTTTACGGTATCTCGTCCGTCGGGCGATATGTCCGTTATTCCTTCAAGAAGAAATTATATTTTTTCATTTAAGGACGTTAAAAAGGCGGATTCGTTTACCGTTTTAAGAAACGGCGAGGCGTTCGATGAATTTGAATGTTCTTATAACGGCGGAGGCTTTACGCTTTATGTAAACGGAGTTACCGTGTTTGAAAAAATCGAGGTAATAATCGACAGATACGTTCCGGCTTCCAATCCCGAATTGTCAGAGATGATTATTAACGTATTCTCACGCATTCAGGCGCATACGCTTGTAAAAGACGCGTTATACGCTCCGTTTAAAAATATCAAAAGCGCACAGGACGCCGAAATGCTTATAAAACGGTCGGTTTTGGCTTCGGATATTAAGGAAGCTTTGACGGAATGTGCCGCCGATTGATGAATCTGTTACAGAATATGAACAAAATATTATAATATTATAAAGGCGGAATCAGTATGGATATAAATACTATTTGTCCCGGATGTCTTGAGAAAACGGGTGTAGGCAATATTTGTCCGAGATGCGGTTTTGACAGAAATTCGCACAGGGACTCAAAATATTTGCCTTACGGCTCTATTCTCTCCGGACGTTATCTTCTCGGTAAGGTGCTTGAGGAAAACGGCGACGGTATAACGTATCTTGCCCTTGATACGGCGGATTCGACGAAAATACGCGTCAGGGAGTTTTATCCCGCAGGGCTTTGTTCGAGAAATGCGGATTCCGCCGTAATTATCAGAAGCGGGGAGGAATTCAGATTCCGCGACGCGCTCGAAAATTTTAAAGCGCTTTGGAAAAAGCTTGCGCATTTAAGAGGCATCAGCGCTATTGTCCCCGTATTTGACATTATTGAGGATAATAATACTGTCTACGCCGTATGCGAATATTATAATGACATAACGCTGCGCGATTATCTTATGGATAACGGCGGATTTCTTACATGGGAACAGGCTAAGCCGCTGCTTATGCCCGTTTTGTCATGCATTAAATCCTTGCATGTATCGGGAATAATCCATTACGGAATTTCACCGTATACCATTCTTATGGGTTCCGACGGTAAGCTTCGGCTGTGGGGATTCAGTATTAAAGAGGTCAGACTTTTCAATAACACTTATCAGAATGAGATTTACGAGGGCTACGCTCCCATTGAGGCGTATAATCCGTCGTTTGAGTGCTCCGAGAAAAGCGATGTGTATTCGTTCGGCGCGGTTCTGTATCGTACGCTTGTCGGAATTACCCCGATTGATTCAAAAATAAGATATACGAACGATCAGCTTGTTGTTCCCGCCGCGATTGCGGAGAGAATGCAGCCGTGCGTTATTAACGCGCTTGTAAATTCATTGCAGGTTCTTCCCGAGGACAGAACCGTAAACGTTGACCGCATGCGCGACGAGCTTCTTGCGACTCCTTCGGTTATCGAATCGGCAAATGAAAAACGCGAGGTTGTTTCAAAGGATTCAAAACCTCAGAAAAAGGAAAAGGTAGCAGTTACCGTTATAAGCAGAAGCGAGGACAGAGCAAATGCGAAGATGAAAATCGAACGGCTTGTTTTTGTCTGTATTCTTCTTGTTATCGTTATTGTTTTTTCACTTTTAAGCTTTACGGGCGTTATTACGTTTAATAAAAAAAACACGCTGGACGCAGACAGTCCCTCCGACGCCGTTCAGATGCAGGAGTCGTATGTTACCGTTCCCAATTTTATAGGACAGGATAAGGACGCTCAGGATTATCAGTCAATGTATCCCGATCTTAATATTGTATTTGAACAGTCCGTTATTTCGTATACTCCCGAAAATAAAATAGTTGCACAGAGCATCGCGGCAAATACGCGTGTTGCTCCGGGTACTCAGATTGTTCTCAGCTACTACGGTCCTTCCGGCACAGTCGTCATTCCCGACCTCACGGGGCTTACGAGAGAGGAGGCGCTGCTTACTCTCGGCAGTCTCGGACTTAATAACGTCAAGACTGAAGAAAAAACAAACGACAGCGGATACACCCGGAATACAGTTGCTTCACAGACGCCCGAGAAAGGTGAGGTCGTTACAAAAGACAAGGAAATCGTACTTTATGTCTGGGGTGAATCAAAAAGCACGTCAAACAGCGGAACGAGTCAGCGGACTCAAAACGCGACCTCGATAATTGACAGCGTTTTCGGCGGTATCGGCAGCCTTTTCGGAAGGTAAGCCGTTATGCGGGACATTGATGAAGGACGTGAAAACGCCCGCAGTCGCCATAAATATAAATTTGCGTTTGTTTTTACTGCGGCGGTTCTTGCCGTGTGCTGCGTACTTTTAATTCTTTTGCTTGTAAACAGAAACGCACGAAGCAGGATAAATATTGTAAATTATAATACGCCTGACGTTTCGGCGATTGACGCGCCTTCCGAGGAATACGGTACGGATGATATATCCGGCGGCAAAATCGACTTGAATCTCTGCACGCCGGAACAGCTGTGTTTGATTCCCGGCGTGGGCGAGAAAACCGCGGAGAAAATAATTGAATACAGGGATTCCGTCGGAGGCTTTGATTCTGTTGACGAGCTTATAAACGTAAGCGGAATCGGCGAGGTAAAGCTTGCAAAAATAAGACAGTATGTTACGGTAAATAAATAGATGAAAATATTTAAATATAAAAACGGAATTATTGACAATTCGTCCGTGAGAATAATGGGAATACTTAATATAACTCCCGACTCGTTTTCCGACGGAGGGTTGTACCTTGATTCTGCGGCCGCTGTTTTTCACGCGCTTGAAATGACAGCCGACGGAGCCGATATTATTGATATAGGCGCAATGTCAACGCGCCCGAGCAGTAAAAAAATAGCTCCCAAATGTGAAATTGACAGACTTGAACGCGTTCTTTACTCGATAAGGGAGAAAACCGATATTCCGATAAGCGTTGATACCGTCTATCCCGAAACGGCGGACTTCGCGCTTGAAAACGGCGCGAATATTATAAACGACGTTACCGGCATTTTTAATTGCGAAATGGCGTCGGTCGTTAAGAAACACGGCGCGGGTTGGATTGTCATGCATAATAAAACCTTCGATGCGGGCGAAAATGTCAAATACAAAGACGGCGTCATAAGCGATATATCCTCTTTTTTTGACATGATGATAAAAAAATGCGAGGACTTTTCTCTTTTGCGGGAGAATTTATGTCTTGATCCCGGATTCGGATTCGGAAAAAATACTTCGGAGAATATTGACGTCCTTAAAAATACCGATAAGCTAAACAATGAAAACATCATGTATCTTACCGCGCTTTCAAGAAAACGTTTTATCGGTGAGATTACGAGCGAAAAAAACGCGTCCGCGCGCGATGCGGGAACTCTTGCCGCCGATTTGCTTGCCTGTCTCGGAGGTAGCGATATTTTAAGGGTTCATGACGTTAAATCAACAAGAGATATGCTGAATGTTTTTGAAGCATGGAGAAATTTCAATGGATGAGATAATTATAAAAGGACTGAAGCTTTACGCTTACCACGGGGTTAATAATGAGGAAAAAGAGGACGGTCAAAACTTTATTCTCGATATCGTTATGACTCTTGATTTAAAAAAACCGTGCGAAAGCGATTGCATAGATGATTCCGTAAGCTATGCAAAGGTAATAAAAACGGTTTCCCGCGTTTTCTGCGAAAAAAAATACGATTTGCTCGAGAAGGCGTCGCAGATTACCGCCGACGCGGTTTTGAGCGAATATCCGTCCGTTCAAAAAGTGACGGTTGAACTGAAAAAACCGGAAGCGCCGATGAAAGCGGATTTTGATTATGTCAGCGTTAAAATAACGAGGTCAAGAATATGAAGGCGATACTCGGCATAGGAACAAATATGGGCGAGAGGGATAAAAATATCGCGTTAGCGGTTGAGGCTCTTTCAAAATTGCCCGGAACTTCGGTCGAAAAACTATCGCCGATGTACGAAACAAAGCCGTGGGGCTATACGGAACAGAATAATTTTATAAATGCGTGCGTAATGCTTGAAACCGATTTGTCGCCGAACGCTCTGCTCGGTGCCTGTCTGGGAATCGAATCGGCAATGGGAAGACTTCGTCCGTTTAAAAATTCACCGAGAATAATCGACATCGACATGCTTTTGTATGAAGATGTTAAAATCAATACGAAGGAACTGACAATTCCGCATCCTTTTATCAGAGAACGTCCGTTTGTCCTCGTTCCGATGCATGATATTATATATAATAATAAATTCTTTTCATATGATATATCAGATTCGTATGAAAAATGCGATAAATCCGAAATAATAAAAAGAATATAACAAAGTATTTTTCGTCCGCGGATATAAAACGGACGATTATTTTTTTGATTTGAAATAATCAAAAAAGCAGGCAGAAAAAGGTAAATTAAGCTGTGAAAAAGGGCATTATGTTGTGTGAAAACGTTTTTTTTGATTTGAATTACAATATATTGTATATGGCAAAAATGTACCTCACAAGAAACACCCGGGTGCGTTTGCGAAAGGTTGAAAAATTAGCTCAAAAGGTGTTGACAATGAAAAAAAAGTGTGGTAATATATGCAAGCCGTTTGAGGA
>CAVGCY010000009.1:0-3951 GCA_963627915.1 Bacteroidaceae bacterium | reverse complement strand
GTTAAAAAGAGTGAGTTGGTTTTGAACCAAGGATAATGCAACATAATAGAAATTATGTTGTGGAGCAAGAGAGACATTTATGACTGGAGACGCATTGTATGAAGATTAAACTTGCCTTGCTGGAAAAGGATACCAGCTACTTGAACCGAATCGTTTCAGTATTTAGCACAAAGTACGCAGATAAATTTCAGATTTACTCTTTTACCGATCCGCAGATTGCAATATCTTCAGTTGATTCCGAAAAAATTGATGTTCTGATTTCCAATGACTCCTTTGAAATTGATCTGTCTTTATTGCCCAAAAGATGTAGCTTTGCTTATTTTGCTGACAGTATGGATATTGATTCAATCAATGGGCAGAGAGCGATTTGTAAATTCCAAAAGGCGGAACTTATTTACAAGCAGATCCTCAGTATCTTTTCTGAAAACGCAGGCAGATTTGCAGACCTCAAGCTGACAGATGATGAGTGCGCCGTATATACCTTTTCTTCCCCTTGCGGCGGAACCGGAACATCATGCGTTGCTGCTGCTTGTGCGATGCGGCTTGCTTCTCAGGGAAAAAGGGCACTTTACCTGAATATGAACGCATTTGATTCTCCTGATTTGTTTTTTGCCGGTGAAGGGCAATTCGGAATGAGCGATGTTGTTTTCTCTTTAAAGAGTAAAAAAGCCAATCTTGCAATGAAGCTTGAGAGCTATGTGAAGCAGGATATGTCCGGCGTGTGCTTCTTTTCGCAGCCGAATTTTGCATTGGATATGCTTGAACTGAAGCATGAGGAAAAGCTTCAGCTTATTTCAGAGTTAAAGCTTCTTGGTGCCTATGATTATCTTGTGTTGGATATGGATTTTGGACTTGATAAACAGCATATGGACTTTTATAACAAGTCTCAAGTTGTAGTTATGGTCGGCGACGGATCGGAATCGTCCAATGTTAAAGTTCAACGTGCTTCAGCAGCGCTTACTATGATGGATCAAAATTCCGATATGGCGTTAGCAGGAAGATTTGCACTGGTTTATAACCGCTTTAGCAGTAAAATAGGACGTATGATTGAGAATCTCGACATACGAAATGTTGGTGGCGCTCCGGTTTATGCAAATGCAACCTGCAAACAAGTTGCGCAACAATTAATGACGATGGATATGTTTGACAAACTAAATTAAACGGGGGAATACAACATGAACATTGATGTTGAAGAACAAATTGTAAGTGAAGTTAAACGATATGTTCAAGATAACCTTCCCCTCAGTAAGCTCATGGATGAAGAGCTTCAAGTAAAAATCGAAGATATCGTAGCACAGAAAATACAGGGCATTTATTGTTCAATCGACCAAAGGGTTTCCATTATTCAACAGGTATATTCTTCTATTCGTGGCTTTGGATTGTTGGATAGTATTATTTCCGACGATTCGATCACTGAGGTTATGATAAATGGACCTGAAAATATCTTCATAGAACAAAACGGTCGCTTGTTTAAGTTGGATAAACAATTTGAAAGTCAAAGAAAACTAGAGGATATTATCCAGCGCATTGTAGGTCTTGCCGGACGAGAAGTCAACCAAGCGAATCCGATATGCGATACGAGATTGCCGGATGGCTCGCGTGTGAATGTTGTTCTTCCTCCTATTGCTTTATGTGGTCCGACCGTTACGATCCGAAAGTTTTCAAAAACGCCAATGACGATTGAAAAGCTGATCGAGTATGGCTCTATAACAGAGGAAATTGCAAAGAAGCTGGAAATGCTTGTTCGAGCAAAATATAACATTTTTATCAGCGGCGGTACCGGTTCCGGTAAAACGACATTCTTAAATGCGCTTTCAAATTATATTCCGCATGACGAGCGTGTTATTACGATTGAGGACTCCGCTGAATTGCAAATCGTCAATATTGATAACCTTGTCAGTATGGAGACAAGAAATGCAAACGCATCCGGTTCCGGGCAGATCACAATTCGCGATTTGATCAAATCATCACTGCGTATGCGCCCAGAACGTATTATTGTTGGCGAATGTCGCGGCGGAGAGGCGCTCGATATGTTGCAGGCTATGAATACCGGTCATGACGGCTCTCTTTCAACCGGTCATGCAAACTCAACACAGGATATGCTTTCTCGTTTGGAGACAATGGTTCTTCAAGGTTCTGCGGGGTTGCCGCTTGAGGCAATTCGTCAACAGATCGCTTCGGCAGTTGATATTATTATCCATCTTTCAAGACTGCGTGATAAGTCAAGGAAGACAATGGAGATAACAGAAGTTGTTGGCTATGAAAACGGACATATTGTTTTAAATCCTCTATATGTTTATGAGGAAGATGCGCGAAGCACGTTAGATCATGTGTCTGGTTCTCTGAATAGAACCCAAAATCCCATGAAAAAGACTTTCAAATTGCTGTTATCGGGAATAAAAGAGGAAATATAAGGAGGGTGCATTATGGCAGAAAAAAAGAAGGAGAAAGATAAAATAGTTGAACCCCGTACATTACCATCGCTTTTAAACAACCAAATGACGAATTACAGAACTTATTATTTTAACGCAGGTCAAAAGATATTATGGACTGCTATAGTAGTAATCCTTGGTGGTTTAGTGGGGTTGGTTTTTTATGGTGGAATGTTTAAAAAAGATGGAGAGGCGACATTTGCAACAATTATTAGTAATACGATAGTGTTCGCTGTAGTTGGTATCGTTGCTGCAAAATTTTTTATTCCTGTAATAAAAAAGTCTTTGCAAAAAAGAAGGGACAATCAATTAAAAAAACAATTTATGGATCTGCTTGAGACATTGTCTACATCATTGTCTGCCGGGGGGACAGTAAACGATGCTTTTTTGGGTGCTGCATCAGATTTACGTAATCAGTATAGTGACAATGATATGATTATTGTAGAACTTGATGAGATTATAGCAGGACTAAACAATGGTCATACTATAGAAAATTTGTTAAATAATTTTGGGAAGCGGAGTGGAAATGAAGATATTGAAAATTTTGCAAACGTAATGGGAAATTGTTATCGTTTTGGCGGAGATTTTAAGAATGTTGTGCGAAAGACACGCGACATTATTAGCGACAAGATGCAGATAAGTGAGGAGATTAATACCAAATTAACATCCAATAAAATTCAGCTTAATGCAATGAGTTTAATGCCTGTAGTCATTGTAGCGATGATAAAAAAGAGCGGATCAACTTTTGCAGAAAACCTTGCAACGCCTCTTGGTGCAATTGTCACAACATTCGCAATCCTTATTTTTGTTGGAGCGTATATTTGGGGTAATAAAATAATCGACGTTAAATGATGGAGGATAAGAACATAGATGAACATTATATTTTTGGTTTTAGGTACGGTTTTGAGTATTACTTTTGTTGTGATGATGATAAAAGGAAAACGATATGATGAAATGCTTAAACCATTAGAAATGGATATTTTCCCATTAAAGTCAATTTATAGTGCAGGATTGGTATTGACCAATACTACGTTTGCCAAAATGCAAGGAAAAATTGCTGATTCTTTACGAAAAGACTCTGGACTTATTTATGAAAAAAAATATGCAGAGTTTTACGCACAGGTAATTTGGGCGCAAGTGTTATCTTTTGTGATGTTTGTTCTTGCCGTTTTTTTTGATTTGGCTGGGCTAATGCAAGATTTAACAGGCGCATTATTATTTGGCGGAGTTGGTTTAATTACGGCGGGATTGTTTGGTTATTATTTTTACACTTACACAAGGAAAAAAGTGGAAAATAGAAGAACTGAATGCGAAATTGAATTTCCAAATGCTATATCCAAAATGGCTTTATTGGTAAATTCAGGAGTAATACTGCATACAGCATGGGAAACAGTTTCATTCGGAAAAGAAGGTTCGCTTTATGATCTTATGAAAAGATCCTGTGAAGAGATGAATAATGGTAAAAGTGAAATTGATGCGTTGCATGATTTTGGCGTTCTAACGGATTCGGATGAAATAA
>CAVGCY010000008.1:0-7100 GCA_963627915.1 Bacteroidaceae bacterium | reverse complement strand
TTATTTATAAAATAATCAGATTCTTATGGAAAATATTCAGAATGAATCAAACCTGTGACTGCGGATTGGCGCATTACTGATTCGGATTTTAATGACTTCCGAGAAGTACACGCAGTATGATTATTTTCTCTTAAAGAAAATCAATAAAAAATAAAAAATTCCCGCGGGAGCTGCGATTTTTACGCTACCGCGGGTATTTTTTGTTCCTATGTTATTATAGCAATGGATTATATTTTACATATAGCAAAAGGTAGTCGAATTTACAGTGTAATTTCGTGCGGCTCGATATTTAAGCTGACAGGGATTGAACTTATGCCGGTTTTCATGCGTGATGCGTATGCGACTTATATTTGCGCAACATTTTTTTGTGCATTTGAATATTTAAATGTTCATTATTTTTTTTGGTATTGATATTGTCGTCAAACGTTGCTATAATAAGATTTAAAGCGGCAAAGACTTTTTTTGCATATAATATAATGTATAAAAATATATCTGCGCTGACTTTGACAAGGAGGTTTTTTTAATGAGCAGAGTATATAACTTTTCGGCGGGACCCTCCATGCTGCCTGAAGAGGTTTTGAGAAAAGCGGCGGAGGAAATGCTCGATTACAAAGGAAGTGGACAGTCTGTAATGGAGATGTCGCACCGTTCCAAGGTTTTTAAATCAATCATTGACGAAGCAGAGGCTCTTTTCAGAGAGCTTTTAAAAATTCCCGATAATTATAAGGTTTTGTTTTTACAAGGCGGAGCTTCCACGCAGTTCGCCGCGATTCCGCTTAACTTTATGACCGGCAGCGGAAAAGCCGATTTTATTATCACCGGTCAGTGGGCTAAAAAAGCGTATCAGGAGGCTTCCCGTTACGGCGATGCCCGTGTCGTTGCCTCAAGCGCGGATAAGACATTTTCTTATCTTCCCAAAACGAAGCCCGAGGATTTTGATCCGGAGGCAGACTATGCGTATATTTGCGTAAATAATACCATCTACGGTACATGCTACCGCGAAATTCCGGATACAGGCTCTGTTCCTCTTATCGGCGATATTTCGTCGGCCTTTATGTCTGAACCTGTAGACGTTTCAAAATTTGCCGTTCTCTACGGTGGGGCGCAGAAGAATATAGGTCCTGCGGGACTTACCGTTGTTATTATTCGTGAGGATATGCTCGGTAAAGCAAGAGATATCACCCCGACAATGCTTAACTACGCCGTCCATGCCGAAAACGGTTCTATGTATAATACCCCTCCGTGCTACTCTATTTATATGTGTAAAAATGTCCTTGAATGGATTAAGGAACGCGGCGGTCTTGAAAAGATGAAAGAGATTAATGAGAAAAAAGCGAAAATCCTTTATGATTTCCTTGACTCGTCGAAAATGTTCACAGGCACTGTTGTAAAAGAGGATCGTTCCCTTATGAACGTACCTTTTGTAACGGATTCCGACGAACTTAATAAAAAGTTTATAGCCGAAGCGGAAGAGGCGGGTTTATTAAATCTTAAGGGTCACAGAACCGTCGGCGGTATGAGAGCTTCGATTTATAATGCAATGCCTGTTGACGGCGTTCGGAAGCTTGTTGAGTTTATGGAAAAATTTGAGGCGGACAACGCCTGAAACTCAGTGAGAGGTTGATTGTATATGTATAACATTTTAACTCTTAATAAAATATCTGCCGCAGGGCTTGGCAGATTTGACAAGGAAAAATATACATGCTCTGACAGCTGCACCGCGCCCGATGCGGTGATAGTCCGTTCCGCTTCGATGCACGATACGGAAATTTCGTCAAGCGTTCTTTCTATAGCGAGAGCCGGCGCAGGATATAACAACATTCCCGTTGATAAATGTACGGAAAACGGAATATGCGTATTTAATACGCCCGGAGCAAATGCCAACGCCGTTAAGGAGCTCGTTCTCTGTGCGCTTTTTCTTACGTCGCGTAAGATAACTGCCGGCGCAAAATGGTGTGAAACGCTCAAAGGAAGCGGCGATGAGGTTTCAAAAAAAATCGAAAAAGGCAAGTCGAATTTCGCAGGACCCGAAATTAAGGGAAAAACTCTCGGCGTTATCGGACTTGGCGCAATAGGCGTTCTTGTTGCAAACGGAGCGAAGGCTCTCGGCATGGACGTTATAGGTTATGACCCGTTTCTGTCGGATAAGGCCGCTTCAACGCTTGATAAAACGATTAAGGTAACTTCGGTAATCGACCGTGTTTTTGAGGAGAGCGACTATATAACGCTTCATGCTCCTCTTAACGATTCCACGAGGAATACGATTTGCTCCGAAACTCTTGAAATGTGCAAGGACTCGGTCAGAATCCTTAATTTTGCAAGAGGGGAGCTTGTAAACAATCTCGATATTATTTCTGCTCTTGAAAGCGGAAAATGCTCGGCGTATGCTACGGATTTTCCGACTGACGATCAGCTTTGTACGGACGGTGTTATCGCGCTTCCTCATCTTGGTGCGTCCACTCCCGAATCCGAGGAGAACTGCGCGGTTATGGCTGTTGAGCAGACTGCGGAATATATTGAAAACGGAAATGTTATAAACTCCGTTAATCTTCCGTGCGTATCGAAAGACAGAGTTCAATCAAAGAGCCGTATAACGGTTATTACCGACTCCGACATAAGCGCAAAGATATTTGAATGTCTTGACTCAAGAGGCGTTGACAGAACAGATTCGTCCGTATCGATAAGAAAAAATACCGGATATGTAATAATCGATACCGATTCCGTTGCCGAAGCTTCCGACGTTGTTGACGCTCTTAAATCCGTTCCCGGGGTTATAAGAGTCAGGGTGCTTTAATTAATTATTATAAGAATAACCTCATGAAACACAATTCAAGTTGGAGATTTGTTGTGTTTTGGAGAATATTGAATCATACCGCATTGGAACAATGCGCCATAACTACATAACAGAACAACTGCGAAGCCATAAAAAACTTCGCAGTTGTTTTTTTGCTTTTGTTTTTATTTGCCGATACCCAAAACGTTGTCGGTACATTCCGCAAGATATTTTGCCACCGACGGGATATCTTCCTTGCATTCGTTGCCAAGCCATTTTCCTATGGTGAAAACTGCGCCGCCTACGAGAAAATTAAATATGTACATAAACTTTTCCTCGGAAATACCGCTCTGAGTCGTAAGCCATGTCTGAACGCTCATGACATAAGCAGGCCCCGCGACCTCGTTTATTATGTCGCTGCTGTGGCTCGAATTTATTATCATGGAAAAGATTTCTCTGTTATTTGATATAATGACAAGAAGCTTTACAAACATTTCATACGTGTCTTGCGTTGCGAAAATCTCGTCAACCGTCTCTCTTGCCGAGGTCAGGAATTTATTTTTGATTTGAAACAAAAGGTCGTAGATATTTGTATAATATTTATAGAATGAACCTCTGTTTATGTTTGCCTTTGAGCAAAGCTCCGTGACGGAGATTTCGTTTACGCTTTTTTCCTTGAGAAGATCGAACACCGCGTCCTGGAGCATGCGTTTTGTGTATTGGATGCGTCTGTCCTCTTTTTTCTGATCCATTATGATTCCTCCGAAAATTGTACACGAGTATAATTATTGTACCGCTCATTGACAAAAAAGTCAACATCAAAGGATGTGGATGTTTGCAATTTTTATAAACTTTTTATGACAATGTACAGTTCTGAAACCGGTATAGATTGTGTTGTTTTAATTTTGACTTATTTTGTCATTTTCTTTGTGAGAAAAGAAAATTTTCGAGCTTGTTTAGCCCGGAGGCGTGAGCCGGTGCGTTTTGGGCTAATGGAGTTCGGCTCTCTTTTGCTATTCATGAAAAGCTTGAATCCTTCGATTTAATAAGGTTTAACAAAAATATTGCAGATCCTGTAAATTTGATTTTTTGACAAGACTGTCTATAGGTCAACTTGGGATAAGTTTATCAGTAATAAGATTTTCAGACAAAGAGATAAACCATATAATAATGATATCGGTTACCTTCATCAGCGGAATTTTCAATATATAAAGAATTGTCGTGTTCCCGCGTGCGGAATGCAGGCGGTATCCGCATTCCCGACGCGGGAAATGTTCATACTGTTTATGTTGAGATGAAGAATAAGTATAATACAATGCTTCTTCAACGTCGATTTCGCCGTGAAGTATTCGCTGCGATCCATAACAGAAAAGCGTTGTCTTGGAAGTGATTCTGAAATGGCTTTTTTATTTGTATGTCGGACATGTCATAATTTTAATATGAAAAAAGTCCCGTTACGGGTAGTTACTGCCAAGTGCAGTTAACAACAAGCCGGAAGCGGTGATGCCAATGGGGAAGAAGCGGAGTAACAAAGCCGGTGAGCCTACGAAAAGAAACCGGAAACGATTATCTATATTGATTTTTTCTGAGGCGTTTTGAATTATAAATTAAAGAAATGAAAAAAGAAGATATTGCAGTATTGGTAGAAAAAATGGTTATAAAATTATATTCCGGTAAACAAATATGAATTTTTTGTAAACAATAGATTTTTTTCCGTAAGAAATTATTTTTTTCCCGACTATATATATGAGAGGGCTTTTCTGACGCGCAGTCCTCTTATGGTTTGCGGGAATCATCCGCCCCGCGGCGGGGCAAAAAAACAATTAAATAAAAAAAATTAAATAGATTCCCGCAGACCTTCTTTTTAGAGGGGACGTGATAAATCAGCATCATTTAATTTTGGCAAAATCCCGGCAATACACAAAAAAACTGAGAAAGGATTAAAAAAATCAATGAAAAAGTTATTTAAAACAATCGCAGTACTTCTTTGCACGCTTACGGTTATGAATGTGATAAGCCCCGGAATTTACGCCGCGGCTGCGGATACTGCCGATACCGTGACGAGTACAGCCGGCGAGGAAGTCAATTTAGTTTACGGTTATCACAGCGTTACCGCAGGCAGAGCCGGCACTGTTAAGGTGAACGACTTTACACTAAAGCCGTCCGCCGAGTTCGGGCTTCTTTCAATCGACGGAAATTTAGCTCCCGTTTCGCTTTCCATGCGTTACAATTCAAAAGCGTACGATTATCTTTCATCGAGTTTTTCATATAATGCGGATTCATACGGCGCGAAAGTTCTTACCTCGTACAGCGCATTCATCAAAGAAACGACGGTAAACGGCGCGGAACGTCTTGCGTTTTTATCTCCCGGCGACAGCATAATAATGTTTAAAGAGGACAGCGCAAACGAGGACGGCAGTATTATGTACAGCTCGGTCAGCGATTCGTATTCCGGCTGGCAAATCGGAGATTATACGTCATACGAAGATACCGATAACGATTTTTCGATAAACGGCGTTTCTATCGGTTACGTTCTTTTTAATGAAACTCAAAATTCGGGCTATGCGTTTGACCGCTTGGGCAGAATGATTGCGTTTATACCGCCGTACCCTATAGAGAATGACGAAATCGAGGACTATATGCCGCCGTGCATATATATCGAATATACCGACCCTTCGGGTGCGGATTATGAAAAAATTTCAAAAATCACAGACGGCGTAGGCAACGAGTACCGTTTTATCTACACGGATTCACTGCTTACTAAAGTTAAATGCTATTCATCCGACGGCGAGGCAATAATCGCCGGTTCGGGAGAAAACGCCGCGCCGCTTGAGGCAAGTTTAGGATATACGGACGGCTGTCTGTCATCCGTGACTTTCCCCGACGGCAATTCGGTATTTTATACATATAATTCTGCCGGACTGCTTACCGGCGCGGTCAATATCGATTCGTATAAAATAGAGCTTGAATATACAAACGACCGAGTTTCGCGCGTAGGCGAGTATGCTCTCGGCGAGGACGGAGAATATATCGAGGGAAATTACTTCACTGTCGTTTCTTCGGGAAATAACAGAACGTTTACGGACAACAGCGGAAATATTATTACAAAATGCTTTGACTTGCTTGGAAATATAGTATATATTAGAGATAATGACGGCAATTATATTTACGGCGCAGAAAATGCCGAAACCGAATTATCAACCTGCGAGGAGATAACGGAGCCTGTTTCGGAACTTGTTTCAGAGCCTGTTTCGGAATCTGTTTCAGAGCCTGAAACAACTGCGGATGAGGATGTTACACGCGAGGAGGAGTCAATATTTTTCTCCGTCTGTCCGTGCGAAGACTGCATGCAGATATTCTGCGAGTGCGCATGCGAGGACGAGGAAAGCTGTACGTGTATACAGTGTAAGCGCAGAGAGATATCAACCGAGGACGAATTTGGCAACATACTTTCAAACAGCCGTTTTGACGGCGTTAAGACGATGACTTCATCGAATACGTATACTCCCGACGGCAATCATATCGCTTCATCTACGGACGAAGCCGGAAATACCGTATATTATGTATACGATAACGAAACGGGATTTCTTGACCGCATTTCTGGCGGTGAAACCGTTGTCGACATGGAGTACGATTCCGTAGGTAATCTGACGCGTTTTGTTCAGCAGGTCGGCGGACTGTCGAACGGCACGGAAATGGCGAATGCGTACACGTATGAAAACGACAGAATCGTTTCGATAACCCATAACGGATTTTCGTATAACTTTACTTATGACGAGTGGGGCAACAGAACGAGCATAAAGATAAACGAAACCGAGATAGTCACGAATACGTATGATGAAAACAGCCGGTTAACATCGGTTTCATACGCAAACGGACAGTCCGTAACGTATACGTATAACAATGACGGCAGTATCAGGGGAGTATCGTTTGACGGCGGAGAAACGCTGGAGTACGAGTATACATATTCAGAAAGCGGAACGCTTACGTCATGCATTGACAGAAATTCGGGATTTGTAACCACATATGACGAAACCGGAACTGAAATAAAGGATATTAATACAAATGATTTAATATATTCAATTTCTTCAAATAATGACGGCAGTCAAAATCAGACGGTTTACGGTAAAACGATTGTTTACGAGTATGACAGCAATACAAATCAGACGACAGGCAAAACAACGTCGAGCGTTTCGTTTAACGATACCTTTGCGACTGAAAAGGACGACGAGCGCGTTACCGCACAGCTTGATTATATCAACACGGTAACAAAGGACTGGTTTGACAGAACGGAATCTAAGTCGTTTACATCGGCTCTGACTTTTTC
>CAVGCY010000007.1:0-11026 GCA_963627915.1 Bacteroidaceae bacterium | reverse complement strand
AGAAAAGCCCTCTCATATATATAGTCAGGAAAAAATCAATTTCTTACGGAAAAAAATCTATTGTTTACAAAAAGTTCATATTTAAACGTCAAAAATACAATTCATTCGGCGTAAAAAGGCAGAAGTGCAATTTCCGATTTCAATTTGACGCTCTGTTTTTGCTTCATTGTCATAAAACATCGTATAAACACGGTAAGCAATAACAGTATATTTTTCCGTCAGGGAAATATCAACATATAAAAAACAGGATTATATATAAGCGTATGAGCCGCAAAACGGCTTACACGCAGTAATTGCATACTATCGGAAATAACTTAGCCTGTCAGGGGGAGCTGTTTGAACAGCCGTTCATTTTACCCTTGATATGAACCGGGATTTTCGCTATCAGGGCAGTCTGTCGGCAAAGATAACTTCAAGCTGAGAGTAAATTTCGCCCCGATCCCCACGCCTGCCTGTACACTTTTTCGTGATATCAACCCGGGTGAGATAAAGCATTTTTAAGAGCGGATTATATACAAATTATTAAACACAGAATTACCGTTTCTAAAAGACAGAAATATTAATTTGCCGATTCTAATCAGACAATTCGACCGTCGTATCTTTAAATTTAATGAAAGTTGCACATGAGATTGTATGCATAGACTGTTAACTCATTTACGGCTTAATACTGTTTTATACGGTCGAATGCAATATCACAAACTGACTTATTATGTCACTTCGGTAAATTTCCGTACGTAAAGAAATCAAGCACATAAAAAGCGCCAAAAACTTGCAAGTCGGTGAGTTTTTGACGCTTTTTTAAATATAATTTTTTCAGTCAGGTACGGCAGATTATTACTTATCTGCCCAGTTCATCGATCTCTCGACCGCTTTTTTCCATCCGGCATAAATTTTATCACGTTCAACCTTGCTCAGCTGAGGAACAAACTCTCTGGAAACCTCTCTGATTCCCTCGATTTCGGCTCTTGACTTCCATACGCCGACAGCAAGTCCCGCAAGATAAGCCGCGCCGAGAGCCGTAGTCTCAACAACCTTGGGACGGTTAACGGTCGTACCTATCATATTAGCCTGAATCTGCATCATTATATTGCTTACGCTTGCGCCGCCGTCAACTCTCAGATCCTCAAGACGAATGTCCGAATCAGCCTTCATAGCCTCTAACAAATCGGTCATCTGGAAAGTGATGCTCTCCAAAACAGCGCGCGCAATATGCCTTTTATTTGTACCTCTCGTGATTCCTACAATACAGCCTCTTGCATACATATCCCAATACGGAGCGCCGAGGCCCGTAAATGCGGGCACGAGATAAATTCCGTTAGCGTCGGGAACACTCTCCGCAAGACGGTCGCACTCGGGCGCGCTCGAAATAAGCTCCATTTCATCTCTGAGCCATTGAATGACCGCGCCTGCGTTAAATGCGCTGCCCTCTATGCTGTACTCAACTCTGCCGTCAATGCCCCATGCAATGCCGGTTAGAAGATTATTTTTTGATTTAACGCGCTGTCCGCCCGTATTCATAAGCAGGAAACAGCCTGTTCCATACGTATTTTTTGCCTGACCGGGACGGAAGCACGCCTGACCGAAGAGCGCCGCGGGCTGATCGCCTACCGCGCTTGCAACGGGAACGCCCGCAAGAGCCTCAAGTCCGGGAATCCCGGGAGCGACCTCTCCGTAAACCTCGCTCGAAGGACGCACCTCGGGAAGAATCGCCATCGGAATGCCAAGTTTATCGCAGAGATACTCATCCCAGCAAAGTCTGTCAACGTCAAAAAGCATTGTTCTCGAAGCGTTTGAATAATCCGTAATATGAACCTTACGTCCCGTAAGATTCCATATAAGCCATGTATCTATTGTCCCGAAAAGAAGATTTCCCTCGGCGGCAAGCTTGCGCGCCTTCTCGCAGTTATCGAGAATCCATTTGATTTTAGTACCCGAAAAGTATGCGTCTATAATAAGACCCGTGTGTTCCTGTATATACTCGCCGATTCCCTCCGCCTTTAACTGTTCGCACATCGGAGCGGTACGGCGGCACTGCCATACGATAGCGTTATAAACCGGCTTGCCCGTGTTTTTATCCCAAAGAATCGTAGTTTCGCGCTGATTCGTAACGCCGATAGCCGCAATATCCTTAGCCTCGATTTTACCCTCAATAAGAGCGTCGGCAAGAGAGCGGAACTGGCTTTTAAGTATCGCCTCGGGGTCGTGCTCGACCCATCCTGCCTTGGGATAAATCTGCGGAAATTCATACTGCGCCTTCGATACGATTTCACCTTTTTTGTTGAATACTATTGTTCTTGAGCTTGTCGTTCCCTGATCAAGAGCGATTATATATTTTTTAGACATGACAGCCTCCCGGATAATAAAATATTAAATAAAATTATATAAGCATTTTACATCATTTTCATATCAATTGTCAAGGAAGATATGTTAAATTCGATAAATTATTATTTTTTTTATAAGAATGTAAAAAACGCTTTGCAAATGCCATTTATATATTGTATACTTAATTGTATTTAATTTTTTATAAATATTTCGGAGATGTTATTTGATGGATATTTCTTCATATATGCCGGAAAAAATAATAAACTCCCGCGGCTGCGTAAAAAACGGTGCGGATGTTTTTTTGCAATTCGGAAAAAAATGTCTTATTGTAACGTCCGGCTCTGCGGCAAAAAAAAGCGGAGCTTTGCTCGATACGCAGACAACGCTTGAAAAAGCCGGCATATCATATGAAATTTTTGACTATATTTCGGAAAATCCTTTGGCGTCAGACTGTATGAAAGCCGGAGAAAAGGCAAGGAATATTTCTGCCGAATTTATCATAGGAATAGGCGGAGGCTCTCCTCTCGACGCGTCAAAGGCTGCGGCGATTTACGCCTCGGATAAGGACATGCGAGAGATCGATATTTACTCTCGTTCATCCGAAGTCACGCCGCTGCCGGTCATCCTTATCGGAACTACCGCAGGAACGGGCAGCGAGGTTACGGGCGTTTCCGTTCTTACAAATTCCGAGACGGGATGCAAAAAGAGCATTTCCGGACCGGACTGTTATGCAAGGGTATCGTTCTGCGACTCAAAATATACGTATTCCGTTCCGTACTCGGTTACGGTTTCATCGGCTCTTGACGCGTTCGCCCACTGTACGGAATCGTTTTTTGCAAAAAATTCAAATGAACTGTCCGTCATGTACGCAAAACGCGGAATCGAGCTTTTATGGAAAAATCTTGTTATGTTTTATAATGAAAAAAGGCTTCCCGACGAAAAAGAAAGGGACGCTCTTTATACCGGCTCTCTTTTCGGCGGACTTGCAATTAATATAACCGGCACGTGCTTTCCTCACACCGTCGGCTACGTTCTGACGGAGGATTTCGGTATTCCTCACGGCAGAGCATGCACGGCTTTTATGAACGAATATATGGATTTTGCGATTGAAAACGAAAATGAAAAAGCCGAAAAATTTTTCACATTTATACATTCCGACAAAAATACTTTCAAGGAGATTATAGATTCTCTTACCGACGTAAACATTAAAATGAATAAGGAAAATATTGATTCCTACGTTAAACGTTGGGAAAGCCCCGTTAAAAACTTTGAGAGAACGCCCGGTAATTTCACGCACGAAACGGCGCGAAAAGTACTCGAAAAATTCTTATAAAAAGAACGGAACGAAGACCGTTCCGCCCGAATATTTTTCATTTAACCTTCATTCCCGTTTTGGCGTCGACAATATTTTTATACAGCGCAATCTGATTCGACGATATGAATTTATCGACATGCATACTGCCGAAAAACCATTTTTTATACGTGCACTGAAGACTTAATTCATCAAAAAACGTATTAAGCGAAGAAAATTTAGCCTCCTGATTCGTATTAAGCAAAAGAAATTCTCTCGTCCTTGCGGGAGGCTCATGAGTTATTATCACATCTACGTTATAATCGACAAGCTCCATAACGCCCACGCCCGCAAGAAGCTCGTCCCTGCTCGGGAGCTGAGCGCCGCCGAGTTCGTCGCCCACCTCAACGTATTCCGCGTCGGGAAGTTCTCCCCCGCCCATTGTAAATATGCTCATGCCGTCTATACGGTAAAGCTGTCCGCGCATGAGATGGTAAAGATTACCCGTAATACGGTGAACCTTTCCGCCGTTGAATTTAGTGACGGGATAGCGGTCAAGCAGACCGAAGTTTTCATGCGTACCGTCAATGAAACAAATATTATACCTTCTTTTACCAAGGCTTCTGAGAATCTTATCCTCACGTTTTGAATTATCCCAAATAAATCCGAAGTCTCCGCAAATTATCAAAGTATCGCCCGGCTCCATAAATTTGAGAGCCGAAGTCGAAAGACGGCTGATATCCCCGTGGGTATCGCCAGTAACATAAACCATAAAATTACCCTCTTAATCGGTTATTGAATATATTATACACTATCCTTCAGGTGAATGTCTATGAAAAAATGCATTATTTTTATTATGACTTTATTAATAACTGTTTTTTCCGTTCTGCCGATATGCGCCTCGGCGGCGTACAATTCTGCTGTGGAACTCGACAGCGAAATATATCTGCTTGTCAGCAAGGACAGCGGAACGGTTGTTTTCTCCCAAAACCCCGACGAGAAAGCAAGTCCCGCTTCACTTGTAAAAATAGTAACGGCAATTCTCACCGTTGAAAACTGCAAGGATCTCGATGAGAAAACAACCGTCAGTCAGACGGCGATACGTTCGCTTGACAATACAGGCAGCACAATGGCGGGACTTGTTCCCGACGAGGAGATAAGCGTAAGAGATCTGCTTTACTGCTTAATGCTTCAAAGCGCGAACGACGCGGCGAACGTTCTTGCCGAATACACTGCGGGAGATATCGATTCTTTTGTTAAAATGATGAATAAATTCGTATCGGATTTAGGCTGTGAAAACACGCATTTCGCAAACCCTCACGGCCTCGACGACGAGAATCAGTACACAACGGCGAACGACCTTGTTAAAATCGCAAAATACATGCTTGATATCCCCGTCCTTGCCGAAATCAGCGACACTGTGTATTACACTGTCAGTCCGACGAATAAGACGAGCGAGGAACGCGACCTTATCACAAGCGTTGATATAATAAACAGCTACCGTTCGCTCTACTATTATGAATACGCAAGCGGTATAAAGACGGGATATACCTCCAAGGCGGGCAGAAGCGTTGTCACGACAGCGACAAAAAACGGATATACATATATAGCCGTAGCAATGAAAGCGCCGAACGTTGACAAGGACGGCGACGGTTACAACGACAACACAGCGCTTCTCGACTGCAAAACAATGTTTAAATGGGCGTTTTCAAACATGAATCTTGCAACGGTTGCGGACACATCCACATACGTTTGCGAGCTGCCCGTTAAGCTGTCGGCAGACGTTGATCATATCAGAGTAGTTCCCGCCGAAAAGGTAAACGCGCTCGTTCCGTCGGGAGTCGACGAATCAAGCGTTTACTTTGAATCGGATTTGCCCGAATCGGTAAACGCGCCGATAAAAAAAGGCGAAAAGGTCGGACATGCGAAGATAATGTACGCAGATTCCATTGTAGCCGAGGTTGATCTCGTTTCGGGCGACGACGTTAATGTAAACGCTCTTATGTTCGTTTTAAATTTAATTAAAACAATTCTGACGTCGCCGATATTCTTAACCGTTCTTGCAGTCGCCGGCGCCGGCGCGGGAATATATATTTTCGCCGTAGCGCATAAGGGCAGAAAAAAGGTTTCAAAATATAAACAGAGAATCGAAAACAGAATAGACGATGAGGATGACGACGAAACGATAATAAGAAAATCGGAAGCCGATTCTTACCGAATCAAATCAAAAATGAGCCGTTGCGCAAAAAAGAAGCACTCGCAGAAGAATAAAAACAGCATATCTGTTTCCGACTTTATGTCAAAAGCTAAAACCACCGGTAAGCAAATCGGCAAAAACATATCCGATTTAACTCACGGCGAACCGGATACAAAAAAGGATTCCGTCAACAAAAACAATAAAAATAATAACCGCCCCGCTCCCCCGTCCGCAAGCGTCGGAGACGAGGACGAATTTGATTTCAGTCTGTTTGAATAAGGAAATGGTGAAAATGAAAAAAAGAATTATAACCGCAATTATTGCCTTTATTTCGGTTTTAAGTCTATGCGCATGCGAAAAAGTTTCGGATTCGGACAATCCGTCAGCGAATGAAACAAGCTCAAAATCGGACGCTCAAAGCTCTGTTCCGCTTGAGGGTGAATCCGGATATGCGGATTACTGCGTAAAAATCGCGGAAAATGAGCTTAAAAAACTCGATTTTTCGGCAGTTGAGCCTGTCGAGGTACAAAACAAAGCGTATGCAAAAAGCGAAACATATACCGATTCCTACGGAAATACGCAGTATATCGGATATGACGAAAATAACGACGAGGTTTTCAGATCCCTTCAGATGTACAAGGATTCAAAAGAATATATTTACGCCGAGTATAAAAATGAAAAACTCTCCGTACTCTCGATTACAAACGATTCCTCATCGGCTTTTTTCACATTTGACGACGGAAAACTCATAGAATATACCGTAACGAACGGACTCGACGGTTATAACAAGGAAGTGCGTCATTACAACGATAACGGACTTACAAGAGTTGAAATATTCGACGCAGACGGCAATAAATTAATGGACAAATAAATTATTTTTCTAATAATTAATTATAAATCAGACTTTATATGATAATATAATATTATAAAAATACACGGAGGTACTGTTATGTTCGAGTTTGGTAAAGATTATGACGTTAATCAGCTTCTTGCAGACCTTTTCTCACTGCTTATTAAAATAATCGCGTTCATCAAGGGCGATGATTCCGCTTTTGAGGGATTAACGATTTTCCACGGTCTTGCGAAGTAATTTAATTTGATAATCAAAAGAGCTGTTCGGAGTTAAAAAATCCGGACAGCTTTTTTTGTATAAAAGCCCCCGGGATTCGGACTTTCATATCCGAATCCCGGATCTTTTACGTTATTCGATTTTCAAAACGCGTCGTACTGAAGTTATATTAATAATGCTCCAATCCGCATCCGCAGGTTTTCTTCATTCCGAAGATTTTCCAGATAAATCTGAATATCTTGTAGAATATTTTTGCAATACCCTTCTTGTGACAGATGCACTTACAGCTTTTAACCTCGGGCATTGTATCGCCGCAGCTGTCGCAGATACCGTCTTTATCGGAATCGACATGACCGGCAGTATCGCAGTCGGTATCGTTCTTTGCTTCTTCACCGCAAACATCGCAGATGCCGTCGTTGTCGCCGTCCTCGTGACCGAGAGCGGGGATTATCTCCTGAGCTGTTATAATTCCACCGCATACCGAGCATTTTACACCGTCAGTCAAACCTGTCTGCGTGCAGGTCGCAGAGCTTCCGGTTATTGTTGCCTGCGTGTGAGCAGTCTTGGGAATAATCTCGGTTTTCTCAGCATGGCAGACCGAGCATGTATATGTCAGTACGCCTTCCTCGCCGCAGCTTGCTGTTTTTGTAACAACTCCGCCGTCCCAGCTGTGAGCCGATTTTTCAACATGGTTTTCATCATTTGCGCAAACGCGCTGATGCTGACTGTCGTCAAGCTTCGTCCACTCGCCGTAGCTGTGATCAAGCGCGGGTATAACCGTTCCGCTTTCAAGAAGCTCACCGCATACAGAGCAGTAAACGTCTCCCGTATATCCGTCCTGCGTGCATGTTGCCGAAACGTCATTGCGCACTTCCTCGGTATGACTGTCGGACGCGTCCGTATACTCAGTTTCCGTATAACCACATTCGTAGCATGAACGCGTTCTGATTCCGCATGCGGAGCATGTTGCCTGAGTTTCAACCGTCCATTCGCCGAAGCTGTGAGAAGAGCACTCGCTGACGGAAAGCGTTTCGATATCCATAATCTCACCGCAGACAGTACAGCATTTTACGGCAAAACCGTCGTAATCATTCGTAGGCGATACGATAACCTCGCGCTCGCCGGCTGTGCATTCATGCTGCTCGACAACGTTGATTTCATATTTATACGTATTGCCTTCGCTGTCCTCGATATTAAGTATTCCGCCGTTTGTCGTTTTGGGCGTAATGCTGATAAGACCGTCGCCGGTGAATGTCAGAACGCCGTTTTCAAATACCGCGGTTTCATTGTCGCATTCAAGAATAAAATCGTTCTGTATGCTGTTCGACGCGACTCTCGTTCTGAGTTTTGACGTATTTTCAGTATCGGCGGATTCAACCCGGCATTTGAATTTAATTTCCCCTGTAGCGTCCTTTGCCTTAACGAGAGCAATCTCGTCCTCTGTCGCCTGAATATATTTTACAGCGTCATCGTAATTAAACGGATCATCGAGCCCGGGAACAAGCCTCAGATACCACGGCATTGCCTCATCGTACATCTCGGCGCATGCTGCCTGAGTCAGAGACATCAGATACTTACTGACGCTTGAAACTCCGAAGTATCTGGGAGAGGCCTCGGAAACCGAGTACGTCCACGGAATGCTTGTCGTGTTGTCCTCATCTTCAACCATAAATACGTCACTTAACACAAAATTAATCGGTATCGCAGATATGGCAGTCCTTATTGAATCGTAAATATCAAATTTACGTGATTTTGTCGCTGTCGAACCTGTCAAGCTGTTTTCCAGTGCGCTGACCTGATCAAGTATTGCTTTTATATCCTTTATATTTACATCTTTAAGCCATGTGCCCGGGTCCGACGTAATCATATCAAGCGAATGACCGAGAGATGTATTAGTAAGCTTAAACGCTGCGTCAATCGTTTTATCGCCCGAAGTACCGTATTTGGACGCAAGACCCGCAATTTTTTCGCGTAAAGCATTAAACATCTTAATCTTTTCGATTTTGTCAGCGCCTGTGACTACGCTTTCCCATGTTACGCTTTCGGTAAATGTATTAAGGGCATCTACACAGCCTGAAACACTCTTGTAAAGAAAATTTGCCGCATCCGTAATCACATTAAACAACTTATAATATTTCATCAGCTGTTCAACGCCATCAACAATTCCGATAAGCTTTTGCAGCTTATATTCCATCAGCTTTGATTCAAAGAGAATATTTACCGAAAGCTCCATGACAATCTTATCGCCGGGTTTAAATTCCGGAGCGAATCCGCTTCCGACTGTACCGGTGCTCATATAAACCTCTTCTTCCTTTTTGCCGTCGGAATAATGAGTTACACGACCCTGTTCGATACCGGTAATGATATGTCCCACATTATATAATGTTATATCCGAAACATTGGTAAGAGTAATCGTTATCGGATAATCCTCACCGTAATATGCCGCGCTCGGAAATTCAAAATTCAAATTAAGCGCGTTTCCCGCCCAAACCTGAAGAGAGTTTTCAGCACTGTAAACGTCGTCAATCTCTTCGTCGAACGGCATTACCTTACCCTGAAGTCTTGCCTCAATCGGATAGCTTCCGGCTTTGTCGCCTCTTACATACCAATGAACGGACTTCGTTGAACCTGAGTCAACATGTCCTATCTCCCGTTCGAGCGTCTGCTGTTCACCCGACATATCGGCAAGTGAAAGTCCCTCGGGCAGATTTAACGTTGCGGTAAGCTCTTCAAGCGTATCGGTATTTGAATTATTAATAACAAGCATTTCAACGTCAAACATTTCCTTAAGCCATTTGACTTCACCGCGGATAATCAAATAAAAATGCTCGCTTACAGGATAGACGCTTATCGGCGACTCTCCGTTTCCTCTCGGAATGAGGAAATATCCTCCGCCTTTACCGTCGGCGCCGGATGAGGAAACCCATGTTACGGGAGTTTCTGAACCTGAACCTGAACCGGAACCGTGCGCGGTACCTGAACCGCCGTAAATCGTTCCGCTCTCTCCCCAGTAGTAAGCAATGCTGACCCAGTCTATTCCCGGTTCAAATTCGAGATTAAGTTCATACTTATATGTATGGTTATTGTCCGCTGCGGAAACGTCTATACCTGCCTCTTCAATTTCATCGGCTGTCATCAGATGATGCGTTACCTTCGCCTCATACACAGGCTTATCGCTCAAACCGATTTGCGGAACCGTATTTATTCCGGACTCGATATTTACGCTGATATTACGCGTAAGACAGCCGTCTGCATAAACGGAAACGGTTTGTTTGCCGACCGGAAGGATAATGCTTACCTTACCGTTTTCTTCGGTACTGAATGTATTTTCGCCGTCGTTAGCTGTTGAAATGAATATATTTGCATTCTTAATCGGCTTAAGAGTCTGCGCATTTACAACCGTAAAGTCGGCACGTCCGTAACCGCTGTTCGTATCTATGTCTATTTCAATTTTCGGCAGAACCTCGGATTCAACCGTACCGCAGTCCTTACATATTCTCTGATTTAAACCGTCAGACAAAACGGTCGCTTTCTTCATAACAACCCATTCACCGAAATTGTGTTCGAGTTTGTCAATGGTACTGCTTTCTTTATAACCGCAGACATCGCACGTTCTGTATTTAGAACCGGCAGATTTGCATGTTGCTTCACTCGTGATAATCCATTCCCCGTAATTATGACCGAGAGCCTCAATAACGGTGATGTCGGATTTTTCATCACAGCGTGAGCAATGATGAGATTTAGAGCCGTTTTCGGTGCATGACACCTCTTTGTCGATTGTCCATTCATTACTGAAATCATGTCCGAGCGCGGGTGCTGTCTCCTGCTCTACAATCGTTTCATTGCAGACCGAGCAATGCGAACCCTCGGTAAGTCCTGTTTTGGTACAAGTCGGTGCAACCGCCTCATCTGTAACTAAAGTGTGTCCTTTAGCTGAACCGATGTCTGTAAGCGTATCGGTTGCATCACAGCGTTCACACTTTGCGGTCTTTGTTCCGTCTACAGTACAAGTTGCGTTGTTATCCGAAACGTAGTTTTCAAAGCTGTGTCCGAGCGAGGGGATTATCTCCTGCTTTACAATTATTTCATTGCAGACTGAGCAGTGCGAACCCTCGGTAAGTCCGGTTTTGGTACAGGTCGGCGCAAC
>CAVGCY010000006.1:0-2431 GCA_963627915.1 Bacteroidaceae bacterium | reverse complement strand
AGGCCAAGGCCGTCGATCCGCAGCATCAGCGCGTTGCGATAAGCCACGGCGACTGTCCCGAGGACGCGGAAAAGCTCGCGGAGCTGGTGCGCGCCATAGCCGAGCCGCAGGAGCTCATCATAGCTACACACGAGCCGTACACGGGCATCCACGTCGGCCCCGGCATGCTCTCGCTGTTTTTCATCGGCGCGGGCAGATAACATTAAGCTGACGGGCGGCAGTGGTTCGACTCCCGTCAGCTTAGATAAACTTCCGGCGCAGCGAATCGCTTTGATTTGCTGCGCCGGTGTTTTTTTATTTTCCGCTGTCGTCATCCTTATAGTGTATGCGCTTGCCGCAATAGGGGCAGAACTCCATTAGCGCCATGGGCAGCACCTGCTTGCAGTACGGACATCTCCAATTGATGAAAACGTAAACGCAAAGCACGAGCACAATGGCGAGACTTACGCCACAGTATATGTAGAAGAATATCATGCTATCGAGTGCACAGACGATGATGCTAAGCGAAAAAATTATACAGAACGCTATGAGCATTGCCCTGCCGCACAGCTTGAAGGGATCTTTCATGCGTTAAAACCTCCTGTGATCAGCGGCCTGCCTCCGATTTGAATGCAGGGCAGGGAAGTCCTGCCCTGCACATTAAAGCAAAGCTTAAACAGCTCAGCATCATGCTGACTACAATAATAGCTGCAAGAATTTTTTTCATGTGATACATCTCACTTTGCTGAAACATTCATGACGTTTAAGGCGCTTTTAGCAGCATTCAAAATACCGTTGTCTTCGTTTGAGTCGAGAAAGCGTATGCTGGTCATCTCAATGTGCTGCGTGAGCTTATCGCCGGAAAAACCTTTGAACTCAAGAAGTACGCCGGTCTCCAAGTCTACTGTCATCTCAAAGCTGCTGGAGGATATCTTTTGCGCGTAGTCTGAATCGGTGACTGAGCCGCGTATAACTACCGCATTTCTGCCGAGGAATTCGCGCACGCCGACTATATCCCAGTTATCCATGTCATTGAGAAGAGCCATGCCGAGCGACTGCGGGAAAATGCACTGAGAAGCATATGCGGTTTTCGTTATATCAGGCCGGTAATAATATCCGCGCTCACCGTCGGCTTGCGTGACTACGCGGTCATAAATAACCTTTTCCCCGTCAAAAAACACAATTTTCTGTGAGTGGGGCAGGCATACATTGTAATCAAGCTTAACACTTCGCTCCGAGGCATCAAGCTGTGAGGCATAGTAGCACTCGATATAGTTATCGTTAGCTGCATTATAACTGTAAAGAGTTTCGTCTATGCATATATTCTGTAGGTCTTCCACGCGCCCCTTGACGCTCTCCATGGAGACCTGCTGAGGAATATCCACCTTGAAGTTGATCGTTACGTCCTCGCCTTCGCGGATGAACGAGGTCGTGAAGCTGCCTTCGACAGCGTCGTAAAAATCGACACTGTTTATCATGCCGTTATAGATGTTGCTTTTAACATTTGAGATTCTTTTTACATCATTAAAAGTGTATGCGCTCACAGCTTTTCCGGAATTCTCGTAATTTGTTCCGTCTCTGTCTGCTGATGAAGCTAAGGTGACACCGCCGATGCAAATAATCACGGCAAGTGTTAAGCAGATCAGCGTAAGTTTCCTTCTGTTCATTGCTCAAAGCTCCTTTAAATAATTTTTGCCTGTGACGAATTTAAAAAGTTATGCAAATTCAGCGATAATTAGTATTCGGCATATTCGGTGATAGTGATAGTTTCCGTGGTTTTTGCGTACAGTGTGAATGTTGTCGTGCTGCTTATAAGCCCATCGGGATCACATCCTTTCGACGAAAAAGTAATTTTTGATTCACTGTTACCTATATTATACACGAAAATCATGGGTTTGGAACAATCATCTTGTAAAATTGAAAAATTCTGTATGCTACACAAAGAGGAAATCACATAATTGGTAAAATTGACATGGAATTGGTGGAAATACGCAGGGCAGGGAAGTCCTGCCCTGCGCGAGCAGTTTGATGGAATACTTTATATTTGAGGATTAGATGAAATACTATTTCTTCCTATGTAGTCAGTTGTAGTCGGACAGACCATACCTAATATTTTAATGGTTTTTCTTGTGCCATTGGCATCGTGATGGAAAATCACATTGATAACTTGAGACTTTTTATCAGACATATATGTTTCAAAATATCTTGCAAGTATGTCTGCGGCTTTATAACTGTATGGAGCACAAATAGTATCTTCTGCTGAACTAACTGACATATTTAACCCTTGTTTACTGCCACCTGAATAATCTATGTTGAATACGGTAGAACTAAAACCGGTTTGCACATAGCTGCTTGAGCCATAATTGTTCCAGTAACCACTTTCACTTTTATAACTATAAAATCGTACTTGTTCCAAAGCAGCACATACATATGAAGCGGTGATACCATAAAC
>CAVGCY010000005.1:0-20583 GCA_963627915.1 Bacteroidaceae bacterium | reverse complement strand
ATAGGGCTCGAACCTATGACCCTCTGCTTGTAAGGCAGATGCTCTCCCAGCTGAGCTATGCTCCCATGTTTGCGTCGCATTTCTTACGGCTTCAATAATATACTACATTCGAGTTAAAAAGTCAACACTTTTTTCAGAAATTTTTTTATTTTTTTTGAGCGATTTTTAAAATCCATTGTATGTCAAAGAATAACGCCCTCTCCGTTTTCGGCGGAAAAGGCGTTGGATATAATCGATTTGAAAAAATTATGCTTCTTTCTTTTCTTCGTTATCCTCGGGTTTAATCTTAATACCGAGAATTTTTCTAATCTGAGGCACCTGAACAAGAATGACAGCGGCAATAAGAGTAAAGATAAGCTCCGGAAGCATGTAAGTTCCGTTATAAAGGAACGAATACATATACGGGCTCATTCCATCCGCCCACTGACCCCATACGGAAAATCCGGTAACGAAGTGGCAGGCAAAACGTGCAATCATAACGATGATTATGCCGAGATAAATACCGAAGGTATCGAATTTACCGATTTTAATTTTTCTGAAAGCTCCGGCAAATCCGAGAACGGTAAACGGTACAATGTAGTCAAACGCAACGACAAGCGCGGCGATTCCCGCCGTTTCGCAATAGGGGAAAACATTGCCCGAAGCGATACCCTGAATAAGCTGAATGAGAGAGAACAAAAATCCAACGGCAAGTCCCGCTTTGTTTCCGTGCTTAATCGAAACCATAACAATCGGCAGCATGCTGACAAGCGTTATCGAACCGCCCATAGGCATTTCCCAAACCTTGATAAAGCTGAGCACTACGGCAAGCGCAAGCATAACGGCGCACTCTGTCAGAGTCCTTACATTAATTTTTTTCTTCTGTTCCATATTATACCTCCATGGAAAAATAAAATCCGCACACCGGAAGTCCGGTATGCGAATACTTACATTCATTATGTCAGTAAATATTTACCTACGCCGGCATTATCCGTATCAGGTCAAGGGTTCGCAAACGCATCTCAGCCGAAAAACAGCACCCCTAATATTATCCGATTAATTATTCCAATGTGCTTAATTATTATATATCCGTCAATAATTAATGTCAAGGTCTTTCATACATTATTATAAGAGTTCCGCTTTCGACACCGATATGCGCGTTCTCGCCGATAAACGAATTGCTTACGCCGAGCGGAAAATCATTTGTCAGTCTTGCGTTATCAAGCGTGTATTTAAGTCCCGTTTCAAATACGCCGAGAGCTTCGTTGTCAAATGAAAACACGGATATCGTACCTTTCATTTCTTTTCCGAAATCAATTGCGCCGTCAGTTACCGCGGTTATGATATACGTATCGGAAACGAGAAAACACCTGCATCCCCTCTTCGTAAGATCCGCGGCAAGCGCAATATTTGCATACGTATGATCGGGTCTGCCTCCTGTTCCGCCGTACAGATATATTTCTCCGATTCCCATTTCATAAGCCGTAAATGCGGACTGATACATGTCCGTAACATCCTTTTCGACAGGCAGACGGGTTACGTTATTCGAATCCGGAACATATCCGAGAGAATCAAAATCGCCTAATATATACGTAGGTTCAATATTGAATTTTTTACACGCCCTGAGCCCCCCGTCGGCGGCTATAACAATATCGCCGTCGTTAATCTTCTCGTCAAAACGCTCAAAATCCATTGCGCCGAAACAAAAACATCTTTTCATTTTTTACTCCCCGATGTATTGAAATGCAAAATAAATATGATAAAATAAATAAAATAAAAAAACAGAAAGCGTCGATTATATGCTTGAAATACTTTATTCGGATTCAAATGTCGCCGTAATAATAAAACCCGCAGGAATTTCGTCGGAACACACCGACAACAATTCGGGCGCGGTCGATTTGCTGAAAAAACAATTACAAACAGAAGTTTACCCCGTTCACCGGCTCGATATAACGACAGGCGGAGTCATGGTATACGCGCTCAACAAAAAAAGCGCGGGATACCTTTCAAAGGCAATAGAGCAAAAACGCGTCGAAAAACAATATCTCGCCCTGACGGACGGAATGCCGAAAGAGGGCAAAGCCGTAATAAAGGATCTATTATATAGGGACAGACAAAAAAACAAAACGTTTGTCGTCAAAAGAATGAGAAAGGGCGTAAAAAACGCGGAATGCGAATACGAGGTACTGAAAAAAAACGAATCGCACGCGCTTATAAAAGTCCGTCTTTTCACGGGCAGAACCCATCAGATAAGAGTTCAGTTCGCCTCGAGAAAAACTCCGCTGACAGGCGACGGAAAATACGGAAGCCGTACAAATTCCGACGGCATAGCCCTGTGGTCATACTCTCTCTCTTTTCCCAATCCGTCAAGCGGAAAAACCGAAACATATTCAAAAGAACCCGACTTTTCAAAAAATCCGTGGAATCTTATTTAAATTTTATTATTTTCGATAATTTGCACATGCCTGCGCAAACTCCCGCAGCAACGGCTGTTATTGCAAGAATACGTTCCGCAAGGTCTATTTTAACGCCGAGCTTATCGTGAACGTACTTTATTCTTCCGTGAATTGATTCACAGTCCATTCCTATCATCTCGCGGTATGTACGCATTTCCGTAAAAAATCTGTCCGGACTGTCCTCCTTAAGTCTTATCACCCTGACGCCCTGTCTTAAACCGTCGCCGTACTGTCCGAAGCCTGCCGCCCGGCATTGTCCGAGCCATATCCCGTCGGTTTTGCCGATAAAATCATTAATATGGTCATGTCCGAAAAACGCGCCGATAACGTCGCCCTGTTTTTTCCAGCTTTCAAACTGACCTCCGTTATAATCGCTCGTCGACGGGGCTTCTCCGAGATAGCCCTTAAAACCGGCATTACGACCGGGAAGGTAAAACTTTCTATTGTTATCATTATCATCGAATACCGCGCTTCCCGCCATCGACAGCGCAGAGGTTTCCCTCAGCAGTCTGTACTCCTCGCAAACGGGCACGTGCTGAAAGACAAGCGAAGGAACCGCTTTTCCCCCGTTTTTCTTTTTAAGAGCGTCCGATATTTTTTCGTACCATTCAATCTGCTCTCTTCTTACATAATCGTAACCGTCAAGCTCGTCCGTTGAACTGTTTGAATTAATCATCCACAGATTAAAAACCGTTCTTTTACCGTCGTGAGAATATATCGGCAGATTATAATCCCCGTGCCCGTCTTCATCCGCCGGACAGTAAAGGCAATTGTCATACGTTCTTAAAAGCTTTTCGTGAACGCTCCAGCCGACGCCGCTTTCGCCGTCATGATTTCCTCTCACTACGGCAAACGGAATATTTCTGTTAATTATAGGCGCATATGTTTTATCAAACGCCGTTTTCAGCATTTCTTCGCTGTCCGCATTTACGACGTCGCCCATTATAACGACCAGATCGGGATGAATTTTATCAAGAGCCGTATTAATATGTCGCAGATAGTCAAGAAAACGGGCGTTATCCTTTCTCGACGCATACGCGGGTTTTTCATGAATATCGCCGACAACCATTATCTTAAATCCGCCGTTTATATCATATTTCAATTTTATATTCTTCAACCTAACCACCGAATAAATCATATCATAAGACGAACAATAATTCAATTGCAATTTTATATTGCGGACTTTCGATATTTATGATAAAATAAATAAAAAAGGCATTCTAAGGAAGGTTTAATATATGAAGGTTCTTCAAACCGTAATAAGGGAGAACAGAATCCGCGCAATCGTTGCCGCCGAAAAAGCGATAGGCTCGAATCCCGATAAAAAACAGCCGAAAAAGCTCATAGGCAAAGGCAAAATTCCGGTCATAGATTCAAGGGTTCAGAGAATTGCCGAGGATGAATCCGCCGTATGGATTGCGAAATTCGACGACGACGGACAGATTTCCGACGACGATTTCGTAATTCTCGCCATGACCGACCTGCATTTTGAGGACGATACCGGGCTCAGAGATAAGACCGTAAATATGATGGTTCGCAATATTGCCGATGTAAAGCCCGACCTCGTAGTATTTACGGGCGATATTATTCTCTCAAATCATCAGCAGATTGACGCGGTCAGATTCGCAAAACTTTTTGAGGACATGGGCGTATATTGGACATTTGTATTCGGCAATCATGAAGCGCGCAGCGAAAAGGAATATCATAAATATCTGCTCATGAAAAACATGTCGCAGTACGAGCACTGCCTTGCAAAATTCGGTCCGTCAGATTTGTTCGGCTACGGAAATCATATTATAAATATAATGAACCGCTCCGGCACTGTAAAACAAAGTCTGTTTCTTTTTGATTCGGGCAGAAACATATCCGACAAATACAGATTTGAAAACGGACTCGATTCAGATCTGCGCGGTTATGACTATATTAAAAATAATCAGAAAAACTGGTATAAAAAACATATTGAGGAACAAGAACGCATTTACGGCGATTTCAAATCGCTTGTGTTCATGCACATACCGCTGTGCGAATACGAAAACGTAAACAAACTCAGTAAATTCGGAGAATATATCCCGACAGGCAGGGCGAAAATAATCTACGGCTCTCAGTACGAATCAATAGGCTGTTCCCCTGTAAACAGCGGTTTATTTTCACTTATAAAGGAACTCGGCTCTACGCAGGCCGTATTTGCCGGTCACGACCACGTAAACGATTTCTGCGCGGAATACGACGGAATAAAGCTCGTATACGTCCAGCCGGGCGGATATGAAACCTACACCATGGGCGATTTGAAAAAATGGGACGAGAGCAGATGGATGCAGGGCGCGACCGTTATAACGATAAAAAATGACGGTTCTATCGATTTAAAACAACGTTTCAACCGCGATTATCTTTAATTAAAAAAAGGAGCATTGCAATGAAAAAAACGGCAAAAATAATATCGTTTACTCTAATATTAACGCTTATCCTTTCATTCGCCGCATTTGCAAAAAATCCTGTTTCGGCGCCCGAGGAGTTCGTTAACAATTCCAAATCTGTATTTTCCGACGAGGGAAAAATAGCTCTTACGCCCGGTGCGGATTCCTCGTCAATTAATTTCAGCTGGGTATCGCACTCTTTCGATTCGTTCAGATACTCCTCCTCTTCGGATATGTCCGACGCGTCCGAGGCGGAGGTTAAAAGCGCAAGGACTCCGCTTATCGCATATGTTGTAAACCGGGTTTCGCTTACAAATCTTAATGCGGGAACGTATTATTACGAATACACATTCGACGGCAAAAAGCAAAAGACAGAAACATTTACAATTAAAAACGATAAAAATTTTGAAATAGCCTTCGTATCCGACGCTCAGATAGGCAGAAGCGGCGACGATTCGGATGAGGCAATGCTTGACGACGCATACGGATGGGAAAGAACCGTAAATTCGATTAAGTCAAAAACCGATTCGGCGTTTATTCTGTCGGCGGGCGACCAGGTCAACACAGCGGTAAACAAGAAGCAGTACAACGCGTTTTTAAATCCCGAAAATCTTAAATCAATCCCGATAGCGGCCGCCGTCGGCAACCATGAAATGTACTCGCAGTTTTTCCCGTATCATTTCTACAATCCGAATATAACCGACGGCGACGCGCTGACATTCGGAGGAAACGATTATTATTTCTCATATTACGACGTTTTGATTATCGTCCTTAATACAAATAATTTTCTTAAGGAAGATCATGAGAACACGCTTAACAGAGCGGTTTCTCAATATCCCGACGCCTCTGCCCGTATAGTAATGACGCACCAGAGCGCATACAGCATACAACCCGACACATTCGATAATAAGGCAAATTACATCTCACTTCCGTCCCTGTTTGAAAAATACGGAATCGATCTCGTTCTGAGCGGACACGACCATATCCACGCAAGAACAGCGCCGATAAACGGCGTAACGTATTTTGAAGCGGGCAACGCCTCCGGGTGCAATTACGGACATGAGGATGAAATCCCCGTCTATATCGACAATTATGTTTTCATGGAAGAACCGTCATACTCCGTTCTGTCATTTGACGATGAAAAAATAACCGTAACAACATACGGAACGGACACCGGAACAGTTTATGATAACTTTACGGTTATTAAAAACACGGAAAACAAAACAGTACCCGAGTATGAACAAAACGTTCTGTATGAATTATTTTTCAAACTCGTAAAAAAACTGCTTGCGTTTGTAAATACTTTTTTTCATATTTTTAAATAATTAAAAAACGGAGCCCCGGTTTTCGAGGCTCCGTCTTTAATTTGAAAATAATTTTTAATTATTCTTTTCCCTGCGCGTCCGACGCGGATTTAAGCATCTCGTTTTCTCTGAAAAGCAATGAGATACACCATATTCCCGCAAGCGCGACGACAGTATATATTATTCTGCTGACGATTGCGTCCTGACCGCCGAATATCCACGCCACTATATCAAACTGAAAAAGACCTATCGAACCCCAGTTTACCGCGCCGATAACGACTAAAATAAGCGATATCCTGTCAAGCATACGTTTCAACTCCTTATAAAAGTCTCAACGTTATTATTGACGGATATCGCTTTGATATTACAATCAAAAAAATTTATTTATATTTTTTGGCGATAAAATACTCGTAATCATCTATCAGAGTATCAAAATAGCTGATAACCTGCTCCTTGGGCGTATCGGAATCCGATAAAATCCACCATTTAATCAGCGAAAGTATTCCGCCCGCAAAATACTGAGCTCCGACAACGGCAGGCACCTTAAGCTCCACTCCGTGCTTCTCAAAATCCTCTAACAGCCCGAGAATTTCCTCGGAAACGATTTTATGTACGGAATCGATAAAACTGCCGTTATTTGAAGGTGAAACGGAAATTTTAAGCATTTTTTTATTCGCATATATAAAATCGATTACATTTGAAACGAGATTTCTGAAAAACAGCCTCGGTTCATTATAAAGATCGTGGGAATTATTATTTTCATAAAACTCTCTGATCTTCTCCTTCATCACATATTCCATGAAATGATACTTGTCCTCAAAGTGCTTATAAAACGTCGCTCTGTGAACCATTGCCTTGTCGCATATCTCCACGACGGAAATATCATCAAAGCTTTTCTTCTCAAGCAGAGAAAACATAGCGTCGCACAGCAGTTTATGAGTCCTTCTGATACGTAAATCTTCCTTGTTTTTCATAATAGGCGCAGTCCTTTCATAATAATATATAATGTGTATGACGATAATATATCACATTTATAGACATTTGTCAATTAATTTTTCTAAAATTATTTTTATAAAATATCTTACTTATGTAACTAAAATTTATATTCAGTTAATATTTGTATATGACAAACCGCATTTTTCTGATTTTTTTTATTAATTTTCAAAAAGTACTTGATTTTTCATAAAAAATGGTTACAATATGTATTAGCACTCAGATAAATCGAGTGCTAAACAGTATTTAATACTCTATATTATTTACCCGATTAGGAGGAATATAAAATGAAACTTAAACCTTTAGGCGACAAAGTCGTTCTTCAGTTCCTCGAAGCAGAGGAAACTTCACAGGGAGGCATCCTTTTAGCGTCGGCCGCACAGGAGAAACCCCAGGTTGCTCAAATTACAGCCGTAGGCCCCGGCGGAACAGTCGACGGTAAGGAAGTAAAAATGGAGGTTTCCGTAGGCGATAAGGTTATACTTAATAAGTATGCCGGAACGGAAGTTAAATTGGGACAGGACAAATATACAATTGTCCGTCAAAGCGACATTCTCGCAGTAGTAGAATAATTCAGGAGGCGTTTTATTATGGCAAAGCAGATTATATACGGCGAAGAAGCCAGAAAAGCTTTACAGGCAGGTATTGACAAATTAAGCAATACGGTAAAAATCACATTGGGACCCAAGGGCAGAAACGTAGTTCTCGATAAAAAATACGGCTCTCCTTTAATCACAAACGACGGCGTTACAATCGCAAAGGAAATTGAACTCGACGACCCGTTTGAAAATATGGGCGCTCAGCTTGTCAAGGAGGTTTCCGTTAAGACAAACGACGTTGCGGGCGACGGCACTACGACCGCTACCCTTCTCGCTCAGGCTCTCGTAAGAGAGGGAATGAAGAATGTTGCGGCAGGCGCAAACCCGATGGTTGTCAAGAAAGGCATTCAGAAAGCCGTTGACAAGGCTGTCGAAGCTGTAAAGGCAGATTCAAAGCCCGTTTCCTCAACAAGCGACATTGCAAGAATCGCGGCAATTTCCGCCGCCGACGAACAGATAGGCGCGCTTATTGCGGAGGCTATGGAAAAGGTTACGTCCGACGGCGTTATCACCGTTGAGGATTCAAAAACCAGCGAAACCTACTCCGACGTCGTCGAAGGCATGCAGTTCGACAGAGGCTATATCTCGCCCTACATGGTAACGGATACCGACAAAATGGAAGCCGTTATCGACGACGCATACATTCTTATTACCGATAAAAAGATTTCAAATATTCAGGAGATTCTTCCTCTGCTTGAATCCATACTCAAAGCAGGTCACAAGCTTGTCATAATCGCAGAGGACATCGAGGGCGAAGCCCTTTCAACCATCCTTCTTAACAAATTAAGAGGTACATTCACATGCATCGGCGTAAAAGCTCCCGGCTTCGGCGACAGAAGAAAAGAGATGCTCCGCGATATCGCAACGCTTACGGGCGGCGAAGTTATCACCTCAGAGCTTGGACTTGAGCTTAAGGACGCAACGGTTCAGATGCTCGGCAGAGCAAAGCAGGTTAAAATTTCCAAGGAAAACACTATCATTGTCGACGGTGCCGGCGACAGCGACGCTATCAAGGCAAGAGTCGCTCAGATAAGAACTCAGATAGAAACCACCACCTCGGATTTTGACAGAGAGAAGCTTCAGGAAAGACTTGCGAAGCTTGCAGGCGGAGTTGCCGTTATCAGAGTCGGCGCGGCTACCGAAACTGAAATGAAGGAGAAGAAGCTCCGTATCGAGGACGCTCTTGCGGCTACGAAGGCGGCTGTTGAAGAAGGTTACGTTGCAGGCGGCGGCGTTGCGCTTCTTAACGCGGTTGACGAGCTTTCGGAGCTTGCGGATTCGTGTTCGGATTCCGACGAAAAGACAGGTGTTAAGATTGTTCTTAAAGCTCTCGAAGAGCCTATCCGTCAGATTGCGGCAAACGCAGGTCTTGAGGGATCGGTTATTATCGACGCTGTAAGAAGAAGCGGAAAGAAAGGCTACGGATACAACTTTGCAACCGAAGAGTTCACAGACATGGCGCAGGCAGGAATACTTGATCCGACAAAGGTAACGCGTTCGGCATTACAGAATGCGGCGTCCGTTGCGGCTATGGTTCTTACAACAGAATCTCTCGTTGCCGACAAGCCCGATCCTCAGGCTGACGCGGCACAGGCGGCGGCTATGGCTGCAGCTCAGGGCGGCGGAATGTATTAAACAATAAATTACCGACAACGAATCAAACCCCGGTTTCCGTATGAAGCCGGGGTTATATTGTAAACAGGAATATTTAATTATAAAAATCGTTTTTTTATTTTCTGCATGCGTTCAAAAGCTCTCTGACATTTTCAAACGTATATGTCGGCTTATACTGCGAAGAGGCTATTTCCTCTCTCGACGTCTCCCCCGTCAAAACGGCGCACGTATCGCATCCTCCGTTTATACCGCACGCAATATCGGTATAAAGCCTGTCGCCGACAACAAGAGTCTGTTCCCTTGAAAATCCGGAATCGGCCAAACACATGTCGACAAGTATTTTATTCGGCTTGCCCAAGTACGTCGGCGCTCTGCCGACGGAATTGTCTATCATTGAACAAATCGAACCGCAGTCGGGTACAAAACCAAACGGCGCGGGGCAGCACAAATCGGGATTCGTCGCAAGATAAGGAATATCGTTTAAAGAAAGAAGCTCGCACGCATATTCCGTCTTTTTGTATGTAAGCTCATTATCGAAAGCAACAAGAACGCATTTAACGTCGTCATCCGGAGTTTCCGTTATATTAAGACCGTTCTTCTTAAGCTCATTAACGTACGATTTCGTACCGAGTACAAATACCTTTTCATCCGCAAAATGCTCCTTTAAATAAAGCATTGAAACATATCCCGCCGTTACGAACAGGTTCGCAGTCGTTTTTATATTCCATTTTGCGAATTTTTCAATGTAACTGTCGGTTGAATTTGTTGAATTGTTTGTAATATAATACGCGCGTCCGCCTATCGAATCAATATAATCAAGCAAATCCATACTCCCGTCAAAAAGAGTACTGCCGACGGAAAGCGTGCCGTCTATATCAAAAAGAAATAATTTTTTTTCGGATAAATTCATCTTTATTTTTCCCTTTACAAAACATCACGGCAACCCCCTTGATACTCTGCCATAGCAAAGCACCTCAGAGATCGCCGCGGTATGTGCCGTTTTAAATCATTTGCTGAACTTGGAAGAAGAAAACTCCTTAATTTTACCGGTAACATCATCAATGAAGCCTGCGTCGATGAAACAACCGAGTATTTGCTTAAGAAGGCTGAGAAGCCAGCAGAAGATCTCGATTACATCTGCCATAATTCCAACTCCTTTCAATGTGTATGTTTATATTTTACAATAAAAATTACTTCCAATCAATACTTATATAAAAAATTCATTTTTATATAATATTGACGCAATATTTTATCCGATGATTTCGCCCTTTGCATTAAACAACGGTAATTTTTCAAGATATACAAGATTATCCCTCTTCTGGGCGTCCCCCTCGGCAAGGATGGCAAGACGTCCGCAAACCTGAGCTCCCGTATCGTCAACAAGCTTTTCAAGTGCGCGAAGAGAATTTCCCGTAGATATAACATCGTCAACAATAAGTATTCTCTTGCCTCTCATAAGCCTGGCGTCGGCAATGTCAAGATATAATTTCTGCGCAAAATCCGTGGTTATCGAGGTTACGTCTACCTCATAAACTCCGGTCATGTAAAGCTTAGGTTTTTTTCTCGCAACGAAGTATTTTTTATCCCCGTGCTGACGCGCCATTTCATGAATGAGCGGAATACCCTTAGCCTCCGCCGTTAGAAGATAATCATACTCGGGCGCATGCTTTAAAAGCTCCTCGGCGCACGCAACGGTAAGCTCCGCGTCACCGAAAATTACAAACGCGCCTATATAAAGGTCGTCCTTAAGTTTACAAAGAGGCAGGCTTCTGTCAAGACCCGCAATCTTCATTTTATATTCCATGTTTATACCCTCCGAAAAACTGATTACCTGTTAATTATACCACCGCTGAAAAAAAAGTCAAATCAATTCAAAAGAAAATGTAAAAATGTGTTTAAAAAAGCATGATAATATGATATTATATCAATTTGGAGGGATTAAAATGTCCGATATTAAAGTTATAGCGCACAGAGGAGCAAACAAATACGCCCCGCAGAATACGATTCCGGCATTTGAGCGTGCAATCGAACTCGGCGTTGACGGATTCGAGACGGATATCCACCTTACAAAAGACGGAGTTCCGGTCATCTGTCACAACTACACCGTAAACGATACGTCAAACGGAATGGGAAATATTTCGTCGTACGAATTTGAGGATATAAGAAAACTCGACTTCGGCTCATACTTTTCACCGCGTTTTTCGGGTACGAAGATTCCTACGCTCGGAGAATTTCTCGACGCGGCGGAAAAAGGCGACGTTAAAATTCTGAACATAGAATTGAAAGCTCCGAAAAACGGAGAACAGGATATTGTCGAAAAAACAATCGAGGCCGTTAAAAATCATCACCTTTCAAGCCGGTTGATTATTTCGAGCTTTGATTACAGGCTTCTTGTAAAGGCTAAGGAAATTGACCCTGACTGCCGTACGGCGTATTTATACAGTCCTAATTCAAAGGACATGCTCAAAATGTGGTTCAGACCGTTTGATTTCGCCGAAAAAATCGGATGTTATGCGCTTCACCCCATGTACTGCTATGTTACAAAGGAATATGTAAAGAGAGCGCACGACGCGGGATTCAAGGTAAACGTCTGGACAATTGATTCCGAGAGAATGATTAAATACATGATAAAATGCGGAGTCGACGGCATTATAACGGACTGCCCCGACAGAGTCAATTCAATATTAAGAAATACCGTACTTTGATTTTTAAGGAGAATACTTTTGAATATAAAATTTGCCGTCCCCTGCCTGTTGGGACTTGAAGCGCCGATTGCAAACGAACTGCGAGATATGGGCGCGCTCGATGTTACAAGCGAAAACGGAAGAGTATTATTTTCCGGCGACGAACACATACTTGCCCGGGCTAACATACGCTCACGTTTCAGCGAACGTATACAGGTTTTTGTCGGCACGTTCGAGGCGCACAGCTTCGAGGAGCTGTTTCAGGGTACAAAATCCATGCCGTGGGAAAAATGGATAGGTAAAACGGATCGATTTCCCGTCAAGGGATATTCGCTTAATTCCGACCTGTTCAGCGTAAGCGACTGTCAGAAAATAATCAAAAAGGCAATGGTTGAACGACTTAAGCAGACATACCGCATTGAGTGGTTTCCCGAATCCGGAGCACTGTATCAAATACAATTTTCAATTATGAAGAATAAGGTATCCCTGCTGATAGACACATCGGGCGCAGGGCTTCACAAGAGAGGCTACAGACCCGCCGCAAACGAAGCTCCCATAAAGGAAACGCTTGCCGCGGCAATGTGCTCGTTTTCACATTTAAGAGACTATCACACGCTTTACGACCCCATGTGCGGTTCGGGAACAATACTCATAGAAGGCGCAATGGCGGCTAAAAACATATCCCCCGGAGTAAACAGACATTTTACCGCCGAGCAATGGAATCAGATTCCGCCCGAAATATGGAGAAATGAACGCGAAGAAGCAAGAAGCCTTGAAAAACAGGACATTGCGTTTCATGCATACGGCTCGGATATCGACGTCACCGCGCTTGAAAAAGCGGAAATGAACGCGAAGCGCGCCGGAGTTGAAAAGCTTATTACATTTGAAAAACGCGATATACGCGATTTTGAACGAAAGACGGAAAAGGGAACGGTTATTATAAATCCTCCGTACGGAGAGCGGCTTATGGATTTAAAAGAAGCCGAACGCCTTTACTCGGATATGGGCAAGGTTCTGACTCCGCAGAGAGGCTGGAGCTACAGCGTCATAACAGCGGACGAGGATTTTGAAAACTGTTTCGGCAGAAAGGCGGATAAACGCCGTAAATTATATAACGGCATGATAAAATGTCAGCTGTATATGTATTTTAAATAATTGAAAAAAGCACAGTCAAAAAACAAACTGTGCTTTTTTATTTTTCACGTATTTAATTTACTTCAATTCTGCCTTTACAAATCGGATTATACACACGGTCGGCAACCGTTCCGATAATCTTCGTCGCAGCTCTGAGGGGAAGAACAGCCTTTACGCCGTTGAACATAAGATAAAAATTAAACAAATCATAAAATCCGGGATTTGCATACGCTTTTATTTTTACGTTATCGCCGTCAAAAATAAATTTTAATACTCTCTTCTGGGGCGAACCGAGCGGAATTATCGATACCGTAAGTTCATCGCCATTTTCGTTCCACGTTGCGCTGGAGGCTGTCTCAAATTCAACGCCGGAAATAACAATCTCCGAATACAGTCTCTCGCCGGCAAGACCGACGTCAATTGTCTGAACACCGCAGCCGGCCTCTTCAAACGACAGTTTAAGAACGTCCTTTTCAAAGTTAAGACAGATATCTTTTATGCATCCCGAACGCTTTGAAAACATATATGTTGAACTCGGACCTATGATGCACGCATACTGATTATCACTTTTTATCTCGATGTGTTTATTCTTAAGGTAAAGCTCCCTGTCTCCGCTTCTCACAGCCTTTGCGACATACGGATCCGCCCTGTGCGCGGCGGCGGCAATGAGATTGTTATCATTCTCGGGATATACTGACGATTTAAATGCCTTGGGGAAATACTCATTTAAAATATGTATAAACGTATTTTCATCGCACTCGCCCGATGTACACGCAAACACCGCGTCATATTCGGGATAAACCACGACGAACTGGCCGTAAAGACCGTTGAATGAATACGTACCCAGATCCTGCTGAACGAATATCTGATAGCCGTAGCCGGTATTCTTATTAAAAATAGAAGGAATCTTTGCAACATGCGGTTCGGTCGCCTGAGCTATCCAATCCGACGGAATAAGCTGTTTGCCCTCCCATTTGCCGTTTTGCAAAAAGCACTGACCGATTTTAGCCATATCCTCAAGCGTCATAAACGCTCCCCAGCCCCCCGCGTCGAAGCCCTCGTGATCCTTCTCCCAGACCGGAGTTTTTATTCCGAGAGGTTCAAAAAGTCTCGGAGTAAGGTATTGAGAAACCGTCAGCCCGGTAAGCTTTGTAATAAGCCTTGAGAGCATATAGGTATTTTCACTCACATAATTAAATTTTTCGCCCGGCTCGCTGTTAAACGGAGCATTGAGCCAAAGCTCGTCCCATTTATTCTCCTGACTGTCGTATAAAGCGGAAATTTTTTTGCCGCTTCTGTGCGTGATAAGATCATAAACCGTGACCTTAGCGTAACGATCCCGATCCTTCTTCGTTTTACACTCGAACGGGAAATAGTCTATCATCCTGTCGGAAAGAGACAGAAGTCCCTCCTCTGCGGCTATGCCTATCGCCGTTGCCGTAATCCCCTTTGAAAATGAAAACATTGCCATGGGTTTATCAGCCTTATACGGCGCCCAGTAACACTCCGCGGCAACCATGCCGTGTCTTAAAACCATGACAGAATGCATATTAAGTCCCTTGCTGTCGAGAACATCGAGAAATTCGCGTACAACCTCGGAATCAACCCCCGCGTCAGCAGCTTTTTCCGCTCTCGGCAATTTTTTAATATCTGTCATATACTCACGCCCTTTCATAGAAATATTAACTGAATATAAACTAAATAGCAATTAACAATCTGTGAATTTATTAAATATTTTTTAATTTTGGCGTAAATTTTGTTACATTTGTCGATAAAACATTAAAGAATTTACGGTTCGTTTACATTTTTATTACTTTTGGCGATTAAGTCAAAAAAAAGAAACTCCGTTTTTGATAACACCACATAAAACAGTGATTTAAAAATTTAACAAATAAAACCTTACGCTGAACTCAACAGAACAATAAAGTAAATGATAAATTGAGTGGATTTGAGCGATGCTTTGAACAAATTACATCCATAGAACCAAAACACTCGACACTTGGTTCTATAAATGATATAATTTCAAACAAAGGCTACAATGATATCAAAGCCCCGGTTGCTTTTTTCCGGCAAAGACGGGTGTAAAAAAAGAAGTATTGGGTCTGTTTGCAGCTGATACATATCAGAGCATGCGGGAAATGAATGCTTAAAGGATTTATAAGATCGAGTTTCGATTTATCGTCTAAGAAAAAAACGGTGCAACCCGTTTCTGAGCCGCACCGCGCTGTTACATTAAAACATCCTTATGCAGTATTTGCATTTAAAGAATCCCATTTTTTAAATTTAAATATTAAACCTTTATTCTCGGTGAAGAATATATGCCGGTTCTGCGTAAAATATATTCATAGCTGAACTGCCGGTCGTCGGTGCGCCATCCGTCCGGACCGTAGTAAGAATGCTTTTCATACGAATTATGTACAGCTCCGAAGCAGTTATATCTGTGTATGAACAATTTAATTTCAACATTATGAACACCGTCCGCAAGTCCGTCTACATAAAGATTAAACGGAGAACAGCAAATATACCCTCTGTCCGCACCGTCAACAAACACCTTCATAACGGCGCCCCTGTACAGCGGGATATCGATATTCATAAATCCGTTCTCTGTCTTTACATCGAATTTATATGTTATATTTCCGCCGTAAAACGGGAATCCCTGATTTACAAGGTCGGAGAACGAAACCTTATCGTTTCTGTCAACAATTTCAGAATACGTTCCGCTGACCTTAACGCCGAAATCACCGAGAATGTAGCACCACTCCGCGCTCGTCGTCTCACCGAGAGGCAAGGTAATCTCTATTATATTGCCGCCCGGATGAAGAACGGGAAGCTTTAACGTATCTATCGACTTATCGCAAAACCAGCCGACGGGGGTATTGTCGATCTTTTCGCCGTTTACAATAATTTCCGCGTCCTCTGCGTTTTCAACGGCAAAGAGCGCACCGTTAACTTCAATTGCGGAATGAACGGTAAATCTGAACGAAACCGTATGCTCGTTTTTAACCTCCGACATAACCCACGGCTGCGCGACGTTTCCCGTCTGCTTATTAAGTCCTATTTCAAGGCGCGCCTTATTATTGGCTCTCAAAATCTCTTCTCTTGCCTGCCATTCGCCCGCGTCAACCCTGAACTCCGCCATATCGAGCAGCAGAACGTTTTTCTCACTTAATTCATAATCGACAAATTCGGGAAGATTGTATTTTTTTCCTTCGGGCTTTTCATCAGCGGAATAATCGCATATGCTCTCTCTGTTTTCAAGTTTCAGCAGCAGAGAATCGCAAGGATATATTCTGTATTTTATTACCGTAGTATCGTTTACATATTCATAATCGGCATTTTCTATATCTCCGTTTAACGTATTGTACACATAAACCGTTTTGCGTCCGGGAACGGTTACGGAAATATCCTCGCTTCTTACGGAGTCAAACGTATCGGGATCCGACGAGTGAGCGATAAACAGCCAGTCGCAGTCGTTGTCGCGTCTGAGCTGATAAATCAAATTATCCGTAAGCGCGCCGCCGCTTCTGATTGTAACATCTCTTACTCCGTCGAGAACGTCAAGCAGAGAAAATCTGTCAAACGCAATATTCACCGCGCCGTCGGAAAGCCGTGCGCCCCGGTCGTTTTCAACCGCGTTTTCATATATCGGAGCCTCACCCATAATAACGAGTCTGCCGCCCTCCGCTTTAAAGTCCTCAAGTCTTTCAAAAGTCGTATCGCGCAGCGTTTCGCATCCGGGAACTATGATAACATCGTATGCCATCTTTCCGACCTTAAGAGGAGCTGAACCCTTTTCACACTGCGAAGGGAGGAGAGATTCGCATATAAAGTCAAAATCAACGTTTCCGTCCAGCATCCAGCGGGTAAACGTCTGAAAATTCAAATCAAGACTCCGGCGTTTCAGCTCTGTTTTATCATTCGGGCCGAAATGAAGCCAGAAGCTTTCTACAGGGTGTATCACTCCGACTCTTACAACAGGTCTGCCTCTCGTCATTGCGGTATTAACGCGTGAAAAATGATTCTCTATGTATTTATACTCTTTATACCACGGCGACTGATAATTTATCGAAGCGGGATAATCTCTCTTCGCCTCGCCCTCCATGGAAACCCACGCAAGATGCGGAACTCTTATGCTTACGCCCAGCGCGGCCTGCCAGTCTCCGTGAATTTTATGATGTCTGAAATCGTAATCCCATCCCGTTACTCCGTAAAGCTCCGAGAGCATAGCCTCCCTGCCGTACTGGTGAACGGCGGACTGCGCCTGCTTTGCCGTGGTAAGCTCGTAATTATGACAGAGCATATCGATGCCCGGAATATCGAATCCCCTGTATGAACGCATGCAGTCGCCGAGCGCAGCCGTCTGACTCATCAAAGTCGGCTCCTCCATCATATGTCCGGTGAGCGCAAGTCCGTTCTCCCTGCACCACTTACCGCACGTATCGGCAAACGCGGAGGCGAAACGCTCCGAAATATGGTCGTGATAACGGTATCTCGTAACGGATACGCCGTCTTTTTTATCCCAGAAAAGCTCGGGCAAGCTGTCAAGTATATCATCGCCGAAGCAATTCTTATACGTTTCCGGAATATCGTCCGTCCACGGAATAACAATATCCGATTTATCCGTCGAATTTTTTAAAGTATTTTTTCTTGTAAACTGCGGTTCATCCGTAAATATTGACGGTATCGTTTTTGAAAATTCGTTTCCCGTATACTTTTTATAAGTTTCATAAGTTACGTCAATGAACTTTTCAATGGCTTCCCTGTTAAGCGTGTCAACATACGTCTGATTGTTAAACCACGCCGACGGAGTATGTATTTCAAGATATGCGTACCATTTTACACCCTCGGCCGCTTCGTTTTCATCTATTTTTTTATACGAATCGAGATAACCGTCCGATTTAAGCTTAACGTCGTAGCATGCGATAAGCTTTCCGTTGCCGCTCCTGCCTCCCTCGGCTCTCGAATCGTTTATATTAACTCCCTCTCCCGCCTCGTCGTTTGATACGGGCGTAAACACAAGACATCTTGCCCTGTATTTTTCGTTTTTGGTCACAAAACCGCCCGCAAATCCTGACGGCCATCTGTCCTCATCGTAGAGATAGGCAAGCATTTTTTCTTTCTTGGCTTTTTCGACGCACGCGCAGACAATCTTCATGTGCTCATCCGACAGATACTCCGTAGCAAGTCCCGTACGGACGTGCATATGAAATCCGCCGAATCCCATCTCTTTAAAAACGTCTATCTGCCGAATAAGCTCGTCCTTTTCAAGCCTGCAGTTCCACGCCCAGAACGGAGTGCCTCTGTATTCGCTCGAAGGATTTTTAAATAACGAATCCGACAATTTCTCTTCTTTATTTTTACAGTAAAACATATATTAACCCCTTATTTATCGAAAAAATATGATTCCGTCATCGCACACAGAGCGTGATATACGGGCAGTGTATACTCCTGAATCACAAACGTTCTGTCAGACGGCGTTTTAACGGTGACGTCGCATAATAAATCAAGCTTTCCGCCGGATTTGCCGGTTATCGAAATTGTTTTGATTCCTCCGGCTTTTGCGGCGATAACGGCATTTACTATGTTTTTCGAACTGCCCGACGTGCTTAAAGCAATCAGCACATCGTTCTCATTTGAGGCGTAGGCGTAGACCTGCTGAGCAAAAACGTTCTCCGGACTTACGTCGTTCATGAATGCGGTCATAAGTCCCGTCTGGCTCACAAGAGAAATTGCCGGCAGACCGTACTGTAAATTATCGGCAACGGATTTATCCTCGAATTTTGATTTATCCTCTCCGCTTAATTCTCTTTTCAGATTAAATCCCTTGAGCAGTTCTCCCGCCATATGTTCGCTGTCGGCAGCCGAGCCTCCGTTACCGCATATCATTATTTTACCGCCGTTTTCGTAACAAATCCGCATAAGCTCATACGCTTTTCTTATATCGCGGCGGCAAACGGTTAAATCGGGATATCTCTCAAACAACTCCTCAAAAATCTCATCAACGCTCATTGTAAATTCCTTTCATGAAAACGCAAGCGAAAGCGCGGCAAAATCACCTATTCTGTCGCCTAATCCGGCCGGTACTATTTCGCACGCGCCGGCAATAACGGCAAGCGATTCCTTTTTTATACTGTCGTACATTTTTTCCTTTAAAAGCTCTCCGCTTCTTTCAAAAATACTGCCTATTACTATTTTTTCCGGCGCAAGCGTATCTATAAGAATACTAAGTCCCTTTCCGAGCATTTCACCGCATTTGTCGTAAACGCTCAGCGAAAATTTATCGCCGTTCTTAGCGTATTGTGCAAGATTGGCGGCCGTAAGTTCAACATTATCTTTTAAAATACCGGAATCGGAATATTCTGTATTTTCCCTCATAAGCTCAGCAAGATTTTTAATTCCGCCGCCCGAGCAGTAGCCCTCGAACGATCCGTATTTTGAATATCCCAAGGGGCCCGAATCCGTAAGCCTGATATGACCGACTTCGCCCGCCATGTCGTTTGTGCCGGAATAAAGCTTTCCGTCAAGAATCAGACCTGCGCCGAGTCCCGTACCGAACGTCAGAAATATCATATTACGGCATCCTCTGCCCGCGCCGAATTTCCACTCGGCAACTCCGCAGGCGTTCGCGTCATTCTGCAAATAAGCCCTGATATTGAACTCATTTTCGATTAAATCCACAATCGGAACATTATCCCAATCGGAGAGATTGGGAGGACTTTGTATAAGTCCCCGCCTGCTGTCAAGAGGACCGCCGCAGCTGATACCTATACCGACAACGTCATTTTTAATATCGACGCCGTTATTATCCGCGATTTTTCTTATCGATTTTATAATATCGTCAACAACGCTTCTCCATCCGCGCTCTTTATCAGTCGGAAATGCGATTCTGTCCAAAATAAACCCGTCTGTTGAAACAAATTCACCCTTACCGAGAATCACGGCGCATTTTGTACCTCCGATATCGATTCCGAGTGAATATTTATATTTTTTATCCATGATACCTCCTCCTGATTATCGATATTACTAACAGTTTACATTATTTAATACTATATTTCAATACAAAAAAAACGCCGTTTCGCAAAAAATCAAAAACGGCGTGCAATATTAATTTAGAATAAAAAATCATCAGTCTGCGGCATACTCTTCAGGAAAACATTGCAAGAAATAGTACGAAAGATGAAAAACAAGTCTGAATATTGTCTTGTAAAAGAACTTGATAAGATAGAACGAAAGCTCGGTAGCAAGAAGTTTAGAGAAACTTTCAAAACAATAACCTGCGACAATGTATGTGAGAATTTGGATTATGAAGGCATAGAAAGTTCTGCTATAACCAAAGGCAAAAGAACAAAGGTGTACTATGCTCATCCGTACAGTGCTTGGGAAAGAGGCTCAAACGAAAACGCCAA
>CAVGCY010000004.1:0-62050 GCA_963627915.1 Bacteroidaceae bacterium | reverse complement strand
TTTCATAGGGTTCTGAGGTCTTTATTCTTTGCAAACTGTCAAAGTCGGGATTATACAATACTGTGTCTGAATATGCAATAGCTATTTATTAAGTATTTTTAAATTCTGTTATCTAACTTCTGCGCATATTCGTTATAAAAATCATCAAACGTATCATTTTCGAGGGAATAACGTATACGTCTCATCAGCTCGTTATAAAAATACAGATTATGCATAACGCAAAGCCTTAAACCGAGAACTTCTTTAGCTTTCAGAACATGCCTTATATATGCTCTTGAATAATTTTTGCATACCGGGCATTCGCACTCGGAATCTATCGGCGAAGAATCTTCTGCATACTTACTGTTATTAAGATTAATTATACCGTTCCACGTATTTAAATGTCCGTGCCGCGCATTTCTTGACGGCATTACGCAGTCAAAAAGGTCTACTCCCCTTTTTACGCCGTTAATTATATTTCCGGGTGTTCCGACCCCCATAAGATAACGAATTTTATTTTTCGGCATAAAAGGCTCAACCTGTTCGATAACATGATACATTACATCTGTCGGTTCGCCAACAGCCAGACCGCCGATTGCATATCCGTCAAGCTCAAGAGAAGCAATATCCTTCATATGCTTAATTCTTAAATCGTCATATGTACAGCCTTGGTTTATGCCGAACAAAAGCTGGTTTTTATTAATGGTTTCATCAAGAGAATTAAGACGGCTCATTTCCTTTTTACATCTTTCAAGCCATCTTGTTGTTCTTTCACATGATTTTTTTGCATATTCATAAGAAGCGGGGTTTTCCACACACTCGTCGAATGCCATCGCAATTGTGGATCCGAGATGAGACTGAATCCGCATACTTTCCTCAGGACCCATAAAAATATGTCTGCCGTCTATATGCGACTGAAACGAAACTCCTTCTTCCTTGATTTTGCGAAGCTTTGCAAGCGAAAACACCTGAAAACCTCCGGAATCCGTTAAAATAGGACCGTTCCAATCAGTAAACTTGTGAAGTCCGCCCATTCTGTATATAAGATCATCGCCGGGACGAACATGAAGGTGGTAGGTATTGCAAAGCATAACCTGACAATTTATTTCCTCTAAATCCTTAGACGAGAGTCCGCCTTTTATGGCTGCGCATGTTGCAACATTCATAAATCCGGGCGTCTTTACCGTACCGTGAACGGTTTCAAATTCTCCGAGACGGGCATTACCGCAATTTTTGATTAATTTATACATAAAATATCTCCAAAAAAATTCAGATAATAAACTTTTTTATTGTATTATAATAATTACAGAATCAAACAAGCATCCCCAAATGAGAAAAATCTGTATTTGTTTTCAACTGCAATTCTATATGCATTAAGCGTATTTTCTCTTCCGCAAAAAGCTGAAACAAGCATTATAAGCGTACTTTCGGGCAGATGAAAATTTGTAATCAAGCCGTCAATACATTTAAATTTATAACCGGGATATATAAATATGCTTGTGTCTCCCGTGCATGCATTTACCGTTCCGTCTGCGGGAGACGACGCGGATTCAAGCGTTCTGCACGAAGTCGTTCCTACGGCTATAACTCTATTGCCGGTTAACTTAGCCTTGTTTATTTTTTCTGCATTTTCAGCATCGATATAGTAATGCTCCGTATGCATTTTATGTTCCTCAATATTTTCACTTTTAACAGGTCTGAATGTACCAATACCGACGTGAAGCGTAACATATGCTATATCAATGCCTTTATTTCTTATTTCGTTAATCAACTCGGGCGTAAAATGAAGTCCCGCGGTGGGAGCTGCGGCAGAACCCGGATCTTTTGCATAAACCGTTTGATATCTGTCTTTGTCGATTAATTTTTCTTTTATATAATGAGGCAAAGGCATTTCACCGATTTTATCGAGTACTTCATAAATATTGCATTCCGAATATGTAAAATAAGCGATTCTGTTTCCGTTATCGAGAACCTTTTCGATTTTTGCGTGAAGTATACCGTCTCCGAAATCAAATTCATCTCCTTCTCTTGCCTTTCGTCCTGGACCGGTTATAACCTCCCATCTATCATCTCCGAGATTCTTGAGCATTAAAAACTCAACTTTAGCACCCGTTTTTTTTATACCGTAAAGACGGGCGGGAAGAACCTTCGTATTGTTCAGCACAAGACAATCACCCGGCTTTAAATAATCGATAACGTTATAAAAATGCTTGTGCTCTATTTCTCCGCTTTGACGCGAGAGACAAAGCAGCCTCGATTCGTCTCGTTTCTGCGCGGGATGCTGGGCTATCAATTCTTCGGGAAGTTCAAAATAAAAATCACTTTTTTTCATATATTCTCACCAAATTATTTAAAAATATCATGTTAATGTTGACTAATTATTGTTTTAATGATAATATATACATTAACGCAGTATTCTTTTAATATTACTTACTGATTATATTGCATAACACGATTAATTACAACACTTATTTTTAATTTTTTTCTTTCGGAGGTTTAGTCATGAAAAAATATAAAGCAGGTATTATCGGTGCTACGGGCATGGTCGGACAGAGGTTTATAACGCTTCTCGATTCTCATCCGTGGTTCGATATTGCGGTTCTTGCGGCTTCACCCAGATCAGCCGGTAAAAAATACAAAGACGCAGTCGGCTCGAGATGGGTTATGAAAAAAGACATGCCCGAATATGTCGGAGAAATGACTGTAATGAACGCGGTTGACGATGTCGAGAAAATCGCGCAGTCCGTTGACTTTGTATTCTGCGCGGTGGATATGAAAAAAGATGAAATTAAAGCTCTTGAAGAAAAGTATGCAAAAGCGGAATGCCCCGTCATTTCAAATAATTCCGCAAACAGATTTACGGATGATGTTCCGATGGTTATCCCTGAGCTTAATTCGGAGCATATTAAAATAATTGACGAACAGAGAAAGAGGCTCGGTACAAAGAGAGGCTTCATTGCGGTTAAATCAAACTGTTCGCTTCAGAGTTATGTTCCCGCGCTTTATCCCCTCGATAAGGTATTCGGCGTAAAGGATGTTCTTGTCAGCACATATCAGGCAATTTCAGGAGCGGGAAAAACTTTTGAACGTTGGCCCGAAATGATTGATAACGTAATACCGTATATCGGCGGAGAAGAGGAAAAAAGCGAAAAAGAACCTCTCAAAATCTGGGGAGAAATTAAGGACGGAAAAATAGTTCCCGCCGATAAACCCAACTTTACGGCACAGTGTATAAGAGTTCCTGTTTCCGACGGTCACCTTGCGTCTGTATTCGTTAATTTCAAAAATAAGCCGAACAAAGATGAAATTCTTAAAATCTGGGCTGAATTTTCGGGAAGACCGCAGGAGCTTAATCTTCCTTCCGCACCGAAACAGTTTATACATTATTACACCGAGGATGATATGCCCCAGACAAAGTTATGCAGAGATATTGAGGGCGGAATGGCAGTTTCAACGGGCAGATTGCGTGAAGATACGCAATATGATTATAAATTCGTTTGTATTTCGCATAACACCCTCAGAGGCGCAGCCGGAGGCGGAGTCCTTTTAGCGGAGCTCCTCTGTGCCGAGGGTTATATAGAACCGAAATTTAATTGATTGAAAGGTGATTTTTCATGTCAAATCCTGTTTTTACGGGAGCGGCCGCAGCAGTTATTACGCCATTTACCGAGGACTTGAAAAAAATCGATTACGACAAATTTGACGAGATTGTTGAATATCAGATTGCTCATAAAACGGACGCTGTGGTTGTCGCGGGCACAACGGGTGAAGCGCCGACTTTAAGCGTTCCGGAACATATTGAGCTTGTAAATCACTGTATAAAAACAGTTAACGGCAGAGTACCTGTTATAGCAAGTTGCGGAAGCAATGATACATTCTATTGTGTAGGACTTGCAAACGAATGCGAAAAAGCCGGCGCAGACGCTTTGTTAATGGTTACTCCTTATTATAACAAAACGTCGCAGAGCGGAGTTATCGAACATTACAATTATATTGCCGACAGAGTAAATACTCCGATAATTCTTTATCACATACCGGGCAGAACCGGAATGACAATGAAGCCGGAAACTATTTTTGAATTATCAAAACATAAAAATATCGTCGGTATTAAAGAAGCAAGCGGTAATATTTCGTCAATAGGACAGACTGCGTCTTTGTGTTCCGAGGAGTTCTGTTTTTATTCGGGAAACGACGATCAGATCGTTCCTGTAATGTCGCTTGGCGGAAAGGGCGTCATATCGGTTCTTTCCCATGTAGCTCCGGAGGTTGCTCACAATATAGCGCAGTTCTATCTTGACGGAAAAACCGGCGAAGCTGCGGCTTTGCAGCTTGAATATATGGATTTATGTACCGCTCTTTTTTGCGATGTGAACCCGATTCCCGTAAAAGAAGCCATGAATATGATGGGCTTTAATGTCGGCAGATGCAGAATGCCGCTTGGGACACTCAGTGACGATAATAAATCAAGACTGCGCAAAGCTCTTAAAAATCACGGGCTTATATAAAATTAAGCCCGGTTATTTAAAGGATGAATAAAATGATAAAGCTTTTACTTTCCGGATGCTGCGGTCATATGGGTAAAACGGTAACCGCGCTTGTATCTTCGCGTGAAGGATATGAAATTGTTGCAGGCGTAGACTTAAAAGAAGATAACAATCTTGACTACCCTGTTTTTGCTTCTTTTGATGAGGTAAACGTAGGTTTTGACGTTATTATTGATTTTTCGAATCCGTCCGCACTCTCGGGGCTGCTTAAGTATGTTAAAAAAACGCATATTCCCGCAGTGCTTTGTTCAACAGGATATTCGGACGAACAGATTGATGAAATCAACGCTTCGTCAAAGGAATGCGCTCTTTTTCGAAGTGCAAATATGTCTATCGGAATCAATCTTCTCTCCGATGTTTGCGAACAGGCGGGAAAAATACTCGGAAACAATTTTGACATAGAAATTATAGAGGCTCATCACAATCTGAAGCTTGACGCGCCGAGCGGAACGGCTTTAATGCTTGAAAAGTCTGTAGAAAAAGGGCTTGATTATCAACCCGAGCTTGTTTATGACAGGCATGACAGACGTATGAAACGCGATAAGAAAGAGATAGGAATGCATGCGATTCGCGGAGGAAATATAGTCGGAGAGCATAAGGTGATATTCGCCGGAGAAGATGAAATTATCACATTTTCTCATTCAGCAAGATCAAAAACGGTCTTTGCGTCCGGCGCGCTCGACGCAGCCGCGTTTATGAAAGGAAAAAAGAGCGGACTTTATTCCATGAAGGACGTTATTTCATCTCAAAATTAAACGAAAAAAATTCGTCGTTAATGTCGGCGAATTTTTTATGTCAACCGCTGATTTTAATATAACATGGATGCGTTAAGCAGACAGGGTGTAAAAAACCGCGAAGTCCTGAAAAGACCTCGCGGTTTGCTTTATTTGTTCTTGTATTCTTCGTAAAAATCGTCGGCTTTTTTTATTAATTTATCAATTTCAATCCTTTTTTCTTCATTCGGTACATATTTGTTTTTCATAATATCGCTGCGGGAATTAAAGTGCAGGGATTTATAATATCCGCTTTTTTCATAACGAATCAAACCGATGATAAGCGATAGAAATATGATTAAAGCCGAAATGTAAAACAGCCAAATCATTTACTTGAAGAAATTTTGAAGGATCGAGAATATTTTTCTTATTATCTCGAGGATTTTATCGAGGAAATTTTCGAATCTGTTATATTCCGGAGAGCTTATCTTATATGACGGCAGAGAAATATTGTTGTCGCCTACAGAGCAGTCAACCGTAATTTCCTCTACAATAAGTCCTAAATACGCGTCGATAAATACCGAAGCATACTCTGAAACATTAATATTTTTTGCAAGAAAATTTGTAATAACCGAAGGTATCTGCTTACCCGATATCTTTTGAATAAGCGAAGTAAGTACATCCGCCGTCATATTATTTTCACCGTCAAGAGCATATGCAACGCCGATCTTGAGACAATCTTTTAAGACTTTCATTTCAACGCAGTTTGCACCGTAGTTCTCGTCACCCTCATAAAATCCCGCGACAAATTTAGCAATAAGCTCATTGTAAGTTTTATAATCAGATGCGGTTACGGTAAATCCGTATTTTTCACCGATTGATTCAAAACTTTCACCTGCCGTAACCTCATCGGCTTTATAAATTGGCGAATAGAAGATATCGGAGAGCTTGTTTATAAATTTATAAACGGCTTCATATTCGGCACTTCCTTCATCGCCCGCCTTGGAAGCGATAGAATCGGGAGATTCTAATCTGTTATAAACAATTGAAGAAATACCCGCTTCGAAACAGCCGTACGAATATGCGGTAAAATCCTCATTCATAGCCTTAATCGAGGCTTCATTTGCTCCGGGTGAAACAAGCGAGGTATCAATATTCGTTATAAATTCGGTTTTAAAATCAACGGATGAATCACTTATCTTAATATTTCTGTAAGCGGCCGGATACATGGAAAGAGATGTAGTCTGAACATCGTAAACGGAGTTCATATTTGCGGACGTATATTTAACGATATCGTTTATATGGACATGTCCGGAGAAATTGTAAACAACTCCGTTATCGGCAAGAAGTTCGGGAAAACTTTCATAATCATTTAGAATATGATTAGGCGTTATTTTTTTCTGATAGGCAAAATGTTCGGTAATTGCGTGGTGAGTCATGGTAATAACTTTTTTACCGTCCTTTTTTGCCAAGTCAAGCTGAGTCTTTACCCATGAAATTCGTTCCTGAGTAAGTCCGTCAGCATTGGATTTATAATTACATGTGTCTATTGCAATAAGTCTGTATCCGGATTTTAAATCGTAAACATAAGAACACGAATCCGGGTCTGAAGCAACGGCTCCGTCATATCCGAAGGAGGCGTAAATGTTTTTAAAATCAGCAACAGACGCATTAATTCCGTCAGATTCGGTCGTATAAATATCATGGTTGCCGTTGATAACAAGAACCTTAATTCCGGTTTTATCTTCAAATGTTTTTAATGCCTCTGAAGTATAAAGATGCTCAGCGACGGTTCCTTTGTTTACTATGTCGCCGGAAATAAAGAGGTAATCGGCGTCTGAGGAGGACGCTTTTTCAAGAAAGCTTGAAAAAATCGCCTTTGATTCGAGGCTGAGCGCAGGGTTCGCATAAGCAGCCGAATATTCATACGGATTATCCGTATCATCCGCGGTTACAGTCTGATCCGAAACATGAAGGTCAGAGGCAACAAGCAGATTAATATCCGTTTTGTCCGCTGCAAAAGCGGGAACCGTTCCGATTGTCAGAATAAGACAAAAGGAAAGAACAAGGGACAGTGCTTTTTTCATTTACGTTTCACTCCGTTTTTTTTATTTATATCTGAAAACTTACCGGGTTATTGAGCCGATAAAGTTCTGATATACATTTTAAAGAACGCAACTCCATCCTCAAGACAGCTGACAGGGATTCTTTCATTCGTTCCGTGCGTTGTGAGAAGAAGCGACGTATTGACCATAAACGGCGAATATCTGTACACATTGTCGCAGATGCATTCGTATCTGTACGCATCCGTACCGCCCATGACAAGATACGGCGCAACAAGGTTATCTGCATTCATACGTTTGCAAATATCCTCAATAGCATGAAAAGCTCTCGAATCCGTTCCGGAAAGATTAGAGGGTTCTTTACCCCCGAGGAGTTCAATTTCCACATTTTTGTTTCTTATAACCTTATGAAGATGTCTTTCAACGTCTGCGATTGACTGACCGGGCATAATTCTGAAGTTAACGACAACAGAAGCTTTCTGAGGCAAAACGTTAGACTGAGGAGAGCCGAACATCTGTGTAACTCCCGTAGTGGTACGAACCATTGACGCCGCCGGAGGAATAAATGTCATAATTTTAGTAATGAGCGGTTTTAAGTAATTAATATTACATGCAACAAAGCGTCCCGGAAATGTCATATTCTGACCTATTCTTGTAAACAAATCGACCATGAAAGGATTAAGATAAGCTTTAAATTGATGCGCCTCGATATCCTTTATAACATCGGCCATTTTTCCAACAGCCGTATGCTTGGGAGGCTGAGCCGAATGCCCGCCCTTGGTATTAAGAGTGATTTTGAAATCAGCATATCCCTTTTCACCCAAGCCGACGCCGGCAAGATTAATATTCATAAGATGCGGGATATTAACAGGAAGAATCGCGCCGCCTTCGTCAATAACACAGTCAAGATGAACGCCGCGCTCTTTCAGAAGAGCAACCATTGCGTCAGCTCCCGATTCTTTCGTTGCGACAGTTTCCTCATTATGTCCGAGAAGAATATATACATCTCGCTCGGGTTCAAATCCTTCCTCTAAAAGCGTTTCAACGGCTTCAAGAACTCCGATAACGTGATTTTTCATATCAAGAGCACCTCTGCCCCAGATGAAACCGTCAGCGACTTCACCTTCATAAGGAGGATGCTCCCAGTCATCAAGCGTTCCCTCGGAAATAGGAACGACATCCTGGTGTCCGAGTAAAGCTATCGGGTCAAGCGAAGGATTTTTTCCTTCCCACCGCATGAGCAGACTTGCTCTTGATACGACTTCAATTTTTAAAACGGAAAAAATATGAGGATATCTCTCTTCAAGAAACTCATGAAAACGTTTAAATTCGTTCCAATCGACCTTTTCCGGATCGTAATTTGAAATAGTTTTAAATTTGATAGCGTCGGAGAGATTTTTTATAAATCTGTCAACGTTGACGTTTTCTTTTTCAAGAGGCGGATATTCTTTCTTTTCGGGTTTGAATTTAATTGCGCGTACGGTATTTGCCGCCAACAACGCCCCCGCCGAGGCAAGAGCGGCCGCAGCCGCGGCTTTTTTTTCTGCCATTTGTGTATCACACTTTCGTATAAAATTTGTTTTTTTAATTTTAACATATTTTTTGTATAAAATCAACAATTATATTAAAACCGCTTAAACAGACCGTATTTCAAATTAAATTCAATTTACCTGCGTTATGTTGACATGCATTTAAAAAAATTATATAATAACATATAAATATTTTAAAGGGGAGAAAATAATGGGTTATAATATCGCTCAAAAGCTGATAAAAGCGCATCTTATCAGCGGCGAAATGACCGTGGGAAGCGAAATAGGATTGCGTATCGACCAGACGCTTACGCAGGACGCTACGGGAACCATGGCCTACCTTCAGTTTGAGGCTATGGGTATTGACAGAGTTAAAACCGAGCTTTCCGTAGCCTACATAGACCATAATACACTTCAAAACGGATTTATGAATGCGGATGATCACAGATTTATTCAGTCTGCCGCAAAAAAGAGAGGAATCAGATTTTCACGTCCCGGTAACGGTATCTGTCATCAAGTGCATCTTGAACGTTTCGGCAAGCCCGGCAAAACGCTTCTCGGTTCAGACAGTCATACGCCTACCGGCGGCGGAATCGGAATGCTCGCAATGGGCGCCGGCGGTCTTGATGTTGCCGTTGCTATGGGCGGCGGAACATATTATATTTCGATGCCTAAGGTCGTTAAGGTTAACCTTACGGGACATCTTAACTCATGGGTATCGGCGAAAGATATTATTCTTGAAGTATTAAGACGAATGTCCGTTAAAGGCGGCGTCGGAAAAATTATCGAATACACGGGCGACGGAGTAAGCACGCTTTCCGTTCCCGAAAGAGCGACGGTTACAAATATGGGTGCGGAGCTCGGAGCCACAACTTCCGTATTTCCTTCCGATGAAACAACAAGGGAATTTCTGAAGGCTCAGGGCAGAGAGGATGATTGGATCGAGCTTAAAGCCGACTCCGACGCTGTTTATGATGAGGAAATAACCATAGATCTTTCTTCACTTATGCCAATGGCGGCTATGCCTCACATGCCTGATAATGTTAAAAATGTTGATGAAATCGGCGAAATTAACATAGACCAGGTATGCATAGGCTCGTGTACAAATTCGTCATTTACCGATATGATGAAAGTTGCTTGTATTCTCAAAGGGAAAAAGGTTGCAGAAAACGTCAGTCTTGCAATAGCTCCCGGCTCAAAGCAGGTTCTTACAATGCTTGCAGAAAACGGCGCTCTTGCCGATATGATTGACGCCGGCGCACGTATTCTTGAAAGCGCTTGCGGTCCTTGCATCGGTATGGGTCAGTCCCCCAATTCAAAGGGAATTTCATTAAGAACATTCAACAGAAATTTTGAGGGAAGAAGCGGAACTGCGGACGCGGGAATATATCTCGTATCTCCCGAAGTTGCCGCAGTTTCGGCGATAACAGGCAAACTCACAAATCCTGTAAAGGTTCTCGAGAATATGCCCGAATTTAAAATTCCGGAACATTTTCTCATAAACGACAATATGATTGAAATGCCCGCAAATGCAGAGGAAGCGAATGAGGTCGAAATTAAATACGGTCCCAATATTAAAAGCGTTCCTGTCGGAAAACCCCTTGAGGACAGCATTTCGACTCAGGTCATTCTTAAAGTCGGCGACAATATAACAACCGACCACATCATGCCCGCAGGCGCAAAAATACTCCCCTACCGTTCCAATATTCCGCATCTTTCGCAGTTTTGTTTTGAGCAGTGCGATCCCGAATTTTCAGAAAATTGCAAAAAGCTCGGCGGCGGAATCATCGTCGGAGGAAGCAATTACGGTCAGGGTTCGTCAAGAGAACACGCGGCGTTAGTACCTCTCTATCTCGGCATCAGAGCCGTTGCCGCCAAATCATTCGCAAGACTTCATAAGGCAAACCTTATAAATTCAGGCATTATTCCGATGACATTTAAAAATCCCGACGACTATGATAAGATAGACAAGTTCGATAAGGTTACTCTTAAAAATGTTAAGGAATCCATTATTGAAAACAGAGATATTATTCTTTATAACGAAACAAAAGACGAAGAATATTTAATAATCTCCGATTTTTCACAAAGACAAAAAGACATGCTTCTTGCCGGCGGACTTCTCAATTTTACATCCGGTAAGTAATTACAATAATCGAAAGGAAAGTTTATTTATGACAGAAGAACAGCTTAAATCCTCCGTTGAAAAATTTGAGGCTCTTATCAGAGAGCAATCCGAACGCTCGGACAAAATAAAGGCGGATAAGGATTTTATCGACTATTCAAAGCTTGACAAGCTTACAATCGGAGTCTGCGGCGGAGATGGAATCGGACCTACGATTACCAACGAGGCGGCTGCGGTTCTTAAATATCTTCTCAAGGACGAAGTTGAAAACGGAAAAATTGAATTTAAGTATATCGACGGTCTTACAATCGAAAACAGAGTCGAACATATGAAAGCGATTCCCGACGACGTACTTACGGCTCTTAAGCAGTGCCCGGTTATTCTTAAAGGACCTACAACTACTCCTCAGGCAGGTGACGGTCTTCCCAATATTGAAAGCGCAAACGTTGCAATGAGAAAAGCGCTTGATCTTTTTGCAAACGTACGCCCCGTTAAAATCCCCGAAGAAGGTATCGACTGGACATTTTTCCGCGAAAACACAGAGGGAGCATATGCGGTCGGAAGCAAAGGAGTAAATGTTGACGACGATCTTGCCGTTGATTTTGTCGTAACGACTACGGAAGGTTCCGAAAGAATAGCAAGACTTGCCTATGAATTTGCAAAAAACAACAAAAAAGACAGAGTTTCGATAATTCAAAAGGCAAACGTTATCAAAACAACCGACGGAAAGTTCCTTAATCTTTGTAAAAAAATCGGAGAGGAATATCCCGATATAACAACCGACGAATGGTATATAGATATCACAACGGCAAAACTTATCGACCCGAAAAGACGCCGTGATTTCAAGGTATTTGTTCTGCCTAACCTCTACGGAGATATTATAACCGACGAGGCGGCTGAATTTCAGGGCGGCGTAGGTACGGCAGGCAGCGCAAATATCGGAAAGAAATACGCTATGTTCGAGGCTATTCACGGATCTGCTCCCAGAATGGTTAAGGAAGGCAGAGCGCAGTATGCCGACCCGTGTTCAATGCTCAGAGCGTCTGTTATGCTTCTTTCGCATATCGGCAAACAGGAACAGGCGGACAAGCTTGAAAGAGCACTCGATATCTGTATGATTGAAGAAAAGAAGCTTGTTATAACCGGACGTGAGGACGGCGCTTCGTGCCGTGAATTCGGTCAGTATGTTATGGACACTCTCGCGTCTCTCTGATTCAATCTGCATACTGCTCAATATCAGAATGAAGGTAATATAAAATGAAAAATGATTGCCATGTTTCCAAATCGGTTATATCACGGCTTCCCCGCTATTACAGATTCCTGGGCATACTCTCGGATGAGGGCATTAAAAGGATATCATCCTCCGAGCTGTCCTCGAAAATGGGGCTTACAGCCTCTCAAATTCGGCAGGATTTTAACTGTTTCGGAGGATTCGGACAGCAGGGGTACGGATATAATGTCGATCAACTTCGAGCCGAAATCGGCAAAATAATCGGAATCAACCGTCAATATAAGACAATTCTTATCGGTGCGGGAAATCTCGGTAAGGCCATTGCCACTCATTTTGATTTTACAAAAAAAGGTTTTGATCTGTGCGGAATTTTCGACACGGATCAAAACCTTATCGGAAGCAATATTGGCGGAATTATCATTAACGACTTCAATAAAATAGATTCCTTCTGCGAGATGTACAAACCGTCCGCCGCGGTTCTGTGCATTCCGGAGGGCGTGGGAAAATCAGTTGTAACGAAGCTTGAAGAGAACAATATTAATTGTTTTTGGAATTTCAGTCATTACAACATCGGCGCGGATTTTCCGAATGCCGTCTGCGAAAACGTACATCTCAACGACAGTCTTATGACATTATGCTTTAATTTTACTAACTCCAAAGCCGGGGATAACAATGAATAAAATAGTCAAATTTGATTTTATAGATGTAATACCTCTTCCCAAGGGTATTATTTTTGCGGGCAACAAAAAAATGCCCGACGGTTCTTCAAAAATAATTTTCATGCATTACGATGTAATTTCCGGAGAGCTGACGGCGGTTACAAAGGGTTCATATTTTTTAAATAAATTCGGAACTAATTTTGAAGAAATAGTTTCACAGCTCGGCGATTACATATCATGCGATTCCGTAAGGCTTTCTAACGGAACGACCGTTATACTCTATCCGACAGGAGAAATGGGAGTATTCAATGAAAAAGGAAAGCTTGTATGGACAGGCGATATTTATTATAATGACGCTCCGTGCAGAGATTTGGCTTATGATGCGGGCAGCGTGTGGTGTTGCGTTCCGGCAAGAAAAGCAGTTGCGAAATACAGCCTGACATTGAATAAATTTATTATGAGAATCGGTGGAGATAACAACACATCCTTCAGCCGTCCGGTTTCTCTTTTTTCAGACGACGATAATATTTTTATATGCGACAGCGGTAATAATTCAATCAGAACGATTAATAAGAAAACATTTAACGTCAGCGATTATATGACGTTTGATGAACCTGTACTTAAATATTTTCGTATATTAAACTCACAGTTTGTTATTTTGGAATCCGGCATTTATGAACTTTGATATCGTTACTGGGAGGTTTCGCAAGTGAAAAAAACAATTTCCGCTCTGATGAGCATTTTTCTTTTAATATCGGTATTTTCATTCTGCGCTTCTGCCGATTATCAAAATACCCATAAAAATACGGGTAACTATGCCGAAGATATCGTTTCTGTCGCAAAGACTCAGATAGGCTATAAGGCTTCCTCAGACAATAATAAATACATTAATCGATTCACCGATGATTCAGGCAACGCCTCCGCGTCTTTTGTTGCATGGTGTGCGGAACAGGCGGGAGTTCCCTCGTCCGTTCTGTCGTACAAAGGCACGATTGAATCTCTTTTAGGCAGATTTGAGGACTCCGGCAATGTTGAATATTCTGCTGTATTGGGAGGAGATTACACGCCGAAAACGGGCGATTTAATATTTATAACAACAGTCACCGGCGATTTTTCAAAATGTTCAAACGCCGGCATAATTGTTTCGTGTTCAAATTCAAAAATTGAAGCTGTTTTCGGCGATATTAATTCCGCCGTAACACTTATAACATATGAAATAAACAATACATTAATTCTCGGATATGCCTCTCCGGACTATGATTCGATAACACCTTATGTTACCGGAAGATATAAGACCGTAACCGCCGTTAATTTCAGAAACGGTCCGTCAACCGAAAATGCAAAGGTACTTGACAGCGAATCAAATCCTATAGTTATTCCGAACGGAACCGTTGTGACGGTTTCAGCCATATCCGGAGGCTGGGGATATACAGAATATGCCGATAAAAACGGATGGATTTGCCTTGAGTATGCGTCCTACTACAGCGAACTGCCTCCGACAGAAAACACCAAACCCGATAATACGCAGCTGAATGTAAAATGGAATGTTGTTGATGTTTCAGGCTGGCAGGACGATATTGACTGGGAAAAGGCCGCAAACGAAAATATTCAGGGTGCAATTATCAGAATCGGAGTAAGATATTCTCAATCGAGAACAATTCATCTTGACAGTAAATTTGACAGAAACTGCAAACAAGCCGCTCTCAATTCCATTCCCGTAGGCTGCTATTTTTACACGGTTGCTTATACTGTCGACGACGCAAAAGCTGAGGCTGAATTTGTCGTAAAAACATTGAACGATGGCGGATATCAAATGGATTTCCCCGTTTATTTTGATGTCGAGGATGAATCAATGCGGTCATTGGGCAAAACGCTTATCAGCGATATTACGGACGCATTCTGCAAGGTCATTGAGGATGCCGGTTATCTTGCCGGAATCTATTGCAGTAAATCATGGGCTGATTCATATTTAAATGAAAAAGCCGTTTCAAATCGTCCCATGTGGATAGCGCAGTGGGATGTTTCAAAATGTTCTTATTCCGGAAAATTCGACCTATGGCAGTATTCATCAAAAGGTTCGGTAGACGGAATAAACGGTTACGTTGACTTGAATATATGTTATTTCAACTACCCGTACTACATAAAAACAAACGGTTATAACGGCTATAAAAAAAGCGAATCAAATACGGAGCAGACAACGGACGCAGAACAGGAAACAGGTAAAGATATTGAAAAAACAACCGAATATGAGGAGAACAATCTGAAGATTACCGTTACTCCCGCTACTTGCACTAAATACGGCAGTATAAAAAAAGCCGATAAACAAACCGGTGAGATTGTAAGCTATAAGCTTACGCCCCCGACGGGACATTCTCAGCAGAGTAATATCGGAACTGACGGAAAAATCAAATGCACGGAATGCGGCGAGGTGCTGATTAATATTGCTCCGGAGCATATTACTCATAAATATACTTTAAAAGAGGTTACGCCTGCAAAGTGTGAGTCAGAAGGAAAATATGAGGTATATTGCGAAAACTGCAATAATTTATTAATAGGTACGGCCGTGATCTCAGAGCTCGGACATATTGAGGGAGAACCTGTGGTAACTGACGCAACATGCGAGGAAAACGGAAAAACTGAAGTAAGGTGCACGCGCTGCAATGAGGTTATGGCTATTGACGTTATACAGAGTTCAGGGCATCAATGCGACGATTGGACCGTTATAACAAAACCCGACGCAAACGGTACAGTCGGATTGAAACGCGGAGAATGCAAAATTTGCGGTAAATATGTTTACGTAAGAACGGAATACGACCCGAATGAAAAACCGGAAGCGCAGCTCGGCGATATTGACATGAACGGAAAAATAACGGCGGCAGACGCAAGAATACTGTTAAGATATACAGCAAAGCTGACAGATTTAACCGCAGCGCAAAAAAAGCTTTCCGACGTTAATCAAGACGGTAAAATTACCGCGGCGGACGCTCGTCTTGTCCTGAGGGTTTCCGCAAAGCTGGAGGTACTTTCGTGAATAAATACATGCTAAAGCTCGCACAGTTCATGCAGGGCAGATACGGGATCGACAGTCTGTATAAATTCCTGCTCATATTTTACTGTGTTTTGCTATTCATATTTTCATTTATAGGAATCGCATTTAAAAGCGTCTTAATCAGAAGACTGATAACTTTATTTCCGACTGTTATTCTGATTTTTGCCTTTTACCGAGTTTTTTCAAAAAACATTAAGGCAAGGCGAGAGGAAAACAGAATATACCTTTTATATAAGTATAAATTTACATCTTCTGTTAACCTAATAAAAAACAAATGGAAATACAGGAAAACCGACTTTTTCAAAAAATGTCCTAATTGTAAAGCAAATCTTAAATTAAAAAAAATCCCGGGCGAACACACGGTCAGATGTCCGTCATGCGGACAGGAATTTAAAATTAAAAACAAATAATATATTTGTCGAACATATATTTACAATCCTTGAGTGGAACGGTTTGTCAGGAACGAAAATACAATTTTCCTCCCCCGCTAAAATATAAAATTATACAGCAGAGAATTTTTACGTCTCTGCTGTATTTTTATATTATTCTTTGTCAGAAATATCGGATTCGAGCTGTGCATTTACGTCGGGGGCGAAATTGTCGTCCGTTTTTTCAGTTTCTCCGACAATCTTTCCTGCCATAAGATCTGCAAAATCCTGCTCGTCGATTTTTTCATTATCGATAAGATACTTTGCTACGATATGAAGCTTATCAACATGCGTCGTAAGAATTTTATTACAGCGTTCATACGAATCAAGTATAATTTTTTCAACCTCGGTATCAATCTGAGCGGCTATATTTTCGGAATAATTACGTACACTGTTGTAATCCTTGCCAAGGAATACCTCGTCATGTCCCGTACCGAATGTGATAGGGCCGAGTTTGTCGCTCATACCGTATTTTGTAACCATCTTTCTGGCTTCGTCGGAGGCTCTTTCAATATCATTGGAAGCGCCTGTCGATATATCGTTAAAAATAACAGCTTCTGCTACGCGTCCTCCGAGAAGAACCACTATATCGTCAAGCATGCTTGATTTTGATTTATAAAGCTTATCCTCCCTGGGCATGTTAAGCGTATATCCGCCCGCCATACCTCTGGGTATAATCGAAACCTGATGAACCGGATCCTGGGAATCGAGATAATACGAAGAAATTGCATGACCTGCTTCATGATAGGCGGTAACCTTTTTATCATGTTCGTTGACTTTATGCGAACGTTTTTCCGTTCCGACAACAACTTTTATTGTCGCCTCTTCAATCTCTCTCATCGTTATCGCTTTCAGTCCGCGTCTTGCGGCAAGCAACGCGGCTTCATTGAGAAGATTTTCAAGATCTGCTCCCGTAAATCCTACTGTAGACTGTGCAATAACTTTTAAATCCACATCAGGACTTAAAGGTTTGCCTTTTGCATGAACTTTGAGAATTTCACAGCGTCCCTTTATATCGGGATAACCTACCGTAACCTGTCTGTCAAAACGACCGGGACGAAGCAGGGCGGGATCAAGAATATCGGGTCTGTTGGTTGCCGCAATCACTATAACTCCCTCATTAATACCGAAACCGTCCATTTCAACAAGGAGCTGATTAAGCGTCTGTTCGCGTTCATCATGTCCGCCGCCCATGCCTGCGCCTCTGTGTCTGCCGACAGCGTCTATTTCATCTATAAAAATAATAGAGGGGGAATGTTTTTTTGCCTGAGAAAATAAATCCCTGACCCTTGAAGCGCCGACGCCGACATACATTTCCACAAAATCAGAACCTGAAATGGAGAAAAACGGCGCGTTCGCCTCACCTGCTACAGCTCTTGCAAGCAGAGTCTTACCCGTACCGGGAGGTCCGACTAAAAGAACTCCCTTGGGAATTCTGGCACCGAGAGCGTTGTATTTTCCCGGATCTTTTAAGAACTCAACAAGTTCGGAAAGCTCCTCTTTTTCCTCATCCGCACCGGCAACATCATCAAACGTTGTTTTCGGCTTTTTATCATTGTCGTTCAATCTGACCTTGCCGAAGTTCATGGTTCTGTTATTTTCATTCATAACGGACGAGTTCATACGTCTGAACATAAAGAACATGTATGCGCCCAAAGCCACAAGAAGAAGAATTGTCGGCAAAAGACTTAAAAGCCATGAACCGGCTTTACCCGATGTATAATCATATTGTATCGAGTCCGAATTTTTGACATAAGAATCAATGTCATTGATAAATATATCGACGCTCGGAACAGTATATTTCCTGGTTTCATCGGAATTTTTTGTTTTATATTCAAGTGTTCCGCTTGAAAGGTTGAGATTATATTCAGCAATTTGATCGGTTTTAAACAGTTCGACTATCTCATAATATTTAATTTTCTTGCTTTTTGTCTCGTCATTATTCGAGTACAATGCAAACGCGCCTATAAGTATAAGCGGTATTAAAAGATAACTGAGATATCGCATCCAGTTGTTATTTTTACTTTCCAAAAATTTTTCCTCCGTCAGTGGATTTATTTAGAATAAACATACTCTTTAAGTATACCGACAAAAGGCAGATTTCTGTATTTCTCGGCGTAATCCAGACCGTAACCGACAATAAATTCATCGGGAACCTCAGTTCCTATGTATTCCGCCGTCAGGTCGACCTGTCTGCGTTCAGGCTTATCAAAAAGAGTACAGATTCTGATGCTGTTAGGCTTTCTTGCGCTTAAAATATCCTGAATATAGCTCAGGGTCTTACCCGAATCGAGAATATCCTCGACGATAAGAAGATCATACCCTTCGATATTTCTGTCAAGATCCTTTATTATTTTAACCGCACCGGATGTTTTCGTTCCGTTTCCGTAGCTCGAAACAGCCATAAAGTCAATTTCACAGGGGATAGTTATTTCCCTCATAAGATCAGCCATTATCATGACAGAACCTTTAAGAACGCTGACCATGAGCAGCTTCCTGTCCTTATAATCCTCCGATATCTGAGCGCCGAGCCTTTTTACTATGGCCTTCAGATCCTCGTCGGAATATAAAACCTCTTTAATATCCTCAAGCATTTATGTTCCTCCTGAATATTATTTTTACAATTCTTTTTGTGTTGCTGTCAATCGAAGCATACTTCGACGTTCCGAATACCTCGCTCCAAAGAATACACGACGAATCAGCAATGAAAAGTTTATTTTTTCTCTGTTCGGAATCAATTTTTTTATCCCTGTACAGATTTTTTAACGATGAAGAATGAACGGCGTTAACAAACGTAAAGCGGTCGGAATCTTCACGCGTTCTGATACATGAGTTTAAAATAATTTTATCATAATCCGCGTAATTATCCAATGACATTTTTTTTATATTTTCATTAAATTCCGATAATTTTTTGTTTAATAAGACAAACTCAATTTCACCGTAAGGAGTTTTATAAAAAAAAGTATCGGGAGAAATATCGATACGAACATTTTGAAAATCATCTTTTTTTTCTTTAAACAATAAATATCCTTTTTCGATTTTCGCCGTAAAAACGGGACTGAGCATAAGAGCTCCCGAGCCTTTTTTCAAATTTGCGTTTATTATATCGATATGACGCAGTTGAGCGGATAAAGATGTATTTTCCGTTATAAGTTTTGACAATATACGGTTTCTTATACTGTTGTCAAGTCCAAGCAGAAAAGAAATTTCGATTTTCTTTTTATCGCTTATAAAATTGTATACTCGTTCGACTTCGTTTTCAATATATAGCATATCTTCCTTTAGTGAATCTGTATTTCTGAGAAATACGGAAAAAAAAGAAGAATTAATTTCTTTCATTACAGGCACGACAGAATGTCTGATCTTATTTCTTGTATAATCGTCGGAAAGATTCGTCGAATCCGTAACAAAAGAAAGATTTTTTTCTCTCAAATAAAATTCAATTTCATCACGTTCGCATTCAATCAACGGTCTTATAATATTATCTCTTACGGGAGGAATCCCCGTAAGCCCTTTCAGACCCGCGCCTCTTGCAAGATTTAGAAAAAAGGTTTCCGCGCAGTCATTAAGATTGTGAGCCGTTGCAATTTTTGATCCGGGAGCGATCCGCTCAAAAAACGCGTAACGAATACGGCGTCCGCAGAGTTCCTCGCTTTCTCCTGTTTCTTTTGAAATTTCGGGAATATTGAATCTGCCGACTTCTAACGGAACGTTAAACTCCCGACATAAATTGCGAACAAACCGTTCATCTCTGTCTGCCTCGCTGCCTCTTATCATATGGTTAACATGCGCAGCGGCAATTTCAAAACCGAGATCCTTTTGCAAAGACGTCAAAACATGCAGCAGAGAAACAGAATCGGCGCCTCCGGAAACGGCAATCAGAACAGTATCGGATTCTTCAATCATATTGTATTTTTTAACGGTATTGTATACTTTATTCCTCATCAAACTCCCGCTCCCTGCTTGTAAACATTGTAAAGTCGGGATTCCACGCAAGTCCGACGCTTCCTGTCGGACCGTGACGGTTTTTTTGTATAAGAACTTCCGCGGTGTCAACTCTTATTTCGTCAACAGGCGTGTTGTTATCGTCGGTATTATAATAATTTTCCCTGTAAAGCATCAAAACAATATCGGCGTCCTGTTCGATTGAGCCGGATTCTCTCAAATCCGAGAGCTGAGGCTTATGGGAACGTCCCTTCTCCTCGGTTCTTCTGGCAAGCTGTGCGCATGTAACTACCGGAATCCTCAAATCCTTTGCCATAAGCTTAAGACTTCTTGTAATTTCAGACACTTCCTGAACTCGGTTATCCGTTTTTTTACTGCCTGTCATAAGCTGAAGATAGTCGATTATTACGCAATCAACATTTTTAAGCTGTCTGACCCTCGCCTTCATCTCCGGTACTGTTATATTTGATGTATCGTCAAAATAAAGCTCTATATCGGACAGAAAAACAGAAGCGTTTGCAATGCGCTCCCATTCGTCGGGTTTAAGATTGCCTGTTCTGAATTTTGTACTCTGAACGCGCGCTTCGGTTGAGAGAACGCGCTGTGCAAGCTGTTCTTTAGACATTTCCAATGAAAAGAATAAAACCCGACGTTTTCCGTAAACGGCAACATTTCTTGCAAGGTTCAACGCAAAACTTGTTTTACCCATAGCGGGGCGCGCACCTATAAGAACAAGATCGGAACGATTCAGACCCGTTATCATTCTGTCAAGATCGGAAAATCCCGTCGGGAAACCGGCATATTCCGCTCTGTCGTCCGAGGACAGCTGATACAAATTAACATAAACGTCTTTTAAGACGTCGCCGATTGACGCAGGTCCCGTTACGGTTTTTCCCTGACGGATATCATATATTTTTTGTTCCGCCATATCAAGCAGAGCGTCTGCGGACATTGATTCATCGGACGCAAGCTCGTTTATCTCTGAGGTTGTCGAGATAAGAGAACGAATATAAAATTTTTCCCTGATAATTTTTGCATACGATTCTACATTTGCCGTAGAGGGTACATTTTTTGAAAGCTGGAAAAGGTATGTTTTGCCCGATTCGTCATCATATATTTTTTCATTTCTTAAAGCGTCAAGGACAAGAAGCGGGTCAATTTTACCGCCCTTTGCCGCGTCAAGAGCAATAATTGTCGAAAAAATCGCCTTATGCTGCGGCAGATAGAAATAATCGGGTTTTAAAATCATTGTTACCTGAGACAGGCATGAAGGATCGAGAAGAATAGCACCCAAAACCGCCTGCTCCGCCTCAAGGCTGAACGGCAGTTTTGACATATCCGAATTTCGGAATGCGTCTTGAGCCATAATTACTCTCCTATTGAAACTTTAATCGAAGCGGTAATTCCGCTGTACAGTTTTACTTCGCAGTTATAAGTTCCGAAATTTTTCATTTCGGGACATACAAGTTTTCTCTTATCTATATCCAAGCCGAACTGCTCTTTTATAGCCTCGCTTACGTCTTTTGCGGTAACTGAACCGAACAGTCTGCCGCCCGAACCGGCTTTTGCGGTTACTCTGACAATTTTATCCGTAAGTTTTTTTGACGCTTCGTTCGCTGCTGATTTCTCAACGTCGATTTTATGCTGTTTTGAAGATTCTCTGTTTTTCATCTCGTTTATTGCCTGTGCGTTAACTTCAACGGCAAGCTTCCTGGGAAGAAGAAAATTTCTCGCGTATCCCTCGGCAACGTTAACCTTCTGACCTTTTTTGCCAAGCTCCTTTATATCCTGATTAAGTATAACTTCCATTTTATTATCCTCCGGATTTAAATAAATTTTTCTATTGAATTGTTAAGTTTTTCAAAAACTTCATCAAAAGATTTTGTATTAATTTGCGCGGCGGCCATTGTCTGATGACCCCCTCCGCCGATGTCTTCCATAATAAGCTGAACATTTATCCTTCCGTAGCTTCGCGCCGAAACGGAAATACCCTTCGTATTGTAATATGCGACGAAAGACGCGTCGACATTATCGATATTAAGAAGTTCGTCCGCCGCCTTTGCCCCCGCAATATGCACTTCGGAACCTGTAACATCTGTATAGGCAAGAGCATAGTTTGATTTAAATACGGCGTTTGCAACTATGGAATTAACCAGCTTATATTCCTCCATAGAAGCCGAAAACATTTTTCTGACGGAAATTGTATCCGCTCCCATATCTTTAAGATACGCGGCGGCTTCAAATGTCCTGACCCCGGATTTAAGTGTAAAATTCTTAGTATCCAAATATATTCCGGCAAGAAGGCACTCCGCCTCTACAGGGGAAAGTCTCGGTTTTGAAGGCATATATTCAATTATCTCGGTCACCATTTCGCTCGCAGATGATGCAGTCGGCTCATGATAAAATACCAACGCGTTTTCGATATGATCTACCGACATTCTGTGATGGTCGATTACGACAACGTTATTAATCTCGGCATAAAGCTCCGGACTGTCTACAATTCTGCTTCGCATAACGTCAGTTATAATAAGAAGCGTATCCTGGTCGGCAAGCTGCCTTGCGGCGGCAGGACTGATAAACAGATTGTCATCCGTGTGATCGTTATAATGATTTATCAGCGGTTTTGCAAGCGACGTTTTTTCGTCAACGGCAATATTAACATTTGTATCAAGGTTCCTGACCGCACAGGCAAGTCCGACCGCAGAACCGAGAGCGTCGAGATCAGAGCCGGTATGTCCCATAATTATAACATTGGAAGCGTTTTTAATTGCTTCTTCAATCGCTTTTGCTATAAGGCGCGAACGAATTTGACCGCGTTTTTCGACCCCATCGGAAACTCCTCCGAAAAACTGATAGTTTTCACCGTTTTTAATTGCAGTCTGATCGCCGCCTCTGCCGCGCGCCATATCAAGAGCCTGTTTTGAAAACTGCTCGCATTCCGTTGCAAGTCCGCCTGTTCCTACTCCAATCGAAAGCGTAAATCCTGACGTTTTATCATTTATCCTATAATTTCTGACATCATCCATAATGTCAAATCTTGATTCAATCATCTTTAACAGGTTTCTGTACTCTGTAACAGCCATAAACCTGTTATCTCCGATCTTTCTGGTAATGCACGATTTGTCGGAGAACCACTCGGTAATTTTCTTCTCAATATCGGAGATAAACGACGTATAAAGACTGTGGGAAAGTACAACCGACGCTTCGTCGGCGGCATCAACCGATATCATTATTACAACAGGACGGGAAAAATTATACTCGCTTTCAATGTCCTTATAATATGTATCGTCTATCAGATAAATCTGGTAAACGGAATCGGAATCCGTTTTTACGGATGAAATAAAGGCTGAATATTTACGCTCAAAAATATCAATAGCTCTGGTATAATTTGCGCCGTCAAGTTCAAAATCCGAAATAATATCCGAAAACATATCCTCGCTGAAATCATCATGCCCGGCCGCGCAGGACGCAAACGAATCATTGTACCATATAATTCTGCCGTCCTTTGAACATATTGCAAACGGAAGCGGAACCGTGCATATTCTGTCTTTGTTAATTTCCGAAAGAGATTCGTTTATTAGTATAACCGAATTTTTCAGATGCCTGAACTCGTTTATTCTCAAAAGACAGAGAATAATCGCAAACACGGCGGATATGCTCAGCATAACAAGACCGACTATTCTGTTTTCTATTAGCATTATGCACGACATGGCAATAACCATCAAAACAGAGAGAATATTGCTGGCATAATATTTAAAAGCCGATTTGAATCTCAAGAGTGAAAGCCTCCGACATTAATATTTATATGTTATACTTCACTTATAACCGGTAATATAACAGGACTCTTTTTCGTCCTGTCATATACAAATCTCGAAATATCGTCCCTTACTTTATTTCTCAAAGAATTTATATCGTGTCGTCCCTTATCGGAATACGAATCCGTAATGCGCACGATACGTGAGTTCATTTCATTAAAGAGTTCGCTTGATTCTTTCATAAATATAAAACCCTTTGAGTATATCTGAGGTTCGGAAACGAGATATCCCGTAAGAGAATCGAGAACCAACGAAACTACGATAATCCCATCCTCGGAAAGAAGCTTTCTGTCTCTTAAAACAACGCTTCCGACGTCGCCTACTCCGTAACCGTCTACGAATACATTGCCGGCCGGAATATCTGTAACGGTATAATCATTCTCAAACAGAGATACGCAGTTGCCGTTTGAAGTTAAAACAATATTATTTTTAGAAATACCCATTAGCTGAGCCGTAATTGCATGCTTTTGCAAATGTTTCTGTTCACCGTGAACCGGAATAAAGAACCTCGGCTTTACAAGTCCGAGAATAATTTTCTGCTCCTCCTGGCATGCATGTCCGGAAACATGAACGTCATACATCCGCTCATAAACAACATGCGCACCGAGTTTCATAAGCTCATTGATAACGTTACCGACCGTTTTTTCGTTTCCGGGAATGGGATTTGCCGAAATAATTACACAGTCGTTCGGGCCTATCGAAACCTTTCTGTGATCGGACATTGCCATCCTTGTAAGCGCAGACATCGGTTCGCCCTGACTGCCTGTCGTTATAAGAACAAGCTCGTCGTCCGCGTATTGTTTTATAGCGTCGATTCCGATTATAATACCCTTCGGCACATTCAGATATCCGAGCTGCTGACCAATCGCAACAACGTTCTCAAGGCTTCTGCCCGAAAGGGCAACTTTCCTTCCGAGGGATTGGGCAACGTTTATTATCTGCTGAACCCTGTGAACATTTGAGGCGAAGGTTGCAACTATAAGACGACGTTTGCCGGCTCGTCTGAAAAGGTTTTCAAACGACTCCCCTACTTTACGTTCGCTCTCGGTATATCCGGGACGCTCGGAATTTGTCGAATCCGACATAAGACAGAGAACACCCTCGTTTCCGAGTTCTCCGAGCCTCGCAAGATCCGCCATACCGCCGTCTATCGGGGTACAGTCGATTTTAAAATCACCCGTGTGAACAATCGTACCCGCTTCGCATTTTATTGCAAATGCAAGAGCGTCGGGAATCGAATGATTCATATGAATCGCTTCAACTGTAAAACCGCCGGCTTTAATTTTATCTCCGGCGGAAATAACCTTAAGCTTTGCTTTTGAGAGTTTTTTAGCCTCTTTAAGTTTTGCTTCGATAAGACCTATCGTAAGCTGTGTAGAATAAAGAGGAACGTTAATAACGTTGAACAGATACGGTATGCCTCCGATATGATCCTCATGTCCGTGGGTTACAAAAATACCGCGGATTTTTTCTTTGTTTTTTTCAATATAAGTAAAATCGGGGATTACCAAATCAACTCCGAGCATTGAAGCGTCGGGAAAAGCCAGTCCGCAGTCGATAATGATTATATCGTCACCGTATTCTATAACTGTCAGATTTTTTCCAACCTCGTTAAGTCCTCCGAGAAAACCGATTTTCACAGGAAGAACGGGTTGAGCGTTTTTTTGTCCCTGTCTATGCTTTGAATTTAAAGCATTTTTCTTTTTTCGCACGCCGTTGTTTTTGTCTGTTCCGGATGTTTTTTTTGCTGTTTCCGATTTTATATTTTCTCTTTTTGATTTGGTTTTCTTTTTTGAATCTCCGTTTTCCTTACGGTTCTTTTTCATCTCTGCGGTTTTAGCCATATCAAGCTTTCCGTATTTTTTTACTGCAGAGTCTAAAGCGTCGAAATTGTTTTTCTTTTTTTTCTGTTCATTTTTTGATATGTTCCGATTGTTTGTGTTCATGATCGACTCCTTAAATATAAAATGCATATATACTCAAATATATAATAAAGTTTAAAATAAAATATGTAAAGCCCATTAGGGCACTAATAACTGTATTTTACTCTTTTAACGCGTCCGTGTCAAGATACGACGACTTTATTTTATCCTCTATCTCTTCGCAAAGCGACTCGGAAATTTCCGTTGAAACGGATTCTGCCAAAATTTTTATCCTTCTGCCGTCTGAAGTTGTTGAAATAAGGGCAGTGCCGTTCGGAAAATAAACTCTGTATCCGTATACGGGGTCTGTCTTGCGAACATTAAAAACTTTTCCTATTTGAGACGGAAGCAAGGAGGTATCTATTTCACGCTTTATAAGTTCGACGCCCGGCAGCTCGTCATATAAAGACGCAAGAGATTTTCCTCGTTTACTCATAACAGACAAAACCTTAAACATCATAAAAACCGAATCAAAACTGAACAGACAGCGTTCCGAAAGTCTGTAAACCCTGTCGGAGTATGTCCCATACGATGAATTTGAAATTCTTATAACATCACATCCGAATTTTTCGGCAGCCGTATCTATAACTTTCGGAGCGTCCGTCTTAACGCAAACGCTTCTTCCTTTTTTAAATTCATCAAAGACGCATATCATAAGCAAATGCGCATAGTCGATTTTTCTGTTTTCTTCATCGATCGCTTTGATTTTTTCACCCGATGAGTCAATTTCAAAGCAGGGATACCTCGCCGTTCCCGATGAAAAAAGAAAAGTGCATCTGTTAATCACATCCGTTATAAGCCTGTTTGGGCATGAATATGAATATTTTACGTTTCCGCTCAAATCCGAGCAAAGAGAAAAAAGCTTTCCGAAGTATATCTCTTCAATTCTTCGCATGTCGAGCATATCGATACAGACTCCGTTTTCGGAATAAACAAAATCGTCCTTTTTGTACCGTGACTCTATTTCACGTTCATGGTTTCTTGTCAGCGGAAGACCGAATTTTTCATAAAGTCTTATTGACGTTTCTCTGTTTTCCGTTTTAATAAACGCTCCGGATTCCGCCGAACTGTATGAAATGCAGAATTGAAGCTGCGACGAATAACATTCTCCGAAATCATATACTGTACATCCGGAGGAAATCAAACCCGAAATCATTGACAGAGCAAGTGCCTTTGACGATTTATCATCGTCGTATCCGATTCCGAAAATGCCGTTTTTAAGACAACTTCCGGCCGCCATTCCGATTCTGCAGCACTTATCTGTTCTAAGCTCACGGAATGTTCTGCCGGAAACGCCGCCGTCCGTAATTAATTCGTCAAAATACCTGCCTTCACGTACATCCTCCGAAACGGACGAGGAAGAAAGGATTTTTTTTCCCGGCCATATCAGCACGCTTTCTTTAATCGTTGTTCTTGCTCCTATGACACACCCTGAACCTATACATGCATTCTCAAGAACGGTACAAGAGTTTTTAAGCGTACAGTTCTTTGCGATAACGGCTCCCGTAATGTCGCAACCGCTTTCAATAAGCGCAGACTGACAGATTACCGAATTTTTTATTTTCACTCCCTCAAGAATAACGGAATTATCCTCAATTACGGCGTTCGGTCCGAGAATACAGCCCTTCGAAATTTTAACGTTATTTCCAATAAATACGGGCGGAACGAACGATACATCATTTGAAACGAGATTATCCGAATATGAAATAATACCGTCTGCGGGTATATTCAGATTGGTTTTAACTCTTGCATTAAGAACGTCGAATACGCATTTTCTGTACTGAACGGTATCACCGATATCGCACCAGTACGAATCTGTATTATATGCGTAGATATTCATTGAATTTTTTAGCATATCAGGAAAAATATCCTTTGAAAAATCGCATGAATCATATTTTGTCAAATGCTGAACCGTTTTATCCGAAAGAATATATATTCCGCAGTTTGCAAGAGAAGAAACAGCATGGTTTTTATCTGCTTTTTCACAGAATCCCTCCACCCTGTTCTCCTCGTCCGCACAGACTGTACCGTATTCGTCTGTATTTTTCATCTCCTTGCATACGATGGTTGCGTCGGCTTTTTTTGCAATGTGGTATTTCATCGCTTTTTCGAGGTCAATATCGCATATGCAGTCCCCGCTTATGACTAAAATATCACATCCGATTTTTTTCGGAAAAATCTTTTTCAGACATCCCGCCGTTCCGAGAGGCTTTTCCTCTATATAATAACTCAATTTCACTTTTTCGAGTTTTACATTCAGATTATTAATAAATTCAACCATTTCATTGCTTAAATATCCCAATGTAAAGCAGATATCGTCAAATCCGTATGAAATAAGCAAATCTATAATATATTCCGCCGTCGGTTTGGCAAGAACCGTCATAAGAGGTTTAGGTACATCGCATGTCAACGGCCTAAGTCTGCTTCCCTGTCCGCCCGCAAGAATTACAGCTTTCATAAAATTCCTCCTGATTATTTATCATAACACAGCAGATACGCACAGGGAGGGTCAAATCGAACCGCGCCTGATCAAGAAAGCTCTCTGCTGAAATTTATCAGTAATATTTTGTTCGCAATACGGGATTTTATAAGTAAGGTATTTCTTTTTATTAATTTTTATGATATTATTTACTCGGTGATGATATGGAATATACAAAAGGGGTTTTGCTTTTTACCGACGGAGCATGTTCGGGCAATCCGGGACCGGGAGGCTGGGGAGCGATACTTCGGCTTGGGAAAAATGAAAAACATATGTCCGGCGGCGAACGTAACACAACAAACAACAGAATGGAGCTGACGGCTGTAATTTCCGGACTTTCGGCATTAAAAAGACCGTGTGAAGTTAATGTTATATCCGACTCCAAATACGTGTGCGACTCTGTTACAAAAGGCTGGGTCTATTCATGGAAAAAGAAGAACTGGAAAAAATCCAACGGAAAACCCGCATTAAATCCCGACCTATGGGACAAACTGCTTTTGCTTCTTGAAACACATAAGGTCACTTTTACTTGGATAAAGGGACATGCCGGCCATCCCGAAAATGAACTTTGTGATAAAATGGCGGTAGAAGAATCAAAAAAATTCAACATTTAATAATCGCCAAAAAATCCGGGATGCGTTTTAAACGAATCTCGGATTTTTCAATTGAATTTTATTTTATATTATAATGCAGATAAGCCCGCTGCATCCTTCGTTTATAACGCGTTCAAGCGTCTGCTGAAGCTTCATTCTCGCTTCGGTCGGCATATGATATAGCTTATTCTTCAGTCCTTCGTTTACAAGGTCGTCAAGAGACTTTCCGAATATGTTCGACTGCCATATTTTTACAGGATCTTCCTGAAATTCATTCAACAGGTACATGACAAGTTCTTCGCTTTGACTTTCGCTTCCGACAATAGGAGCAACTTCCGTCTGGATATTTGCCTTCATCATATGTATTGACGGCGCACTCGCTTTGAGTCTTACTCCGTATCTTCCGCCCTGTTTCATAATTTCAGGCTCTTCGAGAGTCATTTCATCTATCGTCGGCATTACAATTCCGTAACCGGACGCCTCGACCTCATCGAGTGCTGTTTTGATTCTCGAATATTTGCGCGACGTATCTGACATTGTTTTCATGCACTCCATGAGATCGGCCTCTGATTTAATATCGAGAGACGATATGTCGGACAGTACCGAATAAAAGACGCTTTTCTCCACGTCTGCGGAAATAACAGCCTTACCCGTTCCGAGGTCAATATCGGCAATATGCGCCGTTTGAATAAATTCTTCTTGTGAGATATCTCTGCGCATAACGTCGACGCACCGCATATTTACAAGATTTCCGGCGTTTGCTCTGACAGAGTCGAAAAGAGAACTTTTTATTTTATGTTCATTCGGCAATGCTTTCATCCAAACCGGAAATGCAACGCTTACCTCTCTTACCGGAAATTCCATCAAAACCTCAGACATTATTGTTTTTATTCTGTCCTCGTTCAGTTCAAGACAATTGACCGGCAGAACCGTTACGCCGTATTTTGATGAAAGCTCGATACTTAAGCTTCTAGCCCCGGCGGAATCCGGATCTGTACAATTTAAAAGAACTATCATCGGTTTATTAATACTTTTCAGCTCGTTTATAACGCGTTCTTCGGCTTCTTCGTATTCATATCTCGGTATATCGCTTATGCTTCCGTCCGTCGTTACGACAAGCCCGATGGTCGAATGCTCGCTGATTACCTTCTGTGTTCCGATTTCCGCCGCCATATTAAACGGAATATCCTCGTCATACCACGGCGTTTTAACCATCCTGGGCTGCTCGCCTTCTATATACCCTAACGAACTCGGTACAATATATCCTACGCAGTCTATCATTCTGACCTTGAAACGAGCATTGTTGTCAAGTTGAATTTCGGCAGCCTGTTCCGGAATAAATTTAGGTTCTGTTGTCATAATGGTACGCCCCGACGCAGACTGAGGCAGTTCGTCTACAGCTCTCGCCTTAGCCGAATCCGAACCGAGGTTCGGTAAAACAACGGTTTCCATAAACTGTTTTATAAAAGTCGATTTACCCGTACGTACCGGACCGACAACTCCTATGTAAATATCTCCGTTCGTACGGCGCGCAATATCGCCGTATATGCTTGTATCTGTCATCTTTATATCCTCCGCTCATTATTTCATTTGCTAATCTATATGAGCACAGGACATGTTTTATGACACAGTTATCCCATATTTCCTTACATAATCAGCATTAAATCAAACTGCAATATAAGAATAACGTTGTAATTGCGGGTAAAAAAAGCCTCTCAGCATTGCGGCGTCGAGGCTGGAAGAATATAACAATTAACAATTAATTTCAGGCTGAAAAAATCAGCGCTTTTTTATCGTCAAGAATATCGGATTCTATTGAATTGAGTTTTTTTATCATCAATGGGTCTGCTTTGTGCGACTTTGCAATATTCCATACGCTTTCGCCCTTTTCGGCAAAGTAAATATTTACGGAAAACGCGTCGTATTTTTCTTTCAATACGGCAGACGCGGACATATCGGCGACAGCCTTGTAATCGGTATTTTTAACACCGATAAACGAAACGTTAAATTCTACGTCGATCCCCAATGACGAATCGGATTCCGGAGTGAAAACCATATTGTTTATATACATTTCCGTTTCACACGAAACTCCGGCGGATTCAATATCGGAAGGTTTTGAAAATGAAAAATCCTCGGCACGCTGAGTAAAGATGTACCCGGAATCCGGCATTTTAAGAATAATATCAAAAAAGATATTTCCGGAAACATTCCATTTGTCGTCTGTAATCATCGATGTGTATTTCAATTTTCGCACGCATATGTCAGCAATCTCCGCTTCGGGATATGCTGAAATATCAATCTTCATCGAAACTCTGAAAAGTTGTGACGGTTCGCTGATTAATTCGCTGCATTTTATTTCTCCGCTTGAAAGCGACAGTTCATATTTCGGGGAAAAAGCGTCTTCGATGCAGCATATGTGAACGTCGTTATATACATCTGAGGCAATAACGGAGGTTACCGATATTTCAAATCTGCCCCTCTGTAATGTTCTGTCGGACGCTGAAGAAATATTTACAGAACATACCTTGAGTCTGTTTCTGCATTCTGAATTTTCGTCAAGTGTATCAATATCGAATATCTGACTGAACTGCATCGATTCATTCTGAGTGCACAAATCGCCGTCATTATTAAGAGTTATGATTTTAAGCAGATAAATTCCTTTCAGCATCATTTTATTTTTTATGCATTTATATTCGTTAATACAGGCGGTAACATCCGTCCTGTATATTCTGACATCGGCGCCCGTCCTGCTGTCAAACGAGTCCGAAACTGTAAAGGTATTCACCTCGCAAGCTGTAAGCGTCTTTTTTGTATATGTATGTTCAAGCTTCATTATGTCAGCCTCGGCACACGAGGAAATAATTTCACTCTTATCGATATACTCGTCATGTATATCGAGAGATATTGAACATTTAAGTTCTGCGCATCTCGGTCCCGAAATGCGGCATGAAGTCTGTTCGCAGCAAGCTGTTACGACTACGAAATCAGTTTCGGTGACGCCGGGAATATCTATTTTTTTTGAAAACGGAACAATAGTTTCATAAACCTCGCATTTTCCCGAATCCGAGGTATAAAGGAGTCTGAAAACAGCATTTCCGTCGGCAACTATTTTTCCGGAATTGACCCAAACTCCGTTAATATTTGCAGTCACATCCGTATTTACAGCTTTATTTATCTCAGCGCAGTAATCGGGGAGATTTACGACCGTTTCAACCGTTTCCTCCGCGGCGCCCATATATCGTACATTTTTTTTAAGCACTTCGTCTTTTGTGATTTGCAGTTCCATGATTAAACACTCCTTTTTTTGATTCATTAATTGTTATGCCGGCAATCGTTGTATTATTACAATTCACGGCTTCCGATTTACACCGGAAGCCGTATTTTTTTACTCATTCGCTTTTTTTATTCCAAACACAAATCTTAAGATACCCTTCAGACATTTCGGAGACTCGATAACTTTAACAACCATATCTTCCACCCCTTTTCAGCATTTAAGCAAAATCATCATTCCGCATATAATAAGAAAAACGGAGAGTGTAAATATTAAAAATTTAGTGGGGAAAATACACATCGCGATAACGCCGAAGCCCAGGGCGATAGTTATAAATCCCACAGGCGATTTTTTTCTTCGCATATAAATATCCCCCCGTACACAGACTTCATTCCATTATACGGAGGGATTGAATTGTTGTTACTGTATAGCAAAAGAGAGCCGAACCCATAAGGTTTATATCCACCCTCTTTCCGCTTCGCACCCAAAATAAAGCGGATTGCGTCTATGGGGACGGTTCTTTCCCGCAGGAATACTGACGTATTTCAAGGGAAAAACAGTTCCCAAAGTCGTGAGACGGTGCGTTTTGGACTTATGGAGTTCGACTCCCTTTTTCTTTATCATGCCATGCTTTGTATGATTTGACTTCGTCATACATTATACAGTAACTTTTATGCCTTGACTCCGGTATTGCGCCGTTGTTTACCGCGTCAACGACAGCGCACCCTTTGTCATTGACATGAGAACATGATACAAATTTGCACTTGCTGATATAATCGATAAATTCGGGAAAACAAAACGGAAGATTTTCCTTTGTAATCAATTCGGTATTTTCAAAATCGAGCGCGGAAAAACCCGGAGTATCCGCTATATACCCGCCGAATAATTCAAAAAGCTCCACACTTCTTGTCGTATGTCTGCCTCTTCCAAGCTTTTTGCTTATATGTGACGTTTCAAGTCTAAGCTCAGGAGCGACTGCATTCAATAGGGACGACTTTCCTACGCCGGTATTTCCCGTAAGAGCGCAAACGGAATCCTTAAATATATCGGAAAAAACTTCGATATTTAAATTTTTATTTGACGATACGGCAAATGACATTATATTGCATTTTTTATATACGGAAACATATTCATCCGCCTCGGCAAGATCGCATTTTGAAAATATAACAACAGGTTCAATGTTTTTATCCGCTGCCTGAGCCGTAAGACGGTCTATAACAGTGAGATTCGGCTTCGGTTCTGACACAGAGGAAACAATAATCAACTTATCGATATTTGCAACAGGAGGCCGCGTTAAAAAGTTTTTTCTGTCGTAAATTCTTATTATTGTACCCTTACCCGATTCAATGTCGGATTCGATATCACAATAATCACCTGCAAGCGGAATTATTTGCTCCTTCCTGAAAATTCCGCGCGCCTTACACTCGTATATAATACCGTCCTGCGACCTGACATAGTAGAAACCGCCTATACCTTTAAGGATAATACATTTTTCAAGTATCATCAGTCGGGACCTTTGCTTATGAATATAGTTACCCTTTCATTCATAGCTTCCTCTTTCGTAAACTCCGTTTTAAGACTCTGGGTATCGGCGCTTATGGCGTATCCCTCGGGAACTGTCGTCGAGGACATTTTTACAATTTCACATGAAGGGAATCCTGCCGCAAGAACCGCGTCGCATGCCTCGTCCTGAGTAAGACCCGCAACATCCGGAAGTACAACTTCGGCAGCCGGCTTTGTTGTCTGAGGCGTGTACGAAAAACCTAAAGCCTCTACGTTAACCTCGGGGGTATCCTTCGTAAAATCAACCGTTATCGTACAAACCTTCTGAGAATCTATCTCAGCGTAATACTCCTTATTATCGTTTCCGCTTACAGTAAACGAAAACAATGAACCGTCAAGCTTTACATTGCTTTCGGTTATAATATTTCCGTCGGTATCGAAAATTACAACCTTTCTCAGCTGTTCATCATTATATCCGGATAAATCAGGCAGAAGGAACGAGCACTGAGCCTGTTTCGGCTCCTGAGCCTTTCCTACCCAAATCGTTATATCCGCAGTTTCCGGGTCGACGAACGTTGACTGCTCTATTGACTGTCTGATAACATGATTTATAAGGGTTTTATCGCTTACGGTTTCATATTCCACTTTTATTCTTTCACTCTTAAATCCGATTTTCTTCAAATCATTCTGAGCGTCGGAAAGTTCAGAACCGACAAAGTCGGGAATTGCAACGGTAGTATCGTCTGCCGCATAAACAACGGTAATGACAGAGCCCGACTGCTGATAAGAACCGACCTCCGGAGATGTGCTGATTATCTGTCCGAGCTTATAATCCGAGGTAACCTTCGGTTCGAGTTTAACATTAAAATTAAGAAGCTTCAGCTGGGTCTGATATGCTTCAAGCGTGGTTTCGGCAGTAAATGCGGGAATTTGCTGCATACTCGCATTATCGGCATAATCAAGTTTTATAACCTTATTCGACTGCTTGCTTAAATCTGTTCCTTTTTTTACGCTCTGATTAAACACCTTACCCGCTTCGTGTTCTGTTGTATATACAGGGTTTTTCTCTATATATTTGGAAAACTCGGGATATTTGGAATCGACCTCATCTATGAGAAGGCCGGTAAAATCCGGAACTATAAGCGCGTTCTTATCCTTAAAAAAGAAATGATAGCATGTAAATCCTATTCCGGCAACAAGAACGGCGATAATTGCAATGAGAATCGGCATTGTAACATTTTTTTTCTTCGGAATATCATCCTCATAATAATCTCTGTCATCAATATTCGTTTCTGTCTGCACTGAGGAAACCGAATTGTCGCGTGAAGCGTTTATAACGTTGTCGCTGATAGGCGGAACATAACGCGTCGGCTGCTTGTCAATATAATATTCATAGTCAAATTTTATATTCGGATTTCTTTTAAACTCCTCAAGGTCAAGGAGCATTTCGGCAGCGGATTGGTATCTGTCGCGCGGACTTTTCTGCATGGCGCGCATTGTTATCTGTTCAAGACCGACGGGAATAGACGGATTGATTTTTCTGGGCATTTCGGCGGCCTTCTGCATTTGCATAATAGCTACGGAAACAGCAGAATCGGACTGAAAAGGAAGTTGTCCGGTAAGCATTTCATACATAACGACGCCTACGGAATAAATATCCGATTTTTCATCGGTAAAATCGCCCCTTGCCTGTTCGGGACTTATATAATGAACAGAGCCGATAGCTCCGTTTTCGGTAATTGTACGAGTGTCGCCCCTGTTAAAACGCGCAATTCCGAAGTCTGTAACTTTTATCGTTCCGTCCTGCAAAAGCATAATATTCTGCGGTTTTATGTCGCGGTGAATAATGCCCTTGTCGTGCGCGTGCTGAAGTGCCTTTAAAATTTGCATGGAAAAGTGAACGGCTTCCATCCAATCAATAATTTTTTTCGTTTCGATATATTCTTTAAGCGTAATGCCTTCAATATATTCCATTACTATATACTGGAGTTTTTCGCCGAAGTTAACGTCATAAACCTTAACAATATTCGGATGTGAAAGTATGGCGATTGCTTTTGATTCATTTTTAAATCTGCGTCTGAAATCCTCATTTGCAAGAAATTCGTCTTTTAAAATTTTAACGGCAACCGTTTTATCGTCTATTTCATCATACGCTTTATAGACTACAGCCATTCCGCCGACTCCGATCACCTCTTTGATCAGATATCTGTCGCTGAATTTGCATCCTATATAATTATCCATATTCACACTTCCTCTCAGTTGGCTATAACCACTACGGTGCTGTTATCGGTGCCGCCCGCCTCGTTTGCGGCGTCAATAAGCCGGTGCGCATACTCATGAGCGTTCGAATCGGAAACAAGAGATAAAATTTTCTCATCACTGACCATATTTGAAAGACCGTCGGAGCACAGGATTAATTTGCTTGATTTATCAAACGCAACGGATGTAAAATCAAACGATACGGTTTCCTCAAGACCGAGAGCACGCGTTATGAGATGTTTATACGGACTTACAAGAGCTTCTTCTTTTGTAATGGTTCCCGAATTAATCATCTGCTGGACAACCGAATGATCTTCTGTTATCTGAGTTATTCCCGCGCTGTCCGCGCAGTAAACACGGCTGTCTCCGACATGCGCCGCATATGCATTTGAACCGAATGCGATAAGCGCAACTACGGTAGTCCCCATTCCTTTAAGTAACGGGTCGTTTTTTGCTCGGTCGTAAATTTTAACGTTTGCGGCAGATATTGCGGAAGAAAAGAGGTTTTTAAGAGCGGAAAAATTCATTGAACTCCTAAATGATGAACAAATAATCTGCGAAATTGCCTCAACAGCGATAGAGCTTGCAATATTGCCTCCGGCATGTCCCCCCATACCGTCGCAGACAACTGCCCAAACCGCACCGCCGGCAAGCTCGCCCATAGCGTATGCGTCCTGATTTGACTCTCTGATTTTTCCAACGTCGCTTCGTGCGGAAATTTTCATCAGGTAACCCCCTCATTGAGATTTTTTACTGTGTTTCGCCTAAGCTGACCGCATGAGGCGTTGATATCCGAACCCAACTCGCGTCTGACTGTAACAGTATATCCGCAAGAGGATAAAATCTGTGAGAATTTGTTTATATCCGATTTGCTGCTGCGCTTACATCCTGTTTCTTTTACTTCGTTTACGGGAATAAGATTGATATGACAAAGTATGCCCTTCAGACGATTTGCAAGTTCCTCGGCGCATTGCTCCGAATCGTTTACGCCCTTAACCATAGCATATTCGAACGAGATTCGTCTGTGCGTAAAGTCGGTATATTCCCTGCATGCGCTAAGCAGAAGATCAGTACCGTATTTTTTATTAACCGGCATCATTGAACTGCGTATTTCATCATTGGGAGCATGAAGAGAAACGGACAGCGTAAGCTGAAGATTTTTCTTCATAAGCTCATATATTTTAGGAACAAGACCGCATGTGGACAGTGAAATATGTCTCATGCTCATGTCCTGCCCATTTTCATCGGTTATAAGTGAAATAAACCGCATAACATTATCAAAATTATCAAGCGGTTCGCCCATTCCCATAAGCACGACATGGGATATTTTAATATTATTGTCCCTCTGCGCAGTATATACCTGAGCAAGAATTTCCGAAGCCGTAAGATTTCTTACAACACCGTTTAATGTCGAAGCGCAGAACCTGCATCCCATTTTGCATCCGACCTGGCTTGAAACGCAAATCGAATAGCCGTATTTGTACTTCATTAAAACAGACTCTATGTACTCGCCGTCCCTGAGTTTAAAAAGATACTTTACGGTTGAATCAAGTGACGAAACAAGCTTCCTTTCAATCTTTGCTGGAGCTATATAATAATTTTCATCAAGCTTTTCCCTCAGCTGTTTTGACAGATTTGTCATCACGTCAAAATTCTCCGCCGTATCTGCGTGAAGCCATTTGAATACCTGAGAAGCCCTGAATTTCTTTTCGCCCAGGTTTTCCAATTCGTTCCGAAGCTCTTCAATCGTAAAGGAAAGAATATCTTTTTTTTCCATGACCGTAACTATATCCTCTCAAAACAGGCTATGAAAAATCCGTCACAGCCGTAAATGAACGGCAAAACGGTAACCGTTTTATCCTCTCTGAAGCATTCAATATCTTCGAGTATATCACATAAAATAAAGTCATTATGTACTTTTTTGAATTTACGGCATATTTCTATGTTTTCTTTCGGATTTAAAGTACATGTCGAATATATAAGTCTTCCGCCTTTTTTTAAGAATCTTGCGGAATTTTCAAGAATAGAATACTGTATTTCATACAAAGAATCAATGTCTTCTTTGCTTTTATACTTAATCTCCGGCTTTTTTCCCGTAACTCCAAGTCCCGAACACGGTACGTCGCACAGTATCCTGTCCGCAATAGGGAGTTCGTTTGATTTATCGCATGCATCTCTTAATCTCGTCTGTATAATGTCAGCACCCGTCAGAAGTGCATTTTTCCGTATCAGAGAAAGTTTATGCTCATATATGTCACACGATATAATACACCCGGTATTGTTCATCATCTGCGCCGCTGTTAAGCTTTTTCCGCCCGGCGCCGCGCATACGTCAATAACTGTCTGCCCCGGCTGCGGGGAAAGTGCTTTACAGCAAAGCTGTGACGAAAGATCCTGAATATGCAGATATCCTCTTTTTATATCGTCATTTTCCGAATTTGCCTGAAAATTCGATAAGATCAACGCGTTATCACAAACTTCACTGCGCTTTGTTTCCGAGAAAATATTACCCGTTTTCAATGTATTGTATCTTGCATACAAAGTTTGCGGTCCGAGCGACGAAGCCATTATTTTTTCCGCATATTCAAATGAATATTTTTCGCAGAACATTTTGCAAATATATTCCGGGAAAGAATACCTGACACTGAGATATTCGATAATATTCGATTTATCGGGATAAACCTCTCCCGAAGACGAAACCTTTCTCAGTACGGCATTAACAAGCCCCGACGCAAAAGCGCATCCGTGTTTTTTTGTCAGTTTAACGCTTTCATTTACAGCTGCGGAAACGGGCACTTTATCCATAAACAAAATCTGATATGCGCCGAGTCTGAGAATGGTAAGCACCTGAGGCTTAAGCTTTTTCAAGGGTCGGTTTAAACAAAGCGACAGCATATAATCGAGCGAAATTATCCGTTCAAGAACGCCCTTTACGAGCGCATATGAAAATTTTACGTCGGCGCAGCTGTTCTCATTTTTAAACATATCGGCAAGAACAAGATTTGCGTAAGCCGAATCTTTTTCTATACGAGATAAAACGGAAAAAGCCGTTTCTCTTGCGTCGGACATAAATTCACCCCGTTATTTCCTTCTTTTGTTATTGCCGAGTAAAAGCACGGCATATCTTAAAACGTTGGCAAGCGTTACGGCAAGCGCGGCGACATATGTCATTGCGGCCGCTTTAAGAACTTTCTTCGCTCCGTCGTATTCGCCGTCGTTTCTGAGCATTCCGGTTTCGGAAATAACATTAAGAGCTCTCGAACTTGCATTAAATTCGACCGGGAGAGTGACAAGCTGAAACACGGCTATGAGAGAATAAAGCCCCAGACCTATATATATTACCGGTTCAAAGCTTAAAAAGTATCCGAGAAACGCAAGAGGAAGTCCTATGTAAGAACCGATATTGCATACGGGAATAATCGAGTTCCTGATTTTAATGGGTGCATAGCCTTCGGCATGCTGTGCGGCATGTCCCGCCTCGTGACACGCTATTCCGACAGAGGCAACGCTCGTACCGTAATATACATCCCTTGAAAGTCTTATAACATTGGCTCTCGGATCGTAATGGTCAGACAGTTTTCCCGAAGTTTCCTCTATTGCGACATTCATTATTCCGTAATGTCTTAAAACAGCGGCGGCCGCCTGCGCGCCTGTGATTCCTGCGCTGTTATTGACCTTGCGCATTTTCGAATATGTCGTCTGTACCCTTATCTGAGCCCAAATCGAAAGTAAAAAAGCAGGCAGTACGAGTACAAGATAAGTCCACATTGAACCGTTCATCATTGTATAACCGCCCATATAATACAATGCCATAGGCGTTATAACCGTCATTGCCGTTAAAGTCATATTACCAAACAATAGTATCATCCCTTTTATTTTAAAACGATTCCGTTAAAATCACGGTGTCCCGCAAGAAACTGTCCGGCATCGAGCCTTTTTGCGCCTTCTGCCTGCAGTGAAAGAATTTTTAAAAGCTTTCCGTCTGAGCATGAAACAAAAACAGAGCTTTTATCAGTCGTAACGGTTCCGGGAATTAACGAAGTAAATTTATCAGTTTTTTCGCTTTGAAAAATTTTAAGCTTTTTGCCGTTATAGTAAGTAAAAGCCACCGGCCACGGAGACATTCCGCGGATTTTATTATGGATAACCCATGACGGCTGATTCCAGTCTATTACCGCTTCATCCTTTGAAAGCATCGACGCGTAAGTAGCTTCGGAATCGTCCTGTTTTTCAGGTGTTATCCCTGATGAGGCAAAATATTCAAGAGTTTTTATAAGCAAATCGGGCGACTCATTAGCAAGTCTGTCAAAAAGCTCGCCCGCAGTCTCGTTTTCGCCTATCTCGGTTTTATACTTTAAGAGCATATCGCCCGTATCAAGCCCCTCTCCCATAAGCATAGTCGTAACGCCGGTCGTTTTCATTCCGTCGATAACGGCGCGCTGTATCGGAGCCGCCCCTCTGTACTTCGGAAGAAGAGAACCATGAACGTTTATACATGCATATTTCGGAATATCGAGAATCCGTTTAGGAAGAATTTTTCCGTAAGCCGCGACGACAATAAAATCGGGACTGTAAGATTTAAGCTTCTCATATGCTTCTTCGCTTTTAAGCGTTGAGGGCTGATAGACTTCAACACCGAAATTCACGGCAGTAACCTTAACCGGAGGAGGCGTAAAAATCATTTTTCTGCCCTGAGCCTTGTCCGGCTGCGTTACGACAAGACAAACGTCGTATCCGTCTTTAATCAGACGTTCAAGACAAGGTACGGCAAAATCAGGCGTTCCCATGTATATAATTTTCATAATAAAATCATCTTCTTTATAATTGAATTATTCCTCATCAGCGTCGAAAATTACGTCCTCGCCGCGTGCGAGCTTATCCGTAAACAAAATGCCGTCAAGGTGATCTATTTCATGGCAGAAACATCGTGCCTTGAGATCCTCGCCGGTATATTCATGCCATTCTCCGTTTCTGTCCTGCGCCTTTACTTTTACCTTGGAAGGTCTTAATGTTATTCCGCTTTTCCCCGGAAGAGAAAGACATCCCTCCGTTTCCTTCTGTTTGCCGGAAGATTTAATTATCTCCGGATTAATAAGTTCAAGAAAGCCGTCTCCGCAGTCTATTACGACAGCTCGTCTTAATACGCCGACCTGAACGGCTGCAAGTCCTACGCCGTCTGCTTTATACATTGTTTCCTTCATATCGTCAAGCAGAGTAAAAAGCCTGTCATTAAATTCGGTTACGGGTCTGCTTGTTTTTCTGAGGATTGGATCCTCTTCCGTTTTGATAATTCTCAGCGCCATCTATATATCTCCCTTTCAAAATGTGCTCTCGGGATTCATATCCGCGCTTACGGAAACGCGGGAAAAACTGCTGATTTTTGAAAAATCCCTGAGACACTGCGATATCATATTTCTGAATTTTTTTGTATTTTTGCATTTTATTATAATGCGTTCCCTGTATTTATTATTGATTTTTGCTATTTTAGGTTCAACAGGTCCGAGAATTATAAGTTTTAAATCCGAGTATTCTTCCCCGACTTTTTTCTTTATCAAATTAAGAAATTCCGCCGACGCAAGATGGGAATAATTCTCACCGGACGATGTAAAATTTATAACGCAAATATCACAGAACGGCGGATAAATCAATCCGCGTCTTATGGCAATCTCATTATTATAAAAGCTTAAATAATCCTGTTTTGAGGCAAATCTGATAACCGGATTATCGGGAATAACGGTCTGAATAACCGCCCTGCCCACCTTGTATCCTCTGCCTGAACGTCCGACAACCTGAGTCAGTAAATCAAACGCCTTCTCGATGCTTCTGAAATCGTCGTTATACAACTGCTGATCTACCGAAACGACACCGACAAGAGTTACATTGGGAAAATTAAGCCCTTTTGCAACCATTTGAGTGCCGACCATTATATCATACCGTCCGTCGGAAAATTCCCCGAATTTTTTTTCATGAGAATTTTTATATGTCATAGTATCAGCGTCGATTCTGAGTATTCTTGCTTCGGGAAAAAGAGAGTTAAGCTCCTGTTCAACTCTCTGCGTACCGAATCCCGAGTATCTGACTGTCTCGCTTCCGCATTTGGAACACACCGTACGCATAGGCTCGCTGTAACCGCAATAATGGCACATAAGACGGTTGTTGGCTATATGATATGTAAGTGAAATACTGCAGTTTGGACAGGTTACCGCACTTTTACACTCCTTGCAAACTACGAAAGTATTGTATCCTCTGCGATTTATCAGCAGAATTGTCTGTTGATTATTTTCAAGATTATATTTAATTTCTTCGCAAAGCGTCGAACTCAGCGACATCATACCGGACTGTTGTCTTCTGTCCGACATGTCGACAACCTTAACTTCAGGCAACACGGAATGCGAATATCTGTTTTTAAGTTCGATTAAATTATATCTGCCGTTTTTTGCAAGAGCAAAGCTCTCCACCGAGGGCGTCGCACTCGCAAGAACAAGCAGCGCATGCGAATCGGCGCATCTGAATTTAGCCGCCTCTCTTGCGTGATATCTGGGAGTTCGCTCTGATTTATATGAACTCTCCTGTTCCTCATCTATAACAATAAAAGACAGATTTTCAACCGGTGCAAAAACGGCGCTTCTCGTTCCTACGACAATATGCGCCTGTCCGCGTTTTATCCTTTTGAATTCATCCAGCCTTTCACCGACCGACAGTCCGCTGTGCATTACGGCGACTTCTTCGCCGTAACGGGAGTAGAACTGCGACAAAAGCTGAGGCGTAAGTGAAATTTCGGGAACTGTGACAATAACGCTTTTTCCCGTTTTGTAAACGGAGTCGATCAGTTTCATATAAACCTTTGTCTTTCCGCTTCCGGTAACTCCAAATAACAACGAAGTATGAAACTCGCCCGATTCCATCTGCCTTTTTAAAATATTATAAGCATTCCTCTGCTCATCGGATAAAATAATTTCCGTTTTATCCGTTATTGACGCTCCGTCTTTCAAAGGATTCCTGTATACTTCGGTTTCATACGAATCGAGAACACCTTTTTTTATTAAATTTTCTATAACCGCACCGGACGCGTCGGTAAAATAAGTTATTTCCTTGACCGCCGCGCCGCCGATATCCTGAAGAAGAGAGATAACAGATTTCTGTTTCGCCGTAAATTTGCACTCAATTTCACCGTTTAAAAAAGCGTCGGATATTCTTACGGTTTTCATCACCGCGTCTGACGCGTTTCTTAACGTCTGAACATTTTTTTGAATATACCCTTTTGAAATCAGTTTAGTAAGAACCGGACTGTCGATTTTTATTCCCAGATTTTTTTCTACATATTCACCCTTTACTTCACCTTTTTTGTTTCTGAAAAAAGAGCAGATTCTGTTTTCCTCATCTGTCATTTCGTTAGCGTCAGCCTTGACGCCTTTTCTTGTTAGAGAATATGTATCGAGAGCCTTAAAACCGAGTCCGAAGGGAACCATCGCCTTTGCCGCGTCATAAAAAGTGCAAAAAGTCCTGTCAGATATGTACCTTGCCAGTTTCAGCAAATCCTCGCCGAGGACGGGACTGTCGTCAAGTATACGTTCCAAAGACTTCATTTTTTTTATATCGATTTCTTCGTTTGAATTTTCGGATACATCAAAAATAAAACCCTGTCTTTTTTTATTTCCCGCTCCGAAACCGACTAAAGCCCTACACCCGGCTCTCGCTTTTTGAATCAAAGAATCGGGTATAAGGTAACTGAATAGCATATCAAAGCTGTACGCCGTATTTTCCACAGCGACCTTTGCAATGAGTACGGAATGCGTCAAAGGGATATCAGTCCTCGTTACATTCTTCTTTTGAACGGTCGATTATTCTGCACTTACCGCTCTTTATTTCCTCCACAGCAAGACTTACGGTCTTTTCAAGGATAATATCCTTATCGGCAATCGCCTTATCCGTTATCTGTCTTGCACGCTTTGCCGTTGCGGTTACAAGAGCATAGCGGCTCATATTGTCGTCCATGAGTTCGGTTAAATCTACATCGAGCATTGTTTTTTCTCCTTTATGTCAAATCCAGTTTTTCAAGGATTTTGTTATGTACGTTTTTAACTGTTTCATCGAGAATGTCATTCTCAACAACTATATCATATTCAAATCTTTTTTCAACTTCTATTTTTGCAATATTAAGACGTTTTCTTATCTCATCCTCATTCTCCGAACATCTGTCTCTCAGCCGCCGTTCAAGAATTTCAAACGAAGGAGGCATAATAAATATCGAAAGACAGTCGGGAAAAATTTTTCTTACGTTTTCCGCCCCCTGAACCTCAATTACGAGAACAACTATTTTGCCGTTATCAATGCGCATTTTAACATCGCTTTTCAACGTACCGTAGTAACTTGAACCGTATTTTGCATATTCGATAAAATCACCGTTTCCGATCATTTTTTCAAACTCATCGATATTAACATAGTAATAATTAACTCCGTCCTTCTCCCCGGGTCTTGGTGCTCTGGTCGTTGCCGAAACCGATAATGAAAATCTCTCATCCTTTAGCAAAAGTCTGTTTACTATAGTGTCCTTCCCCGCGCCCGAAGGTCCGGATATAACAACAAGACGTCCGCCGCAGAAACAGCTCTTATTATCCTCACTCATCATCTGTTACCTCATCGCAAAATGAATTATCGTCACTGTTGAACCTTTCGTATATGCGTTTAAGGGGCAGGTACGAAAGAATTATATGGTCGGAATCGGAAAGAATAACACTTTTTGTCTTTCTTCCGCATGTTGCGTCTATAAGAGTGCCGTTATCCTTGGCAAGCTGAATCATTCTTCTTATAGGAGCGGAATCCGGAGCTGTAACCGAAATAACCCTGGAAGCATTGACCATATTTCCGAATCCGATATTAACTAATTTCATAAGCCTGTCCGCCGTTATTCGATATTCTGAATCTGTTCTCTTATTTTCTCCACTTCCGCTTTGATATCTATAACGATTCTTGCAATCTCGATATCGGAAGCCTTGGAACCGATTGTGTTCGCCTCTCTGTTTATTTCCTGAACAAGGAAATCCATCTTTCTGCCTATAGGCTCGTCCGATTTCATAAATACAATAAGCTGGTCTATATGACTTCTGAGCCTGACCGTTTCTTCCGCAACGGCGACCTTGTCCGCAAAAACGGCAACCTCGGTTAAAAGCCTCGATTCGTCCACAGTGCTGTCCCCGAGCAATTGGCGTACACGTTCAAGAAGCTTATCATTGTATTCTTTGACGGTCTGCGGAGAACGTTCCTCTATTTTTTCAACGTATGAGATAATCAGAGCGGCTCTTGAAAGAATATCCTCACGAAGCTTCGCTCCCTCGGCTTCACGCATTTTAACAAAATTTACCACGGCTTTATCAAGAACGTTCTTAACACATTCCCAAACTTTTTCCTCGTCCGCAGGAGATTTTCTTACTGAAAAAATATCGCCGTGCATTGCAAGATCGGAAACCTTAAAATCATTTTCAAGACAAAATTTCTCACTCAGAGAGTTAACCGCGTTAACATAACCGAGCGCAAGAGATTCGTTAACCTGTACAATAACGTCATCCGTCTGCAAGCAATCGATCTGTACGCCGCATTCAACCTTTCCGCGGGAGATGACGGACTGAACATAGGATTTTAACTTTTCCTCAAGAAAAGAGTATCCCTTGTAAACTCTGGGCGAAAATTCAAGATATCTGCTGTTTACGCTTTTTAATTCGACGGTAATACTCATTCCGTCGACGATCTCCTGGCTTCTGCCATAGCCGGTCATGCTTTTTATCATATTTAACTCCAAATGTATAAAATAATAAATTATTATATATTAATTTCGGTATTTTGTCAACAATTATCGATAGCGGCTGTTATTTCGGTTATTATTTCGATCGCTTTTCGCTGTTTTCTGCGCAAGTCTTTTAAGAGAAGCAATCTCTTCTTTTTCAAGCTCACGCCATTTTCCCGGCTGAAGCATACCGAGTTTTACCGTACCGAATGATGTTCTTTTAAGTCTGATAACGGTAAGTCCGCATTCCTCGCACATTTTTCTTATCTGTCGGTTTCTGCCCTCGCGCAAAATAACCTGCATAACGGTTCTGTCCTGTTCTGTTGTTAGAACTTTTATATCCGCGGGAAGCGTCTTTTTTCCGTCAATCATTATTCCGCTTGCAAGCGCGGTAAGCTGATTTTCTGAGACTTTTTCCCTTACGGTAACCCGGTATGTCTTTGATACGTGCATAGACGGATGCATCATAATATTCGCAAACTCGCCGTCGTTTGTAAACAAAAGCAAACCTTCCGAATCTCTGTCGAGACGGCCGACCGGGAACACCCGAACGCCGACATCCTCAACAAGCTGAGCCACGCATTTTCTGCCCATTTCGTCACTCATTGTAGTAACAAATCCTCTGGGCTTATGAAGCATTATATAAACGTTTTTTCCTTTTTCGCAAAGAAACGGTTCACCGTCAATAAGTATTCTGTCTCTGTCAGGATCCGCTTTATCTCCGACTTTTGCGCGTACGCCGTTTACCGTCACTCGGCCCGACGCAATCATCTCCTCGGATTTTCTTCTCGAAGCGATACCGTTCTCGGAAAGTATTTTTTGAAGTCTTATTTTTTCAGCCATGTTTTACCTCGATAATTTTTTAATTTATCTTTAAAAAACTTAACAAATCCGCATTTTCGAGATTCTTCATCTTCTCCTGAAATTCTCTTAACATTTGCGGGAGTCTGAGAAAAAAGATTCGTCGAATATATGACGCGGTTTTTATAAATCAATTCAGCCTTTCCGCAAACGACAGTTTCATCTACAGGCGCATAAAGAAATTTCTGAGCGGTTATCCTTATGCGGGAATTTTGGGAGATATCAGTAAATGTCTTTATTTCCGGAATTACCGCCGACGCGCATATGTTCTTTACATCCGAACCCGTCACATTTATATGCGTTTCCGTCTTTCCGGATTTGTAAGTATATACGCAATCAAACGCGTGCTCAATAAGCGTCTTATGGTCGTTCCAGTCATCAGGAGCATTCAGCGTAACCGTAATAAGAGTCAGCGAATCCCTCTCAGCCGCCGAAACAAGACACCTTCCGCTTTTCTTTGTAAAACCCGTTTTAACTCCGCAACATCCCTCAATGCTTTTTAAAAGTCTGTTATGATTTGTAAGATAATATTTTATCCCCTGTTTCGTCTCAACTGTATGAGTTACCGATGAGAACACTTCTCTGAGAAAGTCGATATCGATCGCCCGCGAAGCAAGAAGAGCAAGATCATACGCACTCGAATAATGCTCCGGCGCGTCAAGTCCGGAGGGAGTTGCAAAATGAGTATCGTTCATCCCGATTTCACGCGCTTTCTCGTTCATCAATAAGGCAAAATCCTCTAAGTTTCCCGATACGGCTCTCGCACCGGCATTCGCAGCGTCATTTCCGCTCGGCAGCAACATACAGTATATTAGATCGCGTATACTTACCGTATCGCCGGTCTTCAATCCCGAAGACGAGCCTTCCGTCTGTGAATCCTGCTCTGTAACGGTAATCTCATCATTCAGATTAAGCTTTTCATAAACGATAAGCGCAGTCATTATTTTTGTTGTGCTTGCCATCGGCAAATGCTCATGACAGTTTTTTTCATAAACAATTTCATGAGTCAAAGGCGAATAGGAAACGGCGCTTTTTGCCGACAATTCAATATCGCCGGGACTTACGGCAAACGCATCAATCGGCGAAAAAACAATTACGACGCACAAAATGAACGATAATAAATTTTTTTTAAACATACCAACCACCGCCTACATAAAATTTATGTAAGCGGCAGGATTAAAATACTATTAATTATGTTATTCTGTAATGATTACGGGATCTTCTTTTTCATCGCCGGACTTTTTGCCCTTGTTCATAAGATTCGTAACCTTATCAAACATTTCGGGGACAAGATTAACGGCTCTTTCCGCGGCATTGTCTGCGGCTGTAATATGTTTGAGGCTTACCTCGCCTTTATTAATGACAAGGAATGCGACCGGATTGATTGTAACGCCTGCTCCGCCCGCTCCGCCGAAAAGCTCGACATTGTTTTTTGAAGGAAAATCCGAACCGCCGGAAGCAAAACCGTATGTAACCTTTGAAACCGGAATAATGGTAACGTCATCGTTAATCTTCATCGGCTCTCCTATTATCGTGCTGACGTCTACAAGGTCCCTGACCTTTTCAATTGTAGAAGCAAGTATTTTTTCCGCAGATTGATCTTTCATAAATCAAACACCACTCTCTGAAATATTTTTATTATTTGTATTATCAACGGCTTTCTTCTTCTTAATACCTTTAATAAATTTGATAAGGACATTAAACAGAAGGTCAAAAACCAGAAGTATAACCGAATTAATGAGTTTTCTCGGTATAACCGCCATATCAATTTCAAGTCGGCAGTCACCCTTGTCCGCAAGAAAATCGGGAGAAATATTTATATCGTATTTTTTTACGTTGCATCTTGAAACAATATCCCCCGCAAGCGGAAAAATAACGGAGCTGTATTTTCCGTATGCTATAGCCGTCTCAGCCGCGTCGCCCTTTGCTACGACGGCGTCGAGAATAAAAAGATTCAATACAAAACAGTGGGTAATTCGTCTTGAAACCTTATCGAGCGCAGAAACAAGCGATGACAAAATACTAATTATGCCGTCAAGCCCTTCGTTATTGTAAAACGTGAGAAGAATATTGTCTTTTTTCTTTTTAGGAGATTCTTCCTTCTTCCCGCTTTCGGGTTCCTCTTTTTTTTCTTCTTTTTTATCGTCGTCTTTTTTCTTTTTTTCTTTTTTAGGCTTCTTTTCGGGAGCAGGGTAAAGAGGGATCTTTATGAAAAGCCATTGAACATAGCTTTCGATTTTTTTATCATAGTTAAGATAAACCCTGAAACGTATGCTCAAAACCGCAATAAAAAATATTATTATTCCCAATATAATATAAAGCGCAGTCATAAAGGAACCTCCTTTCGTTAACGTATATTATATAAGAGACATCTGTCCCTCTAATTCATCAGATTTAATCTCGTTAGGCTCTTCTATACTGCTCTCGGGGATTTTCGGAAGCTCGTCAAGAGATTCAATACCGAAACACCTGAGAAAATTCGTCGTAGTACAGTATAACAAAGGTCTGCCGGGTAAGTCAAGCCTTCCGTGCTCTTCTATAAGATTTCTTTGACATAATGTTGAAATAACGCCCGAACAGTCGACGCCTCTTATCTGTTCAACAAACGATTTTGTTACGGGCTGATTATATGCTATTATTGCAAGTACCTCAAATGCGGCATTTGACAGAGGAGAATTGCTCTTAAGTGAAAGAACGCTTCTTACCTGTTCGATATATGCGCTTTTTGAACACATCTGATACTTGCCGGAGAGGTTAAAAATAGTAATTCCGTGAGAATCGGACGAGTATTCTTTTCTCAGCCGTTCAAAGGAATCTGTCAGTTCCTCGGGGCTGACAAGCAACGTTTTCGAAAGCTTTTCAACTTCAAGCGGTTCTCCGGAAGCGAACAGGACCGCTTCAAGCACCGCGTCAATATTTGTATTATCCATTGTCGGTTTTCTCCGTATAATCAAAATTTAGACTTGCCTGAACCTCGTCTCCGTCACCTATTAAATGTATTCTTCCGTTCTTTGCCATTTCAAGAAGAGCAAGAAACGACGCAACGAGATCCGAACGGCTTTTTGATGTTTCAAAAATCGATTTAATCTTTATTCTGCCTGTTTTTGACAAAACAGAATAAATAGACGAAATTTTATCCGACACGGATACGACAGCCTTTTGAACTATAACCTTAAACGAGTCCGCAGGCGGAGGAAGTTTTCTCAGATGACGCCCTGCCGCGTTTATATATGCGTTCATCAGTTCCAGAACGTCGTGAAAACGTCTGTATGTCATATCACTCTTTATTTTTTCAGGCTCTTTTACCGTTGTGTTGAATCCGTCGGTCATTTCCGACAGTTGTTTAGCAGCAGTCTGACAGTCTCTGTATTCGATAAGTTCGCCTGTCAGTTCTTCTTTGAGATTTTGAGCCTCCTCGTATCTCGGCAGCAGCGAAACCGTTTTAATATACACAAGCCTTGCCGCCATCTCAAGAAATTCACTCGCGATGTCGAGATTGTCCTCCTGCATTTTTTTTACATAGTCAAGATACTGCTCGACGAGTTCAAAAATAGGTATATCGTTAATATTAAGCTTATGCTTTGAAATCAAGTGAAGCAAAAGCTCCATAGGTCCTTCAAAGACCCGTGTTTTATAAGAAATCTGTTCCATACTTTTTATCCGTTGTAAAATTATATACCGGCAAGAGTAAACGCTATTTTCATAAACAACGATGAAACCGCACTGTCGATAAAATTAAGCGGAGCGGAAAGAACTCCGGTAAAAAGAAGAACAAAGATAACGATAACGATATATCTTTCATACTGAAGCATTTTAAAATAATACTTCTGCGGAATAATAACCGCAATAATCCTCGAACCGTCAAGAGGCGGAACGGGAAGAAGATTAAATACCGCAAGAGAAACATTTACCTCGGCCGCGTAAAAAAAGAATATATACAACAAATTTAAGAATGATACCGAGGAACTGAATTTAGCGCAGAACGCCCCTGCAATAAACGAGAGTAAAGCCATAATAAGATTAGACGCAGGGCCGGCAAGAGCCGTAAGCGCAAACCCCGAACGAGGATTTTTGAATTTTGAAACATTAACGGGAACAGGTTTTGCGTATCCGAAACCGAAAACAAAAATCATTATCGCACCGATAGGGTCCAAATGGGCAAACGGGCTGAGGGTCAACCTTCCCTGCAAACGAGGCGTATCGTCTCCGAGCTTTGTCGCAGCAAATGCATGAGCAAATTCATGCACGGGCAAAAGACAGAAAACCACGAACAGCATAGAAGCAAGCTGGACGAGAAATGTAACAGCGTCAAAATCGCCGCCGCTTATCAGAGTTTTAACTGTGCTGAATAACATTGAATAACCTCCGTTTATCTATAGCCTACCGTAAATCTGTCCGTCGAAAAGATGTCTTTCTCAGTTTCAACGGATGAAAAACCGTTTATCATTTTCTTTATCAACGGAGGCTGATCTTCCCCCGATTCAAGAATAAACATTCCGCCCTCATTAATATACGGCAGCCACCTGCTTGATATAATTCTGTAAAAATCAAGACCGTCCCGCCCGCCGTCAAGAGCGAGAACAGGCTCTTTTAAAACCTCCGCCTGCAACGACGCAATTTCATTCGATTCGATATACGGCGGATTTGACAAAACAACATCCGGCCGAGGCAAAATATTATCTTTAAAGCCCTCGAAAATATCGTACTTCAGTATTTTAACATTTTTTACTCCGTTGAGCAACATATTTTTTTCAGCATAACAAAGCGCGTCGGATGAAATATCAAACAGAAATACTTCACATTCCGGATTATTGACTGCCGTCGAAATACCTATACACCCTGAACCGGTACACAAATCAAATACGATCTTTTTTTCCTTATTTTTTAAAAATTCATTCGACTTATAAACAATAAATTCAGTTTCCGGACGGGGAATAAGCACTCCCCTGCCTACTTTAAAAGAAAGCGAACAAAAAGTCCATTCTCCGATTATGTATTGCAACGGCTCGTTATTTATACGGCGTTCTGCCGATTCCTCAGCCTCATTTACCGTAAAATCGGAACAAATATCATTTTGCCGAAAAACAAGTTCGGATTTCTTTATTTTAAGGCAAAACGCAACGATTTCCTTTGCTTCAAACGAAGCGTTTTCAACACCACCGCTGTCAAGTATTTCTGTTACATTGTAAAGTAATTCTCTTACCGTCATTTCAACGTATCATCATCCGGATTATCGGTAATTACTGCCTTGACTGAGGCAATTCCGACTTCAATCATATCATCTGTAGGTTCTTTTGTTGATATTCTCTGCATCCAAAGTCCGGGTGCGGAGATTATTCTTGTAAAGATATTATCTTTACGTCCTGCAAGCTTTATACACTCATAGCCGATACCGACAACAAGAGGAAGAACGAGAAGCTTTATAAGCACCCACAAAATACTGTTGTCAAGAATGACGGACGCATTTAATGCGTGGAGAATGGATGAAAGAACGGAAGAAATTATAATACTTATAATAAGCACAAGGAAAATAAAGCTTGTTCCGCATCTTGGATGAAAGCGTTTCATTTTTCTTACATTTTCAACAGTAAGCTCAAGACCGTGCTCATAGCAGAAAATGGTTTTATGTTCCGCACCGTGATACATAAAAACTCTTTTTATATCTTTATTAAGAGAAACAACAAGCATATATAATACAAATATTATTATTCTTATCAACCCTTCAAACAGCGGATGAAGATTATGCATATCGAGCCATCCCGACGATACATATTTATCAAACAAATCAACGCCCTTTGCGGGAAGGTACATAAATAATAGTATAGCAACGGCAAAACCGAGAATCATAGATATAACGGAAATAACATTCATCATTTTCGGACCCATTTTATCGTTGAGCCACTTATCGAGTTTAGACATATTTTCCGTATTTTCCTCAGCCTCAAGCTGTCCTGACAGTTCAGCGGATTCCATAAGGCATTTATAACCGAGTATCATCGATTCAATAAAATTAACCACACCTCTGATAAGAGGAAGCCGGAGAATCTTATATTTATCTCCCGCTCTTTTAAAATCCTTCATCTCGGTATAAATCGAGCCGTCAGTTTTTCTTACCGATAAAGCCGCGCCCTTCGGGCCGTTCATCATTATTCCTTCAATCAGAGCCTGCCCTCCGACAGAAGTCTTTCTGATTGATGGTTCATTCGTTTTACTCATATGCTTTTCCTTTCGTCTGCATTCTGTCTGTCCGATTCCAAGCTCAGGGGCAACGTCATCGTAACGCACGTTCCGACATTTTCGGTGCTTGTAATTTCAAGAGTTCCGTTATGCATTTTAATAATTTCATCAACGACGGCAAGTCCGATTCCCGAACCTCTTACGGAAACGTTCGCCTTGTAAAATTTTTCCTTAACATGGGCAAGGTCATTTTTCGATATACCGCAACCTGTATCGGAAATATCGATAACAATGTTATTATCGTTCGTTTTATGTGCACAAACCGATACTTTACCGCCCTGTCGGTTATATTTAAACGCATTATCGAGCACATTTACAAAAACCTGCTTTATTCTGCCCGCATCCGCCGACATCGGAGCCGTATAATCGGGAGAAGAATAACTCAATTCAATTCCGTCGCGTTTAGCTCTGTCCATAAACACAAAAACGGCTTCGTCAAGCTCGGCAAGTACGTCTATAGGTTCAAAACGAAGAGAAAGACGTCCGCTCTGCATTTTTGAAAAATCAAGTAATTCTTCAACAAGTCCGTACAGTCTGTCAGTCTCGCCGATAATAACACCCAATGCTTTTTCTGTTATTTCCTTATCCTCCGTTCCCATGCTCATAAGAGTTTCACCCCAGCCTTTTATCGCGGTTAAGGGTGTTCTCAGTTCATGGGAAACAGTGGAAATAAAGTCGTTTTTTATCTTATCCGTCCTTGCTATTTCATCTGACATATAGTTAAACGTCTCGCAAAGTTCGCCTATTTCGTCATCCTTATTATAATCGTCGATTTTTGCATTAAAATCGCCCGAAGCAAGTCTTTTTGCCGATTCGTTTATCTTCTTAACCGGGTTTACAATTGATTTTATAAAATAAAGTCCCGAAATGCTCACAAATAACAAAGCAATAATACAGGCAATCGATATTAAAACCGTATAAATAATATGCTGACGGTCAAGCCTCTGTAATGAGATTATAAATCTGACTGCTCCGCCAATATCGCTGCCATTGGATGGTAGAATAAATGTTTTTGCAAGAACCTTCTCCCCGGTCGAATATCTGCCGATCCATGTCCCGTTTTTTGAATCGGATTGTTTCGCCGATTCAAAATCAGGCATTTCTGTCTGTTCAACAGGAAATCCCGTTGATGAAACCACCGCAGAACCTTCAGAATTAATTACCCATACCTCCATAAGATTTGAGTAAGCAAAATTTTCAACAAAACCGCGCGCTCCGTTCTCAAAAACATTGTCAGTTGAACCGGTATATGCGCTGAAGAAATTCTCCATGGACGATACGGAAACCCTTGAATCAATAGAGCTTTCCGCAATTTTATAATAATACTGTTTTAAAGCGTAGGAACACAAAACGTTGAAAATAATAAGAACAAGCACAATAATTCCGAATGTGTTGACAATCCATCGCCGTGTTATTCCGCTTCCGTGACTTTTCATTTCAACACCTCTTGAAAGAAAGTTAAACAACCGTTCACGGAATCCACTTGTACCCAAGTCCCCATATGGTTGTAAGGTGTCTCGGTTTGGACGGTTCTTCTTCAATTTTCATTCTGAGTCTTCTTATATTAACGTCGACAACCTTTTCATCGCCGAAATACGACTCACCCCAAACATATTTCAAAATATCTGTCCTTGTAAGCGCGGTGTTGGGATTGCTCAGAAAATATTCCATTATCTGAAATTCGACCTGCGTAAGGTCTATCAATACTCCGTTTTTTGTAAGCGTGCGACTGCGAAGATTCAGCAAAAACTCCCCGCCCTCAACAACGTCGCCGGAAGCGGAGGGCATTTGAATATCCTTATTGACCGTAACTCTGCGGTAGATTGCGTCAATTCGAGCCATAAGTTCTGACGGAGAAAAAGGTTTTGTTATGTAATCGTCAGCGCCTACAAGCAGTCCCGTAACCTTATCCATTTCCTGAGTTTTTGCCGTAAGCATAACAATTCCGAGAGTATTGCTTTTTGCCCTGAGTTGTTTACAAACCTCGAGTCCGTCAACAAAAGGCATCATAATATCGAGAAGCGCAATGTCAAAATCGCCGTCAAATCTGTCATAAAGCTCAAGTGCCTGCTTGCCGTTTTCAGCCTCGACAACGTCATAACCGCTTCTTTTTAAATTAATAACAATAAAATCTCTTATTGATTTTTCATCCTCGGCTACTAAAATTCTTTTCATGTATATTTCACCTTTTAATAATCCTCGGCAATCTGCAAAGCCGATTTAATTGTTTCAAGATTAATATTGTATTGTCCGCCGTCATCATAAACAGAGCAGAAATATGAATATACGGTACCCGATTTTAAATACGTTCCGTTGCTGTATCCGGCGGCATCCGAAATTAAAACGGCATTTATCGAAAAAAGCTTTGTTTTAATTCCGTCCTCGCCTATAAAATAGAACAAAGAGCTGTGATTATCCGCGTCAAATACGGCTGAAACCGAATTAATTATACCATCTGAAAGCTGAACTGTATACCCGTCAGTGGAATTTCTGATATATTCCTTAACTTTTTCAAACCGATTTTCACCGCCGATATAGGAATACCACGTTATCAGATTTATCTGCTGATTAAGAGACTCGTTATATTTTGATGTAACCTTACTATCGTTAAGATGCTTTGCTGTGGGAATTTCAATAAATCCGTCGTTATTTATATCCGAACATGTAACGTTCAGCGTTCTGGCTGTCGGGCAGTTTCTCAGCGTGAGAATATCCACGTCAACGGGCTTTACAAGTTTTTTTTCGGCAGAATCCCAATATACTATTTCCGTAACGTATGACCCCGAAGCAATTTCATCTATGTAAAGGTAACATATACCGTCCCTCACATCGGAGGATATTCCGGCAAAACCTGTATTTTCAGAATAAAGACCGGTGTTAGCAAAAGAATAAACATTGCCGTTTTCTGCGTCCATCTTTAAGAATGTCAAATCGGACGTATATTTTTCGGCGGTTGAATCAAGATAAGCAAGCGCAATCTCCGTATATCCGTCCGAGTCAATATCGGCAAAAAACATCTGAGTATACGACTCCATTGCAAGGAACAGAAAACCGGAATCCTCAGACGAAGCGGTTGAATAAACCGATAGTCTTTTATTGCTTTTGGAATCAAGAATACTGCTGCTGACAAGTATTTCACATATTCCGTCATTATTCAAATCAACAAAATCAACAGACTCGACAGCTCCGCCGTCGCCTTTAATATCGTTTAAACTAATCCATTCTTCATCAATTTTATCAAGAATGTTCATATATACAGTATTTTCATCATCTTTCAGGGAGTAAAAAACAACAGCCTCGTCCTCTCCGTCCGAATCAAAATCGTTAAGACAGAAAGCCGAACGATATTTTCCCGAAGCCGGAGTTTTTAAAACAATTTCCCCCTTGTCCGCTACTGCCTTTTCGAATGCGGTCTGAAGCAATGAGTTATCTCCCGTAAGCCGAGGCGGAGAAATCAAATTTTCCGCAGAGTTAAAAGGCGATGTGCACGATGAAAGAAGGATTAACGCCGAAAACGTAAGAAAAGCTATAACGGCAATACTTTTTTTCATCATGCAAACCTCCATTATTGACTTTCATTTGAATTGGTAAATGTTATCTCAAACGACGCGTCAGGATTTTCAAAAGCATAATACTCTGAAGCTGTGACGGACGAAGCCTTAACAGTCATGGTGTCTCCATCTTTTATGTCAGATGCCGAAACGGAAGCGATAACAATATTCTTTATCGAATCCGCCTGCTCGGTATCAATGCCGAACTTCGCCGTTGACGGATTTATTGTGTATCCTATTCCGTCGGCAGATCCGTCAATCTTAACGCTCAGCGGTATTTCTTCGTTCTGCCAAACGCTTATTTTGACCTTTACCGTTTCTTCAAAATGAATATATTCGTTTATTGAAACCGTGTCAACCGCACGCGAACCTTCAAGACTGACAACCGTATCAACCGTTTGTGATTTTGTAAGTGTTCCGTCCGATTCGGGCGCCGCTACCACCCTGTTTACCTTATCAATTTCGGTTTTCGGTCCGCTCAGCGTAACGCTTGTGGTAAGAGGAGTAACGTCATGTATAAAATAATCCGATGCGACGGATTCGGAAAGTTTTGATTTATCGACCTCGACATCAAATTTTTTTGACTCCAACGTATCAAAGTACACAGTAACAGACGAAACGGACATATCTACAATCGAAACTTCATCAGAATTTGAAAGAACTGTTGCCTTTATGGGCAGATTGGAAATACCTGCGCCGTCAACGTCATTTGTTTTTGCAACTGCGGAAATATCCTCCGGCTTTAACTTTGAAATCAGATATCTCGGACCCGAAACGGTAATATCAACCGTGTTATTATACGTTCCGAAAATCTGATAGCTGTTTTTGGAAATGACTCCGTTTTCCATATCTATTGAAATCGGAACGCTGATTGTTGTCTTTTCATCGGGGCTTGCATACATGGCGACTGCAACCCAGACAATGAAGGCCGCCGCAATAGAAATGAGGAAAACAATTTTATTATTATCGATAAGCTTTTGAAATCTGCTGTCATTTGAGCTTTTAGTAGCGTTTTTCATTCTTTTTTACCCCCTTTGAATTTTTTTACAGGGGATTTTTTTGATTTTTCATCCTTTTCATGAGGTAAAAGCAAATCGCTTAATTTACTTCTCAACTCACTGTCAGTCAAATCTCTTACAAGCTGACCGTCGTAAGCGATTGATATAATACCGGTTTCTTCGCTTGTGACAACGACAACGGCGTCGCTTATCAGACTTACCTCGAGAGCGGCTCTGTGTCTTGTTCCGACATGATCGTAAATTTCTTTTTCATTTCTCAAAGGAACAACGCACCTTGCCGCGGAAATCCTGCCTTTATTAATTATTATTGCGCCGTCGTGAAGAGCGGCCTTTGGAAAAAATATACTCAGAAGCATTTCGTACGTAGTCTGAGAATCAATCGGAACACTCTGCTTCATCAAATCGCCGAGAAGCGACTTTCTTTGAAAAATAATCAAAGAACCAACCTTATCATCGCTCATTTGTCCGCATGCCCGGCATACCGCATTGATAGCGTCAACCGTATCGCTGTCAGCCTTGCTGTCTGAGAAAAAAGAGAAATTTCTGAAATTCTTACCCTGACCGAGACGTTCGAGAACCTGACGTATTTCCTTGCTGAAAATAATAACAAGAATAACGAGAATGTTACTTATAACGCTGTCAAACAGGTACTTGCTTGCACTCATATGCAAAACGCTTACAACTACATACAAAACAATTACAAGCAGCACGCCCTTAATAATCTGAATGGACTGCGATTTTCTCAGCATTATTATCATGCCGTAAAAAATAACGGCAACAAATAATATATCGAGAATATCGGTTATTGAATTTATACTGGTTACCGCGCCGAAAAACTTTGACCACCAGGATGTAAATTCCGACGTAAAGGATAATGTCATCGGCATAATCATCCGTCATCACCGCCTAACTGTATAGAAAAAATGTAAATATTTATATTTAATATTATTAATTAATCATTATATATAACGCAAACTGCGTGTGCACCGATACCTTCAAGCCTGCCCGTAAAACCAAGTCCTTCTTCAGTTGTCGCCTTTACGTTAACGTTTGAAATGTCGGTCTTGCATAAACGCGCAATTATTTCTGTCATATCGGGAATATATTCTCCGATTTTCGGTTTCTGAGCTATTACGGTGCAATCGATATTGCCTATTTTATAGCCAAGGGAATTTATCAGCTCGATAACATGGGACAAAAGCAGAGTGCTGTCTATTCCCCTGTAACGCTCATCCGTATCGGGAAAATGCTTACCGATATCGCCGAGCGCCGCGGCACCCAAGACCGCGTCACATACGGCATGAAGCAGAACATCGGCGTCGGAATGTCCCAAAAGTCCGTATTTGTATTCAATTTCAACTCCGCCGAGAATCAGTTTTCGATTTTCGGCAAATCTGTGAACATCATAGCCGTGTCCTATTCTTATCATTGTTATCAGTCCTCGGATAAATCATTTGCTGAGATACTTCTCGGCGGCGGCAAGTTTTACGCCGATACAGAGAAGTCTTGCACAAAGTTTCAAATCGTCCGTATTGGGGAATGAAGGAGCGATTCTGATATTTCTATCGTCAGGGTCATTTCCGTACGGAAACGTCGCACCTACGGTTGTAAGAGTAAGTCCGGCTTCCCTGCAAAGTTTTCCGACATAAGACGCAGAACCGATGTCAACATTAAGACTGATAAAATATCCGCCTCTCGGCTTATGCCATGAAGCAATGCCTAAACCGCCGAGTTCCTCTTCAAGGATATCAAGAACCGTCTCGAATTTCGGTCTTAAAATCTCCGCATGCTTCTTCATATGCGTTTTAAGGTCATCAAGATTTTTAAATACGCTGCAATGACGAAGCTGATTCATCTTATCATTAGAAATAATCTGATAATTCATTCTGTCAAGTATTATCTTAACGTTTCTGTCCGAAGCGCACAAAGCGGAAATACCCGCGCCGGGGAATGTCACCTTTGAAGTCGAGGCAAACATAACAAAATTATCCTCATTGCCGTATTTTTCGGCTTCCTTAATAATATTCGGAAGATAATCGCTCTCGTCATAAAGATCGTGTATACAGTAGGCGTTGTCCCAGATAACTCTGAAATCGTCCGCCGCGGGCTTCATCCTTGCAAGACGGTCGCAGACCTCTTTTGAATATGTAATACCGTCCGGATTCGAATATTTCGGAACACAGAACATACCTTTTACAGACGGGTCTTTTATAAGACGTTCGATCATGTCCATATCGGGACCGTCCGAAAGCATTGGTACATTAATCATTTTGATTCCGAAATATTCCGCAATACCGAAATGTCTGTCGTATCCGGGAACGACGGCAATAAATTTAACATTATCGTCCTTGCACCACGGAGCGGAGCCGATTCCCTTTGAATAGCACTGAGAAATAAAATCAAACATAAGCTGCAAACTCGCAGTTCCGCCGATTATAACATTCTGAGCGGGCATATCAAAAAGTTCGCCGAAAAGCTCCCTGCATTCCTTAATTCCGGAAAGACCTCCGTAATTACGGCAGTCAAGTCCTTCAGAAGAAGTGTAATTATCTTTATCGATACTGTCATAAAGCATGTTCGACAGTTCCAGCTGCTGTGCGGCAGGCTTACCGCGCGACATATCTATTTTAAGTCCTCTGCTTTTAAAATCGTCATATCTTGACTGGGCCTCGTTTTTAAAAGCAAAAATCTCCTCTTGTGACATCTCAGATAGTTTTTTCATTATAATTCCCTCTTGCTAATATAGTATTTTAATATTGAAAACGTTTTAAATTAAAATTCCGCACTTCCCGTTGTTCTCGGGAACGGAAGAACATCTCTGATGTTTGAAATCCCGGTAAGATACATGACAAGCCTTTCAAATCCCAAGCCGAATCCGGCATGACGGGTTCCGCCGTATTTTCTTAAATCGAGATACCACCAATAGTCTTTTTCATCAAGACCAAGTTCTTTCATTCTCGCCCTGAGCACATCAAGACGTTCCTCTCTCTGAGAGCCGCCGATTATCTCGCCGATCCCCATAACAAGACAATCCATAGCCGCCACGGTTTTGCCGTCATCGTTAAGTCTCATATAAAATGCCTTTATTTCTTTGGGATAATCAGTAACAAATACGGGTTTTTTAAAAATCACCTCAGTAAGATATCTCTCATGCTCAGTCTGAAGATCGCATCCCCAGCTTATTTTATATTCAAATTTATCATTATGCTGTTCCAGCAGCTTTATGGCTTCTGTATAAGTAACCCTTCCGAAATCGGAGGATACCACATCGTTAAGTCTGTCAAGAAGTCCTTTATCTACAAATTTATTAAAAAATTCAAGCTCGGATTTGCAGTTTTCAAGACAGTAATTGATTACATATTTTATCAATGCCTCGGCAAGCTCCATATCGTCCTCAAGATCGGCAAATGCAATCTCCGGTTCAATCATCCAAAATTCGGCGGCATGCCTTTGAGTATACGATTTTTCCGCCCTAAATGTAGGACCGAACGTATAAATTTTTCCAAACGCCTGAGCCATAATTTCCCCCTGAAGCTGTCCGGAAACGGTAAGAAATGCTTTTTTTCCGAAAAAGTCCTCTTTATAATCGACATTGCCGTTTTCATCTCTCGGAGGATTATTGATATCAAGAGCCGTTACCCTGAACATCTCACCCGCACCCTCGCAGTCGCTGCATGAAATAAGAGGCGTGTGCGCGTAAATAAAACCGCGTTCGTTAAAAAATTTATGAATCGCATATGCTGCCGTGCTTCTGACTCTGAATGCGGCGGAAAGAGTGTTCGTTCGAGCTCTTAAATGACCTATCGTTCGGAGATATTCAAGCGAATGGCTCTTTTTCTGAAGCGGATAATCGGGGGCTGACGCTCCTTCGGTATCAATTATAACTGCATTAATCTCAAACGGTTGTTTTGCGGACTGAGTAAGTATAAAATCACCCGTAACAACAATTGCCGCGCCGACATTTAACGAAGCCGTTTTCTTAAAATCATCTATTCTGCCGTCTTCAAAAACGATCTGCAGACACTCAAAACAGCTTCCGTCGTTTATTTGAATGAAACCTACCGATTTTGAATCGCGAATTGTTCTGACCCATCCGCAGACAGTTATTTTTTTACCCTCAAAAAACGTCGGCTTTTCATAAAGCTGTTTGATTTCAATTCTGTTCATAAAACGAATAACCTCCGGAATTAAATCCGACTGGAGAAATAAGTATTTTATCTTAGAAATTATACCACATCAAAAAAAACGATACAAGGTTTTTAGACATATAATTTTTTAAAAATGTATTAATAGGAATATCTGATTATACTTAGTTTGTCAAATAACTTCCAAAAAACACGATTGCACAAAAAAATAAAAAAATTTAAAAAAACTATTGACATCCGTTTGTTCATGTGATATATTATGTAAGCACTCGGGAGTGACGCCCGATAAAAGCTATCGGCTGGTGTAGCTCAGTTGGTAGAGCAGCTGATTTGTAATCAGCAGGTCGGGGGT
>CAVGCY010000003.1:0-64799 GCA_963627915.1 Bacteroidaceae bacterium | reverse complement strand
TAATCTTGAATTTATAACTTTTTTAAAAAACTTACACACTTTTATTGACAAAGCCTTCAATTACGGGCACTGATTTTTTCGTTTGTTGAGAGTTGATTTCTGGACCTTGTAAATAAAGTGTGTAAGTTGTTTTTTTAACTTACACACTTTATTTTACAAGATCTGATCGTGTATCTCGAATCTTTTGCCAAAGCATAATTTTATCATCTTTGTTTTTATTCCAATATCTGATGATTAAATCATATTCTTCTTGTGTGTGTTCTAACGGATGGTGATGCGGTCTGTGAGATTTATCTATCAGACTTTTCCAGTTGCCGTCATATTTCGACTTCCACTCATATATCGCGTTCCTGCTTACTCTGAACCTATTTGATGCTTTTGTTACTTCATTTTTCTCTGAATATCGAATTACCCGTTGACGAAACTTTGCTTTTGATGTTAAACTTATCACAGAAAATTCAACTCCTTATCGTGTGTGTTTTTTTTGTTATTAATATCATACCATATTTGAGTTGAATTTTCTATTTTATTTGTCACCCATTAATTGTATCATAACATAATAAAAAAAACCGGGACTCGATTTTTTACGTCAAGTCCTGGTTTTATTATTTTATTCGTAAATCTTATTTTGAAGTCTTGCCGCGAATCGTAATACATTTCGCGCCTCTTTGCTTGTTATATTTCCATCGGAATCAATATCAGCCGCATCCTTTGTAACTTCGTCGGGGTTTTCGAGCCTTGCCGCGATTCTTAATATTCCTCTCGCGTCTGCCGCAGAAATTTTGCCGTCGGCATTCACATCGCCTTTAATAATGAACGTATATTCATTACCGTTAAAGATGAATTTCATGCCGTTAAAGGCTTTATCTGTCTTTTCGCCTTCAATGGATACAGTCCCTTTAAACATAGCCTTAAAATTGTCAAAAGTTATGCCTGAGCTTACTTTGGGTAAAATTGAAACCTTCTTGCTTTCCGCATCAATTATACCCTCAACGTCTGCATTGTCGGCAAATTCAAGCTTTTCCTTCGTCTTTGTCGTCGACTCTGTCGGTTTTATAGTTGTAGTTTCAACCGGCTTCGCAGTAGTAGTTTCAGCCGGTTTTTCTGTGGTAGTCTCTGCCGGTTTCGCGGTAGTAGTTTCTGCGGGTTTCGCAGTAGTAGTTTCAGCGGATTTCGCGGTAGTAGTTTCTGCGGGCTTTGCTGTTGTAGTTTCCGCGGGCTTTGCTGTTGTGGTTTCTGCGGGTTTTGCTGTTGTAGTTTCTGCGGGTTTTACAGTAGTAGTCTCCGCCGGTTTATAGTTCGGGTCAAGCTCTCCGCAAATAGTACATTTACCGTTGGCATACTCGTGTTTCTGATTGATTTTTGTTCCGCTTTCAATCAGTTTACAGCAATCATTACAATATATATCAGTCGCAAAATCTTCGTCAAAACACATTCCTTCCGGACGATCCAACCGACCGTTTATTGTATTGTTGTAAGTTAACACACCGATACCGTCAGTCAGTTTTTCGTAATCAAAACATCTGTTATTATAAAATGTTAATGAAGCATTTTCTGCGTCAAGATGTACGATGAATTTATCCTTGTTGTTATAAAATGTATTACTGCATATTTCAACATTTTCTGTCGTTGCGTCAAAGTCAAGATATCCGCCGGAATTTGAACCGCCCTTGAATGTGCATTGCTCAATTTTTATATTATTATGCTTTTCTCCGGTAGGGTTATGATTTCCGATTGCATTGCAATTCCCGTTTGTAATAAAAGTACAATTTATAATATCGATATCAGTACACGCTGTTTTATCTCCGCTTGTTCCGTTTCTTGTCGATCCGCATGAATAATTTTTGGTTCCGTTTTTTTGAATTGTTACCAAATCCGAATCCAATTGTAATAATTCCGTCCATGCGTCCTGCTGTTTTGCTGTTCCGCCGTAATTGGTACCGTCAAACAGACAATTTACAATTTTAATGCTATTTGATGAACATACTTCGTATAGATGCCAAACATTGCCGTTAATAAAAGTACAGTCATTTACAATTATATTTTTTGCGTGCACAGTGTTTAATAATGTGCATTTATTGTCATTATTTTCGTTTGTTACGAAATCTATGTTTCCGTCAAAAACTGCTCCTGTTATAATAACATTTGAAGTTCCGTTATATGATTTTATTGTATCGTCTGCATCGTTTGAAAGTAAATATCTCAGTTCCTTTGAACCTCTCTTCAGTACTGCGCCCTGTTCAAATTCTAAAACCATATCACTGAAATAATACAGACAGACATTAATTAGATAAGTTCTGTTAGGAAAATAAATAATTTTTGTTTTGGTTTCTTCTGCATAATCCAGCGCGCTTTGAATTGACGCGGAATCATCCGTTATTCCGTCTCCGACAGCGCCGAAATCCAAAACATTGATTTTTGAATCGTTATCCTTAATGTCAATCAAGCTTGAGCCGTCATGTGCGCACAATGCGGAATCTAAAAATTAAGCCCGTAATTATCAGCATATTTTTCGGCTCCGCTTCCCGAATAACCGCAGATTGTGACCTCGTTATTGTTTGAAAATTCGTCGGTATTGTTTTTAAAACCGACATTTGATTTTAACAGACAATCATATTCAATTTTTGAAGGAAAATATATTTTTTTTAGAAATTTATTATTTTGGAAACCGACTCCGTCAGCAAAGACTTCAACAGTTTCCGGAATGCTGAAAAATTCGGTTTCTTTGCCTTCGGGGTAGAATATTATTGACGTCATGTCCTTGTTATACAGAACGCCATCTTTGGAAGAATAAAATTTATTATTCTTATTTACAGAAAGTGATTTTAGTTTTTGGCATCCATTAAACGGCTGATTTATTGTCTTTAAGGACGAAGGTAAATTAATTTCTTTTAAATTTTCACAATTTGCAAAAGCATCCAAATCAATAGTTTCTGTCGTTTCGGGCAGTGAAACATTTTCAAGGGATGTGCAATTATAAAAAGCTCTCTGGCTGATAATCTTTATTCCATCGGATATTGTAACTTTTTTTACGGCAGTATCCGATGAAGAAAAGATTGAATAATCCGCGTCGCCTATTTGTGTGACTTTCACATTGTTAATTTCTGAGGGAATTTCAATTTCCGTTGAATTGCCTTTGTATCTTATAATTACTGCTGTACCCGCATCCGTAACGGTATACTCGTAATCCCCGCCCTCTGCTCCGGCTGAGAAAACAATTTCAGCAAAGCATGAAAAAACCATAATTACGGACATTATTACCGATATAATCCGTCGTCTTGATGTGCTCATTTTTTTACCTCCGTAAATTTACTTTTACAACATAATCCATATTATGTTGTAGTTACACGGAAATAAAAAATCTAATCTATGCAATAATTTTACCAAAATAGACTTCGGTAGATTTCAGCAGAACTTTTTAGGCTTTGTTTGATTTTCTATTATTTAATTTTTTACAAATATTTTAAAAAATTACGAAAATAATAGTTGTAATTTTTACAAATATCAGATATAATTATGCCGTAACAGCAAAATAATACTTTATTGCTGTCTATTGAATACAACATAATATGGATTATGTTGTAAATGTATTATGCGCATATAGGGTACACTAAATACAAAACCGAGACTTGACAATAAAATCAAGTCTCGGTTTTTTGAAAAAATCGCGTTACTGTTTAATAATTTGTTTTAAGAGTTATTAATGTTTTTATATCCCTTGTCGTAATGTTATCAGGATTCATCGATATGGATTTTTTCATCTGTTCGTATGTGTTTGCCGTCCATAAAGAAACGAGAAGACCGTTTTTTTGACAAGCGGCTGCAAGACGTTTTGAAACAAAACGGAAATTTGCATTTAATCCTATCGCGCCGCTTTGTTTTACGGTTCTGACAACGTAATCGATGTATTTCTTGGAAAAAAGCATAAAGCGGTTCGGAAAATAATTAAGATAATAATCTATTCCGTCTGCGTCTTTCTTTACCGAATCAACGAATTTTAAGTTTACTCCGGTAAGAAAAATTCGGTTTTCGAGCGAGTATTTTTTTGCCAGAGGCAATATTACGCCGAGGTTTTTATCACTCTTTATGTCAATGTTAATTTTTAATTTGGGGCAGCGGGAAAGAAGCTCAAACGCCTCCTCCAATGTAACTTCACCTCCTAACGGTGAGTTATGACTTAAAACAGGGGAGAGATCGGATGTGAAATTTAAGTCAAATTCCGTTATATCCGCACCGTATTCGTCAGCTTTTTTTATTGATTCAAGCGAATTCATTTTCGTTGACATACATCCGGTATGAGCTGTAACCGTAAAATTTGCATTATGCTTCATGTTGTTTTTTCTCCGCTTTTTCTAAAGTAAAGCCGCCGTAAGTCATATGACTGCGGCGGCTGTGAATTTTTTAAAGAATTAATCAGAATGTTCCGTCTGCAACATAGCTCTTGATAATATCGGGGGCTGCCTTGAAAAATTTGGGAAGCCATGTTCCGAACGCATAGGTAAGAAGCTTGATAACGGAAGTGATTGAGCTGAGAGCGTAGGAAAGCTTCGACGTTGTGTTGTCACCTGTAAATGAGGGAACATTTTTTCCCTCTTCCTTTGTCAAAGTAAAGCTGTCTATTTTTGTAATTGTTCCGGCAGGGTTTTCTTCGTTTTCATCGGTAATAATATATGAATTGAATGTGAGATTGCCTCCGTCTATGGTTATTGTGTTGTAGCACGAACCGATATAAAGATCGTTCTGAGAATCAAAATCCTTGCCGTTAAAGTATTTTCCGTCTCTCTGAGAAACCATTGTATTGATGAACTCCATGGGAGTGAAGTTATCTACCGCAAACGGTCTTACCTGATATCTCTTGCTTCCGGCAGTTCCGCACAGAACATATGTTGCGCCGTCCTCTTTAACCTCGTTGCCTGTAAGAGATTTTGTTCTGAGATACTGATGGTCATGTCCGGAAATTATAAGATCAACGCCTGTTTTGTCGCATACGGCAGTAAGTGCCTCCTGAAGATACATAGCGTCCGGCCATTTACCGTCCTTGCCGAGCGTATAAGGAGTTTTGTGCATGCTTACGATTTTCCAGTCCTTGTTTGTTCTGTTCATATCATTTTCAAGCCATCTGAGCTGTGCCTGCGATACGCTGAAAATATCGTTGGTATTAAGAACGGCAATGTGCGTGTTGCCGTAGTCGAACGAATAATTTACGCCGTCGTCCGTCTGTACGCTTTCCGAAGTATCAAGGTTGAACATATTGTTAAACCAGTCGGGGCATCCGAGTCCGTCGTGATTGCCCGAAACGGGAGCAAGCGTATTATTAAGGCAGATAGAGTCGAACGCTTCTGCATATGCGTTCCATTCCTCGTTTGTGCTGTCGTTTGTAAAGTCACCGAGGTTAATCATGAAGTCAAAACCGGTTTCCGAGTTGTTAAGTCCCGCATTTACCGCCCTTGCGCCTACAAGGAAATTTTCAAGCGAACTTGCCTGTACATCCGCATAAACGAGTATGTTAACGCTGCTATCCGCGTCGTCTGTTTTGAATGTTCCGACTTCGCTCCAGGTTTTACCGTCGCCGACTTTATATGTGTAAGTTGTTCCCGCACTTAATCCGGAAACGGTTACCTTGTGCATATAATAGCCTTCCCACTCCATGCATGAGTCGGCGAACTGAAGCTTTGACGAAATATCAACGCCGTTTTTCATTATAAGAACAGCACTGTCGCAGTCTTCCTTTGTGTACCAGCAGAAGCCTCTTGACGATTGAGTGTTTCCGTTAACGGTACAGGAAATTCTGAAATAATTGTTATCCGTTACATAATCTGCAAACGCTCCTGTTCCGAGAGGGAATACAAGAAGCAGAGTAAGAAGCAGACAGAGAACTTTTTTTAACCTTTTTTTCATTTGTTGCTGCACTCCTTTTATGATTATAGAATTTCATTTACTTATTAATTATACATACAAATAACAAAAAATACAAGCGTTATTTTGAAAATAACAACATAAAAAAGAAAAAACGAAGCCGAATTGAATCGGCTTCGCAGGTATTATTACGGGTTGGGTATATTTACGACGTCGCCGACGTTAAACGACTGCTTTCCGCCGTTGATATCATAAAACTCCTGAAGGTATTTGTTAGGTTCAAGTCCGTTCTTTCTGAGAATTGAGAACGGATAATCGCCTGACTGAACCGTGTATGTGTTGTAACTGCCCGCAGGGGCTGCAGTTGCGCTCTGTGCTGAAGCAGTCGTGGTTTCCGGTTTTTCAGTCGTAGTTTCAGTTTCTTTTGTCGTTGTCTCAGGGCTTTTTGTTGTGGTTTCCGGAGTTTTGGTTGTAGTTTCCGGCGCTTTGGTTGTGGTTTCTGTTTCCGTTTCTGCCGCTTTCGCTGCGTCGGTAACATCCGTCGACGCTCTCATTCCGCTTATTTCATCCTGTAAAAGAGAAATCTGCTGATCCTGCGCTTTGTTATCCTTTTTGTGAATCGAATTAAGAGATGTAAGCAGAAGCACGAGACAAGCTATTATTACAAACAGAATCGCAATAAGGGAAAAAGTAGTCATTTTGAATTTTTTAGACACTTTTGTGGGTTTTTCGATAATTGTCTCTTTAATTACCGTCGGATTTTCCTGTTTTTTTTTGCGTTCAGAATCCATTCCGCTTTCTATTGCCATTATAGCGTCGATTTGAGCCTGAGCAAGAGCTTTTGCTTTTTCCTGAGTTTTTTTCCATTCGTCGGCTTCGTTTAAAACGGATTCCCATGAGCTGTCCGCCGCGGGTGAAACACCGTCTTCGTCAGGGGCGTAAAATGATGATAAGTCGTCGTCGGACTCTTCCTCGGATATCTTTGCTTCGTTCGCTTCCGTTTCAGCCTGTTTTCTCTCTTCCTCGGCGGTGAAATCTCTCCATTTTCCGAGCTCGAGATTATCATTTTTATACTTTGACGAGAAAACAGAAACCTTTTTCTTTTTCATCAAAATAAGGATAATAAGAAGCATGATTCCCGCAGCGCTTACCGCACAGCCTATAAGCAGTCCCTTGGGAGTGTATTTAAATTCAATTGTATGCTCTCCGGCGCTTGTGTAAATTCCGGTGAATGCGTTTCCGATTTTAACAATACTTTCGGAATCAACCTTCTCGCCGTCAATAAAAATGTTCCAGCTTTCGTCATAGGGGACGGATGTAAATATCATTCCGTTATCCTGAACATTTATAGTTCCTGAGAAATGAGAGTCGCTGAATTTTTTGTCGTCAAATGCGAATACGCCGTTTGAAACGATTGTGTCGTATCCTTTTTTGAAGTTTGCGTCGTTGAGAGTTTTTGCGTAAACAGTTACGGCAGATGAGGTTTTTCCATCGTCAAGTCCCAGCGTTACGTAAACGTCTTTTCCGGCTTCTATAAGTCCGCAGTCAATAATAAAGGGTTCTGAGAAATCAACGGTTATCATTGTTCCGTTTATTGTAACATAACCTGTTGAACAGTCGTTGCAGGATACGTAAAGATAAACGTTTTTTGTCTCCTCGGGCGTTACCTTAAGCATAAGCTCTGCCGAGCTGTCGTCCGAGGATGAAGTTTTTGTCAGAGTAAATGTATTGTTGTTTACGTCGTCGTCCGAGAGGGAAGCAATGTTTGACTGACTCATTATCGAAACGTCAATATCGTCAAATACTCCGTCGACTCCCGTAACGAGACTCCAAAGATTGCTCTGTATGTCGAAAGGATTTTTTTCTTCTATATCCCAGTCCGTGTCTACATTTGCTCTTGAGCTGAATGCAAGCGGGAGGTCATAGAGATAATCATAGACGGTCATGTCGTCGATGACAGTAAGTTCTTTGTAGAGATTTGCGCCGAAATTCGTTTTGTAGTTGTCTGTTTTTGTATATTCCGAATTGTCAACAATGTAATCTATTCCGAATAAAGTATTGAATACCGCAGTTTGGCAGTGGTATGTGTAGCTGTTTATATCGTTGCCGGCAAGACCTATTCTGCTCATAAGATGCGAAAGATCTTCATACGCCATTGATGTAAATGTCGAGGCTCCGTTGTAGCCGTACCAGCAGTTATCCATTCTTCTTACGAGTGAAGAAAGCTCCATCCTGTAAAAATTACCTTCACCTTCGAGCTCGTCGATATAATCAATGCATTTGTTGACCTCGTCATATCCTTCGACATAATTTGTCTTGTTCTGAGAGATAACATAATTGCTTGTATCGGCAACAAGTATTTCCGTACATACGGCGCATGCAAGCAAAACGCAGATATACGACTTAACCTGTTTTTTGTCTTTCATAAGTGCGAATATAACCGCATATATAATAGCAAAAGCAATTCCTGTCCAGATTGAGAGAGAAGATACGTTCTTTGAACCGAGTTCTTCAACCGCAACGATGAACGCTACAAGCGCAACGGACGAGCCGAGACATGCTTTAAGACTTATTTTGTCAATCGAAATAATTACTTTATAGGCTATAAACAAAAGGAAGAAAGAGTATGCAAACGAGAATCTGTAAGGCAGGTCGTTGGGGAAGTGGAAACCGTGCCAGATATAATTGAGATAATTTACGTTGAAGCTGAAGAAGAAAAATGCAAGCGTTATTGTTGTTGCAAGCTTTTCTCTGATGCTGAATCTTTTTGAGAAGAAGTACAAGGGCAGGAGAATCAGAGTAAGCGTACCGCAGTATACGTTCGGCAAAACGTCGTCTCCGCTGCTTCTGATTGTCGTTTTAAGTCCGGGAAGGTGATTCGCCAAAAAGTCAAACATATTAAAATATGACGAGTAATCTGTGGGAAATGTTGATGACGTCGCGGACGAATGCTTTAGAGCAAAATATGTCGGAATAAGCGCAAACGCCGCTATACACGCGGCACAGACGCTTGCTACGGCAAAAAGCGAACCGGCGCGCAGAAACCTGCTGTTGAAGAAATTTGTTTTTGCGCTGTGGCGGTATTTGAGTTTTATGATGTAATCGGGATGTTCCTTTTCGGAAATCGCATACTGCGAGAAGTAGACATAAAGAAACATTATTACGGAAAGGATACAGACCATGTAGCCCATATAATAATTCGTCAAAAGTGTAAACGCGAGCGAAAGAATATATGTTAAGGGCTTGTATTCTTTTATTATCAGGTAAATACCGAGAATTACGAGCGGGAATACGCTCATGGCGTCAAGCCACATTACGTTCCAGTAATAAGCCACAAACCATCCGCTGAACGCATACATCAATCCGAACGCGGTTGAACAAAGATCGTATTTTCCCGTAACGCGTTTGAGCATGTATGAAAAAGTAAAAGCGGAAACAGACGCCTTTGTAAGTATCATTGCCGCAACGGCTTCGGGGACGTTGGCATGTCCGAAGATAAGAACAAACAGCATTGTCGGGCTCGAAAGATAGTTAAAATAGTTGCCTAAAAATCCGCTGCCGAAGCCTGAAGTGAACGAATAAAGGAGCGATTTACCCTGAAAAATCCTGTCATACAGCTCGGCAAAAAGAGGCGCGTACTGATGATAAAGATCCATTCTCAGAATTATATTGTCTCCGAGAGGGAAAAATCGATAGCACATATATACGAACATCATTATTACGGCGGCGAGAATTGCGGCAAGAAAGCTGAATTGATTATCGCGCCATAAAGAACGTCCGTTGTGTTTTTTTGATTTCAATTAAGATCATATCCTTTCGTTAATTTGCATATACTTCAATATTTTAGCATATGTTTTAATATTATTCAATAGTAAATATAATATAAAATTTAAAAAGGTGACGGAAAAATGTTAAAAAGGTCGGAATTTAAAAATGTGCTCGGTCTGCTGCCCGAAAAAATACGATTTTGTTTTGAAAATCTGCCGGATGAAATTTCCGGTTCGGTAACGGAAATTCGCGTTCGTAAGGATAAACCTGTTATGTTTTACGGCGGGTTCGGCGCGTTGTTTGCCGTTAATCCGGGGACGGTAAGCAGACTGTTTTCTCAAAACTGTATATTTGCCGGTGAAAAGGATATCGAACAGATAATCGCAAGAGCTTCCGGATATTCTCCGTACAGTCATTTTGATGAGATGTCGAACGGTTTTATCACATTGAATGGAGGACACAGAATCGGCATCGGCGCAACAGCGGTAAAAAACGGAGAAAGCTTCCGCGATATAGCCTCTCTCAATATAAGACTTGCCGGCTCGCACAAACGTTGCGCGGATTTCATATGTTCCGAAATTTTTAAGAACGGATTATGCAGTTTTTTGATTGCGGGTCCGCCCGGCAGCGGAAAAACGACGATTCTGCGGGATATTGCCGTTACGCTGTCCAACAATCCAAAATACGGATATCCGCGTCTGACATTGGCGGACGAACGCTTCGAACTGTCGATGTGCGAATGCGCCGCGGAGCTTATATGCTGTGACGTTATAAAGGGGTATTCAAAAGAACGCGCTTTTGAAATTGCGCTTCGTTCGATGGGCTCGGATATGATTATTACGGACGAGCTGTCGTTCAGAGACGTTTCAATTGTCGAAAAAATGCTTGACTGCGGTGTTTTTGTCGGCGTTAGCGTGCATGCGTCCTGCATTGAGGATCTCTACAATAAGACGGGAATAGGCGGCCTCATAAAAGAAGGCAGATTTAAAAAAACAGTCGTTCTTGCAGGAAAAAACAGTCCCGGAACGGTGAAAAAAATTATATAGGAGGGGTAAAAATGAATATGGCCGCCGCTCTTCTGATATGCATACCCGCCGTTGCTTATTCTGTTTTTCTGCGATATCAAACCGTTAAGAAAATCAAATTTTTTGAAAGCTATTACAGATTTGTTTATTTATTCGGCGTGTATTCTTCCGCTTCGGGATGTGAAATCACGGAAATTGTCTTTAATGTTTTGAGGAATGAAGGCCGTTGCGTTCTCGGATTTGCGGAGAAAGCATGCAAAAAAGCCGTTGACGGGGAAAATCTTGCGCGGTCGTGGAACGAATCCGTAGAGCGTGAGTGCAAAAATCTTAATTCTCAGGAAAAGGCTCTCGTCTGCCGTTTCATAAGTACGGTAAGCGCAGGAGATATTTTCACACAGGAAAAAACAATGAAAATATACCTTCGGGAAATTGAAATAAAATTAAAAAATCTTGCCGAATACGAAAAAAAAGATATGAAAGCAAAGTGCGCCGCGGTTATTTTTGCAGGGTGCGCGGCGGCGCTTGTTGTGCTGTAGGTGAAGATATGGACGTGGATATAATTTTTCGAATAGCGGCGATAGGCATAATTGTAGCTGTGGTTAATCAGATTCTTTCAAAATCAGGCAGGGAGGAGTATACAATGGCGGTGACTCTTGCCGGACTTGTGATTGTGCTGATGATGATAATTCCCGATATAAACGAATTGTTTCGGTATATAAAGTCGGTGTTTGGATTATGACGTTGAAAATACTTGCTCTGAGCATTGTATGCGCATGCGTATATATTCTTTTATCTCAATCAAAACCGGAGTTTTCCGTTATTATACAGATTGCCGTTTTTGCAGTGCTTGTCATGTGGACATACCCGTATATCGGGAAAATAATCGATATGATTTACGCTTCGTCTTCAATTCCCGGAATTGATTCGGATATAATAAAAACCGCGCTGAAACTGACGGGAATTGCGGTAATAACGGGGTTTGCTTCGGATATTCTCGATGACGCGGGAGCTGTTTCCTCCGCACAAAAAACGGCTTTGGCAGCAAAAATAATAATGCTCGCGCTTGTTGTTCCTTACATTACGAATACAATTGAATTTATATTCTCTCTTACTAAAAATCAGTGAAACGGGATGCTGAATATGCAGGGAAAATCAAAAATAATTACGGTAATCGTTTTTTCGCTTGCGCTGTTTGCTTTTTTCTCTTTCGATTCATTTGCATTAAACGAAAAAGATGATAAATTCTTTTTTTCGGAAATGACGGAATCTTTCGATAAACTGACAAGTAAAACGCTTGACGATAATGGTATTTCGAATTTTAAAATATCGGATATGGAAGATGTCGGCTTTACGCAAATGCTGTCGCATGTTTTTGAAACAATAAAGGATGAAATTCAAAAACCGGTAAAGACTTTTACTTTAATTCTTTGTATAACGCTTTTGTTTTCATTAACCGGTGTTTTCGATTCGCGCGGTCTGTCATTCAGAGCGGATATGCTGTGTCCGGTTATATGCGTTTATTCGCTGTGCGCGGCTATGTCGGAATGTATTTCATCGTTTGAAAGATATGTAGTCAGTCTTAATTCTTTTTTGAAGGCCGCATGTCCTGTCGTATGTATAATAGAGGCTGCGTCCGGGAGCGGAGGGAATGCGCTCGCGTATAAGCTCGGCGTAACGGCGGCAAGCGAAATACTTGCATTTATGTGTTCCGATATCGTAAAATATGCGGTTTTTGTTTTTTTCGCGCTTTGTGCATGCGGGGCTGTCAGTCCGTTTTTTGATTTAAGTCCGCTTACGAACTTTGTTATGAAAACGATATCGGCGCTGCTCGGGGTTGTCGGAACTGTTTTTACCGGATTTATAAGCGTGAGAAAGGTTTTCGGTTCTGTTTCGGACTCTTTGGCTTTGCGGGGAATTAAATTTGCGGCAGGGAGTTTTGTTCCGATTGTTGGGTCATATGTAAGCGACGGAATATCCGCAGTTCTTGCCGGAGTCAAAACCGCTCAGAGTACGGTAATTGTTTCATGCGCCGCCGTTATGACAATGCTGTGTCTGCCTTTGTTTATAAGGCTTCTGATATGGAACGTAACTTTGAGACTTATAAAAGCCGTGAATTTAATGTTTAATTTTGAAACAGACGCGTCCATGTATGACGGCTTTATAAATTTTGTAAAAATGATGACGGCGTTATGTGTTTTTTCTTTGTACATATGCTGTTCGTGTATTTTGATGCTGTGCGTCGGAGATGTCAATTGTATGTAAAGAAAATAACTGTACAAAAATATTAAATGTAAAGTATTATGCTTTGCAAAAAAAATGGGGGATGGTTGTCGCGGAAAATATTATTGGCGGAGTATTGTCCGTATGTGTTTTTTCTGTAATAGGTTCGGTTGCCTTGTGGCTGAACGGTTCTGATAAGATGAAGAAAACGTTGAAACTTTGTCTTTCGGTGCTGACATTGAGTTTAATCTTTTCTTTTATTGAAAAAATTGAAGCTGTGGAAGATTTTAATTTGAATTTCGATTCAAATCCCGTTGTATCGGATGAAGAAATCGCCGAGTCCGCGGGCGAAGCGGTAATTTCAATTTGCAAAAGCGTGCTCAACGGCGTCTGCGAGGATGAAACGAATATTTATTATGACGAAAATGTTCTTATAGTTGAAGTTTCTCAAAAAGACAACGACAAAACGGAGCAGATTGAACAGGTTTTAAGTAATATCGTGCTTTCCGAGGTTCGAGTTTTTAAGGAGTGATTGTTACGAAAAAAATAAATGTAAGAGAAAAAGTCGAGAAAACGGTCGATAAACTGAAGAGGGACAGGAAAACGGTTTTTATTCTCTCGGCGGCCGCTGTTCTTGCAATTGTCGCCGCCTTCGGAGGCATCGGAGAAAACGGCATTAAAAACATTTCCGACTCAAAAAAAGACTGCACGGATACGGAAAAAACGGAGATTGAAAGTATAGAGGATACTCTCGGACAGAAAATAAGCGCGCTTGTTTCAAATATGGAGGGCGTAGGAAATGTAAGCGTCAGCGTATGTATTCAAAGTACGGGAACCGTTCATTATGCGCAGGATATCAACGAAAAAAAAGAAAACGATTCTATTTTTAAGGACAGCGAATACATATATACCGAGGGTAATGCGGGACAGCCGGACGGACTTATCGTAAGAATCGACGCTCCCGTAATACGCGGAGTTGCGGTTGTCTGCGACGGAGGTGAAAGCGCGGTTATAAAAAACGAGATCAAGTCGCTGATCTCATCCCTTTATGATATAGGTTCGGACAGAATCTATGTGGGCAAATAAATTGAAGGAGCAATGTTTTATGAGTAAAACTGTTAAGAAAAAGCAATTGGTTCTCTCAGGAATAGTTATAGTTCTCGGAGCGGCTGTGCTTGCCAACTGGTATTTTACGTCGGGACGCGAAGAAATAGTTCCAGCAGAAGGAGAGTCAAATATAAGCGCGGAGAATGTACATAATCTCGGTGACGCGCAGTATGTAAACGCAGAAGAAAACAAGGAATATTTTGCTTCGGCGAGACTTTCAAGAAATGAAGCATATGATAAATCTGTCGCTTCGCTCAAAGAAATTATAAGCGCTCCGTCGAGCGATAACGAGGCTGTTGCGTCGGCTTCCGCATCGTTAACCGATATTTCGGACAATAAAATTGCCGAAAGCAACATCGAAACTCTTGTCGGCGCAAAAATCGGAGGAGAATGCGTATGCGTCGTTAATACGAACAGTGTTGAGGTTATTGTTGAGGATAGGTATCTTACGGACAATTCTGTTTTGCAGATACGTGAAATTGTTCAGAATAATCTGAAAATATCACCCGAAAACATAACGATAATCGGCGCTAAATAAAAAACTCTTGTATATTTTTTATTTTATGCTATAATATAAGAAAATTCGCAGGAATTACTTATTTTAAGGCGTAAAACAATGTCGTTTTAAGACCTCCGGCGAAATCCGGGGGTCTTAAAATTTATCGGAGGTACTCAATGAAAAAAAGACAGGAATCAAGAGAACAGGCATTCATAATTATTTTTGAGAAACAGTTTAATCAAGATTGTACCGTGGATGATCTGTGCGAGACGGCAAAAGAAGCGGGTCTGTTTGAATACGATTCGTTTGTTTCTTCGCTTGCCGGGCGTACGTTTGATTCTCTTGATGAAATCGATTCGACTATCAGCCGTTATCTTGCGAGCGGATGGAAAATAACAAGACTTTCAAAGGTTGTTCTTGCTTTGCTGAGACTTGCCGTGTGCGAAATTCTTTATTTTGACTCCGTTCCGTATGCGGTTTCCATAAATGAAGCCGTAGAACTTGCGAAAAAATATGCGTCGGAACAGGATCCCGCGTTTATAAATGCCGTTTTAGGTTCTGCGGTCAGAGCGCTGAGCAATGACAACGTGCAGTCCGTTTCGGATAATGAAGAGAACGATTTATATCCCGGAAATGAATTTGAACCCGGAGATGCGGAAGTCGAAGATGCCGAAACCGTCGGCGATTCCTCCGTTGTCGGCTGATTTATGATGAAAACGTATCTCGGTATAGATACCAGTAATTACACTACCTCGTGCGCGCTGTATAAAGACGGAGAGGGGATAACCGTTTCAAAAAAACAGCTTCTCCCCGTAGCCGAGAGTGCAAGAGGATTAAGACAGTCGGAAGCAGTTTTTCATCACAGCCGGAATCTGCCGGTTATGCTTGAAAGTATTTTATCGGAATACGAATCGCCGTGCGCAGTTTCCGCTTCATATGCGCCGAGAGATTCCGTCGATTCCTATATGCCGTGTTTTACTGTCGGAACCGGCTATTCAAGGGTTATTTCCTCCGCTTTAAATATTCCGCGCTATGAATTTTCTCATCAGGCGGGACACATAGCCGCCGCGGTTTATTCTTCGGGCAGAATCGAGCTGATAGGTTCTGAATTTATAGCTTTTCATTTTTCCGGCGGAACTACGGACGCACTGTTTGTCGAATATGATAAAGACAAGATTTTTAATATTCGCAATGTTTTCACTTCCCTCGATTTGAAAGCAGGACAGGCTGCGGACAGGGTCGGCGTTATGCTGGGACTTAAATTTCCGGCGGGCGCGGAGCTTGAAAAACTTGCGATGCGAAGCGAAAAGAAATATGACGTAAAACTGTTCTTCAGGGACGGAAACGTCAGTCTTTCCGGTATAGAAAATAAATGCAGGGATATGATTTTAAAAGGCGCGGATAAATGCGACGCGGCAAGGTATTGCATCGATTCGTTAAGGTGCTGCGCATATGAAATGTGCGTTAATATGCGTAAAAAATTCGGAAATATTCCGGTTCTTTATGCCGGAGGCGTTATGTCGGATTCCATTATCAGAGAGGATATTCTTTCAAGGACTGACAATTGTTATTTTGCCGAACCCGAGTTTTCCGCAGATAACGCGGCAGGAACGGCATATCTTGCATATATTAAGGAGAATTTATGATAAAGACGGCTCCGCTGAGCGTATCTCAGATAAATTTTTATATAAAAAATCTTTTTGACGCAGATTCAAGACTTTTTAACGTTCTTATATCCGGGGAAATATCGAATTTTACGAACCACTATCGTTCGGGGCATTTTTATTTCACTCTCAAGGATGATTCCAGCGCGATCAAAGCTGTCATGTTTGCCCGTTCGGCGCAGCGCGTGCGTTTTATTCCAGAGGACGGAATGTGCGTCGTATGCAGGGGAAGAATCGGCGTTTTTGAGCGCGACGGTATATATCAGCTTTATGTTGACGATATGCAGCCGGAGGGGGCGGGCGCACTTGCTCTTGCTTTTGAACAGCTGAAAAAGAAGCTCGGTTCAGAGGGACTTTTTGACGAAACCCGGAAAAAGCCCGTACCGCGTTTTCCGAAGAGCGTCGGAGTTATAACCTCCGACACGGGAGCCGCCGTCAGAGATATTTGCAATGTTCTGACAAGGAGATATCCGCTGTGCACCGTAAAAATATACCCGGTTAACGTGCAGGGAGCTTCGTGCGCTTCCGATAATGTAAAAGCAGTTCAATATTTTAACAAAAATAAAAATGTCGACGTTATAATTCTCGGAAGAGGCGGAGGCAGTATAGAGGATTTGTGGGGGTATAACGAGGAAAAGCTCGTCAGAGCTGTGGCTGAAAGCGAAATTCCCGTTATAACCGGCATAGGACACGAGACGGATTTTACTCTTTGTGATTTTGCCGCCGATTTAAGAGCTCCGACGCCTTCCGCCGCGGCAGAGCTTGCCAGCGAGGACGCGGAAAATTTGAAATACTCTGTTTTTAATCTGAGAAATCGAGCCGATTCGGCGTTTTTCTCCGTTTATTCGTTAAAAAAACAGTCGCTTGATTCAGCATTCAGAATTTTGCGAGCATATTCTCCGCAGAATGTCTGCGCCGAAATGAAGGGATCGCTTGAAAATAAAATCAAACGTCTTAATGACTCTGTTTGCGTTTATATGTTTGAAAAAGAGCGCAGGCTTGACGGAATTGTGAACAGGCTGCACGCGCTCAATCCTTTAAACTCTCTGAAAAAGGGATTTTTTCCTGTATATTCGGGCGGTAAACGAATCATGAACGCCTCATGCGTCAGCATCGGGGATGAACTTGAAATAATGAGCTTCGACGGAACGATAATGTGCCGTGCGGAAAAAATATTATATAATAATACGGTGAATACAGATGAAAAAAATGACATATGAGGAAGCGTTTGCTTCTCTTGAAGAACTTGTTTTAAAACTTGAAAAAGGCGATATGACTCTTGACGAGACTACGAAGATTTACGCAGAGGCGGTAAAGCTTGCCGATTTTTGTTCGCAGTCTCTTGAAAAATCGAGAATCAAAATAGAAAAGATAACCGATAATCAAAAGGATGGTGCGGATGATGAGTAAAACAGAAGAATACGTTAGGCTTATTAATGATAATATCGATGATTTTATTCCCGTTCCGGACGAAAAATATTCGCGTCTTGCCGACGCTATGAAATATGCATGCACCGACGGCGGAAAGAGAGTCAGACCGTTGCTTTGTCTTGAATTTGCCGGCATGTGCGGCGCAGACGTTAAAGACGCGCTTCCGTTTGCAATGGGCGTTGAAATGATTCATTCATATTCGCTCGTGCATGATGACCTTCCGTGTATGGACAACGACGACATGCGCCGGGGTAAACCTTCGGTTCATAAAAAATTCGGCGAAGGGCTCGGACTGCTTACTGGCGACGCTCTTTTAACTCACGCCTTTTCCGCGCTGCTTGCCGCGGTCTGTTGCGACGAAAAGAAAGTAAGAGCCGTAAGCTATCTTTCCGAAAACGCGGGTGTAAACGGAATGATCGGCGGTCAGGTTATAGATACGGAAACCGAGGGGAAAGAGATTGACGCGCAAACCCTCTTTCTTATGGATAAGCTCAAAACCTCCGCGCTTATAAAGTGCGCATGCGTTCTCGGATGTATTTTCGGCGGAAGATATGACTATATCCCGTATGCGGAGGAATTTGCCGAGAATCTCGGTATTGCTTTTCAGATAGTTGACGACCTTTTGGATTTTTCGGAAGGTGCGGATAACAGCGATATTATTAACAATAAAGCGACATACGTATCGCTTTTCGGAGTCGATAGGGCAAGAAAGCTTGCCGATGAATATACCGAAAAAGCTCTCAAAGCTCTCGATAAAATAGATTCCGATACTTCGTATCTGAACGAATTTGCATTGAAGCTTCTTAAAAGAACGGTATAACGGAGTAACGATTAATGGATGAGCATATTCTTGACAGTATTAAAAAGCCGTCGGACGTAAAAAAGCTTAATTCCGCTCAGACGGACATACTGTGCGCGGAAATCAGAAAAAAACTTATCGATACCGTTTCTCAAACGGGCGGACATCTTGCTTCAAATCTCGGCGTTGTTGAACTGACCGTAGCGCTTCATAAGGCTTTTAATTCTCCGTATGACAAGATTATCTGGGATGTCGGTCATCAGGTTTACGTTCATAAACTGCTTACCGGACGGCAGGACAGATTTTCGACTCTCAGACAGCCGGGCGGTCTTTCGGGATTTTCCGATCCGGGCGAGAGTGAGCACGATATATTCTACAGCGGACATTCGAGCACGTCGCTGTCGGCCGCGTACGGTATTGCGCAGGCGAATAAACTTAAAAAAAATAAGAACTATACGATAGCCGTTATCGGTGACGGCGCGTTTACCGGCGGAATGGTATATGAGGCTCTTAACAATGCCGGCAGAACAAGGTCGCGTCTTGTCGTCGTACTGAACGATAACGATATGTCGATATCGAAAAACGTCGGCGCATTGGCATCTCATCTTGCGGTAATAAAAGCCAGACCGTCATATTTCAGAATTAAGGCGAAAACGGAAAGTGTTCTTAATAAAATTCCGTTTATAGGCGTAAAATTATCGAATCTTCTTTTTAACGTTAAAACAAGATTAAAATCTTTGTTTTATAAGAGCAGTACAATGTTTGAGGAGCTTGGATTCAGATATATAGGTCCTCTTGACGGGCATAATGTGGATGTGCTTACCGACGCATTCGAGGCTGCAAAGACAGCTGATTATCCTATGCTCATACATATAAAAACAAAAAAAGGCAAGGGATATGAATTTGCGGAGCTTGCTCCGAGTAAATTTCACGGTATAGGACATTTTGATATAGTTTCAGGCGAGTTTAAATCCGTCGGGGACACGTTTTCGTCGGAATTCGGAGCGTCGCTGTGTTCATTTGCGGAAAATGACAAGCGTATATGCGCGGTGACTGCGGCGATGGGAATCGGCACGGGGCTCGATCTCTTTGCGGAAAAATATCCTCAGAGATTTTTTGACGTAGGAATTGCGGAGGAGCATGCGGTTACATTTTCTGCCGGACTTGCCCGCGGAGGCATGGTTCCGGTGTTTGCCGTGTATTCGGCTTTTTTGCAGAGAACGTACGACCAGGTTATACATGACGCCGCTTTACAGGGGCTGAAGCTTGTGCTTGCAATCGACCGTGCGGGATTTGTCGACGGCGACGGTCCTACTCATCACGGGCTTCTTGACGTTCCTATGCTCAATACAATTCCGGGAGTTACGATTTTTTCTCCGTCTACTTATAAGGGAATGCGCAACGCGCTCTTTCGTGCGCTGTATCATACCGACGGAGTTGTCGCCGTTCGCTATCCGAAAGGCGATGAATGCGTAATTCCGCCCGAATACGAGCCGGGCGACGGTAATTTTGACGTGTTCGGAGAAAAGGACGCAGATACGGCAATAGTAACCTACGGCAGAATTTTTGCCGAATGCGTATATGCATGCGAGCAGCTCAGACAGAGTATGAAGATAAAGCTTATAAAGCTCAACAGAATTAAACCGATTGATTCCGAGTCGGTGACGGCGGCGTTAAATTGTTCAAATGTGTTCTTTTATGAGGAGGGCGAACTGAGCGGAGGTATCGGAGAGAGCTTTAATTACCTTCTTTCGGAGAACGGATATAACGGAGATTATCTAATCCGCGCCGTTGAGGACAGATATGTCGGTCATTCTGCCGCGAAAATTCTTTTGAAGGAATTTGGTTTTTGCAGAGAAAGTATTGTTAAGGAAATTACAGAGGTAACGGAAAATGTCCGAAAAAATAAGACTTGATCAGAGAATAGTACAACTCGGACTGCTTGAAAGCCGTGAAAAAGCCAAGGCTATGATTATGGCAGGGCAGGTTTACGTCAACGGGCAGAAGGAGATTAAGGCGGGAACTAACGTCAAACCGGAGGACGCTATAGAGGTCAGAGGTTCAATGGAATTTGTCAGCCGCGGCGGATACAAGCTGAAAAAGGCAATGTCTGTTTTTCCGATATCTCTTAAAGATAAAATATGTATGGATATAGGAGCTTCTACGGGCGGATTTTCAGACTGTATGCTTCGCAGCGGGGCAAAAAAAGTTTACTGTGTTGACGTCGGCTACGGTCAGCTTGCATGGAAGATACGAAGCGATCCGAGGGTGGTAAATCTTGAGAGAACCAATATAAGATACGTTACGGACGAACAGGTGCCGGATAAAATAGATTTTGCTTCGGTTGACGTTTCGTTTATCTCTCTTGAACTTGTTCTGCCTGTGGCGTATAATTTACTTTCGGATGATGGAGAAATTGTATGTTTAATAAAGCCTCAGTTTGAGGCGGGTCGTGAAAATGTCGGTAAAAAAGGCGTCGTTCGCGACGCAGACGTCCATAAGGATGTTATAAATAAAATTTATTCGTTTGCAAAGCGTCTCGGATTTGCCGTGTGCGGTCTTGATTTTTCCCCGATAAAAGGTCCGGAGGGAAATATTGAATTTTTGATGTATTTAAAAAAACAGGGGACTGATGAAGAAGTCGATATCGATTTTACCGTATTGCAGTCTCATAAGGTTTTAAACGGCGGTGAGAATTAATGAACGCAGTTATTATTCCCAATCTTACCAGGACTAACTGTTACTCGATTACAAAGGAAGTCTGTGCGCAGCTTGATAAATCGGGTATTGAATATTATTTCGACAATTCATGTTCGGATAAGCTCGGGTTTGTAAACAAAAGCAGATTCGTCCGTATCGATTCCGTTCTGCCGGAATCCGATCTGGTTATTTCCGTGGGAGGAGACGGCAGCATTCTGAACGCTTCTAAAAAAGCGGTAAAATACGACGTTCCTGTCCTCGGAGTAAATGCGGGAAATCTTGCTTATCTTATGGGAATTGAAAATGACGAGCTTTTTTTGCTTGACAGATTGGTTGACAAAGATTACACTGTTGAAGAACGCATAATGCTTGACGTTAAAACATATATGGGAGAAAATCTGATTTTTTCGTCGGAATGCTTAAATGATGCGGTATTTGCTCGCGGAATGCGGTTGCAGCTTACCGAGTTGAGTCTTTTCTGCGACGGCAAGTATGTAAACGATTATAAAACGGACGGAATTATCATTTCCACTCCGACAGGCTCTACCGCCTATAATCTTTCCGCCGGAGGTCCGGTTGCCCAGCCGAATGTCGAACTTATAATGATGACGCCGATATGCCCTCATTCGCTTACGGCAAGGACGATTTTATTTAACGTCAATTCTTTGCTTACCGTTGTTAATCCCGAGGATTCAAAACGTGAGCTTTTGCTGTCGTGTGACGGTGAGGAGGCATTCAATCTTCCGGCGGGCAGTCGTACTCTTGTCGGCAGTTCCGACAAAAAGGCGAGATTTATAAAGATAAAGGACGATTCGTTTACGGATATATTAAATGCAAAACTAAACGATCAGAGTAAATATAACCGAAAGGATATGCTGTGATGAAAAAAGAGAGACATTCCATGATATTGCAGCTGATAGACCAGTATAATATCAGCAATCAGGAGGAGCTGCGCGACAAGCTTCTGTCGTGCGGGATAGATGTTACGCAGGCGACGGTTTCGCGTGATATCAAAGAACTTCGTCTTATTAAACAGCCTGCCGCGGGCGGGGAGTACAAGTATTCGCTTGCGGGGTCAACCGATGAAAAGTACGTGAAGTATCACGCAATATTTTTTGAAACCGTTACGAATGTCGATACTGCTCTTAATATCTGCGTCGTTAAATGCCATATCGGTACGGCTATGGCGGCGTGTGCGGCTATTGACGCTCTTAATATACCCGATATTGTCGGAACTCTTGCCGGCGACGATACGATATTTATTGCATGCCGTACGGCAGAATCCGCTTTAGCCGTAAAGGACGAGCTTCTTTCATTATTAAAGTCATAAAGGACATTATTTATGCTTTCAAATCTTGTAATAGAAAACATTGCAATAATTGAATACGCATCAATGGATTTTACCGACGGATTCAATTGTCTGACGGGAGAAACCGGCGCGGGAAAATCTATTATTATAGATTCAATAAACGCCGTTCTCGGGGAGAAAACGTCGCGTGAGCTTATCAGAACGGGTGAGTGTTCGGCGCGCGTTTCGGCTTTGTTTACGGATATTTCTCCTTCATCGTATAACGCTCTTGACGAGGCGGGTATAACATGCGCCGACGGATGCGTCAGAATTGTACGGACTTTGCAAAGAGACGGAAGGAACGTATGTAAGATAAATTCGGTCGGCGTCCCGGTTTCGGCGCTGAAAAAAATCGGAATAACCCTTATCAATATTCACGGACAGTCTGATTCTCAGCAGTTAATGCAGACGCAGTTTCATATCTCGTTTATTGACGCTCTTGCCTCGGATTTCGCTCTTATAGAGGATTATTATTCTTCTTACAGAAGGCTTTTTGAGATTAAAAGCGAAATAAAAAAACTTACAACGGACGATGGAGAAAAAGCAAGACGTATAGATCTTTTGAAATATCAGACGGATGAAATTGAAAAGGCTCATATCGAAGAAGGGGAAACGCAAATTCTTAGTGAGAGAAGAAATATAATTAATAATTACAGACGTATAATGGAATCTCTTGTCAGAGCAAGAAATGCTCTGTCCGGCGACGGGGAATTTTCGGGCGCATGCGGTATGCTTTTTGACGCTTCGTCCGCAGTTTCCGAGGCTTCTTTATACTCAAAGGAGCTTGAAAAAACCGCCGGAGCTCTTAATGATATCGCTTATTCCGCCGAGGATTTGGCTTCCGAAATAAATTCTTTTATTGAATCGTCGTCATTTGATATGGGAGAGCTTCGGGAAATAGAGGACAGACTTGATGTTTTGTATAACCTTAAAAAGAAGTACGGTCCCGAGGAAAGCGATGTTATCGAATATTTTGAAAATGCAAAAAAAGAACTCGAAAGCATAGCTCTTTCCGATTCAAGAATAGAAGAACTTAAGGACGAATACGAACGCTGCTATGAGATTACGGTAAAAAAAGCCGAAAAGCTTTCGCAGGTCAGAATAAACGCTGCGCACGGATTTGAAAAGAGAGTAAAATCGGAGCTTGAAACTCTTGATATGCCGTCCGTCATTTTTGAAGTAAAACGCGAGCTTTGTCCGTTTTCTCCGACAGGTATTGACAATATAGAATTTTTAATTTCTCCGAATGCCGGCGAAGAGCCCAAGCCTCTTGCGAAAACCGCGTCCGGAGGAGAGCTGTCGCGCATAATGCTTGCGATAAAAAGTGCGCTGGCAGAGAAGGATGATATTTCAACCTTGATTTTTGACGAAATAGATACCGGCGTAAGCGGACATGCCGCCGGAATGATAGCAAAGAAGCTTTATTCATTGTCGAAAATTCATCAGGTTTTATGCATAACGCATTTGCCCGTAATTGCGTCGTTTGCCGATTCTCATTTTGAAATATCAAAATCGACCGAAAACAATAAAACGTTTACGCGTATAACGCCCCTTGATTTTGACGGCAGAAAACGCGCTATTGCAAGAATAATAGGAGGCGAAGCGGAGGACGCCGTTCAGCTGTCATCCGCACAGCATATGCTTACTCAGGCACAAGAATATAAGGAGGCTGACAGATGAGAATAGGCGTTTGCGCAGGTACGGATATAAAGAATCCGGGGCTTATAAAAAAAGCCGGATTTGATTATATGGAGATAGGTTTTAACTCCGTGGCTTCAATGACGGAGGATGATTTTTTCAGCCTGTATTCCGCGGTTTCGGAAAGCGGAATACAATGCGAGGCGGCAAACTGCTTTTTACCCGGAGAATTGAATGTTACGGGTAAGAATGTGGATTATGACGCTCTTTATAAATTTATAGAAAAAGGTTTTCAACGATGCAAAAAGCTCGGAACGGAAACCGTCGTATTCGGTTCGGGCAGGGCAAGAGATGTAAAGGACGGTTATTCATTAAGAGAATGCTGCGTGCAGACGGTTCGTTTTCTTAAAGGTACGGTTGCCGGGCTTTGCGATAAATATAATATTGATTTGGCAATAGAGCCGTTGTGCCGACAGGAAACTGCGGTAATAAATACGCTTAAGGAAGCATGCATTATCGCTTCGATGACGGACAGCGGACGCATTCGCGTGCTTGCCGATATTTATCATATGCTCGAATCGGGCGACGATTATGCGAATATTCTTGCTCTCAGCGATGATTTGATTCATGCGCATATATCATATCCGTTTGCGTCGGGCAGGCACAAAAGAGTCTATCCGAATAAAAAATATGATTTTGATTATTCCCGGTTTATAGATAATCTTAAAAAAGCCGGATGTACGCGTGTTTCAATAGAAGGCTCAACGGATGATTTTGAAAATGATTTACTCTCGTCTTATGAGGTTATGAAAAAATTCAGATAATATATTTTGGAGGATATGAAAATGCAGATTTACGAGGAACTTAAAGCGAGAGGTCTTATCGCTCAGGTTACCAACGAAGAGGAAATACGGGAAATGGTCAACGCGGGTAAGGCAACCTTCTATATAGGATTCGATTGTACGGCCGACAGTCTTACAGCCGGACATTTTATGGCTTTGACGCTTATGAAACGTTTGCAGATGGCAGGCAATAAACCTATTGCGCTTATCGGCGGCGGAACAACCATGATAGGCGACCCTTCGGGCAGAAGCGATATGAGGAAAATGCTTACGAGAGCGGATATCGACCATAACGCGGAATGCTTCAGAAAACAGATGGAGAAATTTATTGAGTTCGGCGAGGGCAAGGCTCAGATGGTAAATAACGCGGACTGGCTTCTTAATCTTAACTATGTTGAGCTTTTAAGAGAAGTCGGAACGTGCTTTTCGGTTAACAATATGCTCAGAGCCGAGTGCTATAAGCAGAGAATGGAGAAAGGGCTTTCATTCTTTGAGTTTAATTACATGATAATGCAAAGCTATGATTTTTATCATCTGTTTAAGGAATATAATTGTAACATGCAGTTCGGCGGAGACGACCAGTGGAGCAATATGCTCGGCGGTACGGAGCTTATCAGAAAGAAGCTCGGCAAGGACGCTCATGCCATGACTATAACCTTGCTTACCGATTCTCAGGGTAAGAAAATGGGTAAAACCGCGGGAAACGCCGTATGGCTCGATCCGAACAAAACTTCTCCCTATGAGTTCTATCAGTATTGGAGAAACGTAGATGACGCGGATGTTCTCAAGTGTATCAGAATGCTTACGTTCCTGCCTGTTGAGGAGATTGACGAAATGGCTTCGTGGGAGGGCAGTCAGCTTAACACTGCCAAGGAAATACTTGCATTTGAGCTTACAAAGCTCGTTCACGGCGAGGATGAGGCGCAGAAGGCGCAGTCTACCGCAAGAAGTCTTTTCTCCGGTGCGGCAAACGTTGATACAATGCCAGAGGTTTCAATCGGTGAGGGTGATTTTACAGACGGAGAAATTGCTGTCACGGAGCTTCTTGTAAGGTGCGGTATCGCCAAGTCAAAGGGCGAGGGCAGAAGACTTATCGATCAGGGCGGAGTTTCAGTAGACGACGTTAAACCCGAATCTGCGGTTGCCGTCATTAAACGTTCCGATTTCGATAAGGGATATGTCATTATAAAAAAAGGCAAAAAAATATTTATAAAAGCTGTAGTAAAATAAAAACAGAGAAAAAACCGCCGTTCGGATTGCTTTCATTCGGACGACGGACTTTTTTTGATTATATTATATTTGGCAGAAACGGATTACTTGATAAAAATAGACCATACCATTAAAATTATACAGCATGCGCAGAAGTAAATATGCGTTACGAAACCTGAGGAGAAATACGTTTTCAAATTGTCCGTTTTCTTCTGGAGGGAAAACTCCCATACGCGTTTAACAAGATATATTGCCTCGTAAAGCGCGGTATAAACGAACATTGTCAGGAAAATATCCGGTGTGTAACCGTTTGTAAACCGAAGTATTCCGAAAATCAGCGGTATCGAATACATGAATATTTCCCACACCGTTTGATTTTTTATACCTTTTAGGAGTTTAAAGCTCAGTTCCTGAGACAGTACGATAAATATTACCGTAAAAGAAACAAGTCTTGCCGTTTCGGTGCTTCCGAGGAAAATAAATATCATCGGAATCAGGCAATAAATCGGAAATTCCGCATATCTGCATATTTTCTGATAAACATATACGCTTTTTTTCTGTTCTACGGGGGCAAGGTCAACGGCTCTTTCATATTCCTCCCGGCTTAACAGAGAAAGAGAAAACAGCTTATTAATTTCCGCCTTTGTGTTTTTGAGTCTTAAAAGATATTGAACGGAATCCGCGGCTATTAAGCATAAATAGATTATTCCGAGCACGGTATCGGCTTGAGGAGAGATAAATCCGCGAAATCTGTGCCAGCTTGCCGAGCCTAAACGCTCAGTAACATTCGGCATAAGAATTATTGTACACACGGACATTCCCAAACCGCACAGCGCTCCGAAAACACACTCCATCAGTTTCCAGCTGTCAAGACAGTATTTATGAATAGAATTAAAAATGTATTTTCCGTTTTTAAAAGGATACTTTGTTCGTATCTGACAAAACTGCGCCGCCATCCATCCGAATCCGCCGGTCAGAAAACCCGCGATTGTCATTGCAAGAGTGAGTAAATCCTTGTTTACCGTGGAAATTATCAATATATCCGCCGTAAAAGCGAGAACGTTTCCCCATGATTCCTTTCTCGTTTTTGAAAAATAAACGCGCGGATATTTTCCGTTTTCAGGGTCATACGGTCTGTTAAACAAAAATGTAAATAACGCAGACAAAACGGGATACAGAATAAAAAATGCAATTATATCTTTTATATCATAAATAAGTCGGCTTACAACAGACAGCGTCATAAAAAGACAGCCCCAGCCGACTGAAAACCACGCTCCGCCTTTTATAAATAAGGCAAGCATACCGCGTTTCATGTTCGGAGCGGGCGACGAATCCATTGTAAGTCCGAGAGTTTCGCCGTATGTCATTTGTCCGCCGACGTACATTCCGACAGCTCCCGCGGCGGTAAATATAAAATAATATTCGACAGTCTTGTCCGTTCCGGCAAATGAAGCAAAGCTGAGTCCCAGTAAAGCTCCCGGAAGCATCGCGCCCTTTTCTCCTCCTATTGCCGTTCCGCGCATGCCCCAGCCCCATGAAACGGCAATAACGGAAAATGCGATAAACATAATCATATTTAAAACAGACATTTGTAACATTCCTTATCAATTTTCTTTGTAAAGTATATCACATAATACTAATTAAAGTCTATAAAATTTAAGAAAATATTTGCTTTTTTTATTTAAAATGTTATAATGAGTGAGAATTGAAAAGCTATATGAGGTTCAAAGCAGAGGGGAGCGTAGTATTTATGAATTTTGCGACTGTCGGTACGTCATGGATTACCGAGAGTTTTATTAAATCCGGCAGATTGCTCGACGATTTTAATCTTTATTCCGTTTATTCGAGAGACGGCGTCCGGGCGGAGGCTTTTGCGTTAAAAAACGGTGCGGAAAAAAGCTTTTGTGATTATGAAGAAATGCTTTGTGACGAAAATATTGACGCAGTGTATATTGCCAGTCCGAACAGCCTGCATTTCGAACAGTCTGTGAACGCATTGAGGCACGGCAGGCACGTTCTTTGCGAAAAGCCGGCGGCGGTAACTGTCGAGCAGATAAAAACGCTTCATAAGACGGCCGGTGAAAATAACGTTTTGTTTGTCGAGGCTATAAAATCGCTTCACGCCGACGCGCTTATAAAGCTTAAAGAGGCTGTCGGACTTTGCGGAAACGTGCGAAGCGCAAGTATTGATTTTTCACAGCTGTCGTCAAAGTACAAATTATTAAAGAATGGTCAGACGCCGAATATATTTAATCCCGAGTTTTGTACGGGCGGGTTAATGGATCTGGGCGTGTATAATATTTATGTTGCCGTTGAGCTTTTCGGCAGTCCCAGGCGTATTGTTTCGCATTGCGATTTTCTGCCGACGGGCGCAGATCATTCCGGTACGGTTTTGTTTATATATAACGATAAAACCGTCACCCTCACATATACGAAGGTCGGACAAAGCTTTGCGCCGTCGCAGATATTCGGCGACGAGGGAACCGTAACGTTTGCGTCATGTTCAAAGCTTACCGATATTAAATTGTATAAAAATAAAGAGTGTATCGAAATATATCCTGCGATTGACGAGAATAAGGTTATGAGTATGGAGATACGGGATTTTATGGATTTTGCAAACGGCAAACGTCTTGATTTTTATAACGAATGTCTTGAAATGTCGGAAACCGTATGCTCGCTTATGCAGGAGATAAGAAAACAAAATAATTTCAGATTTTAATAAAGAGGAGATTTTTTTATGATAAAAAAAATACCGAACGGCGTTTATCCTACCATGATTACCCCGTTTACAGACGACAATAAGATTGATTATAATGCGGTTGAACAGATTCTTGAATGGTATGCTTCAAAAAATGTAGACGGAATTTTCGCAATATGCCAGTCGAGTGAGATTTTTGCTCTGTCGTTTGAAGAAAGACTTGAACTGATCGATTTTATTATGAAGCACAGACCCGAGGGCGTTGCGATAGTCGCCTCAGGTCACTGTGCCGATGATCTTGACAGACAGGCGTACGAGGCAAATAAGATAATCGAAACAGGCGTTGACGCGTATGTATTTATTTCCAACAGATTCGCAAATGCGGACGAGGACGACGATATCCTGTTAAAGAATATGTATTACGTTATAGATAAAATTCCCGAAACGGCTCTGGGCGTTTACGAGTGTCCCCATCCGTATAAAAGACTGCTGTCACCTTACGTTCTGTCGAAAATGGCTAAGGATTCGAGATTTCAATTTATTAAGGATACCTGCTGTTCAATTTCTCAGCTTAAAGAAAAACTCGATACTCTCAAGGGGTCGGATTTGAGAATATTCAACGCAAACGCCGCGACTCTTCTACAGTCTCTTAGGGACGGAGCGGCGGGATTCTCCGGAATTATGGCAAACTTCTATCCCGAAATTATCGGAGAGGAGTGCAGATGTTATAAAAACGATTCTGACAGAGCTCAGAAACTGCAGAATTTTGTCGGTTTTTGTTCCGCAGCGGAGGGTCAGGCTTATTCGTGCAACGCAAAGTACTTTTTACAGCTCGAAGGGCTGAGCATAACGACAAAGAGCAGACTTTGCGACGAAAAGAATCTTAATGCGTTAAATAAAATAAGTACCGAACAGCTTCACGGTATGGTTTCCCTTTATAAGGATATATTTAAAATTTGAAAAAACTGCCGAAGTCAAGAAGGATAATTTTTGAGAAAAAAATGAAAAAACAGGATTAAAATCGAAACTTTCCTAATTAAATACAACGCTTCAGCTTAAAAACAAACCTCTTTGGAAAGAGAGAATTTCTTACTTCTTTGTTAACTTCGGAAATATCCCCATAATGACCATGGTAAATGCGTATCTTTCTTTTTTTATACGGAAACTCTCGGAATGGACGCAAAGGTTGTCGGAACAATGTTTTTTTGATATCAAGAATTTTCGACGGGGGAAACGATCCGTTTATCGGATGTTTTATCGATAAATCACCTAATTCAAAATTCGGAAAATTCAGACGTACTCTTATTATCGGATTGCTGAACAATTTAATAATCCGATATGCTTCGGAGTAAAAAAAATCCGGGATTCACATTGTGCGAATCTCGGGTTTTTGAATTTTTTATTTCTTCTTGATATGAGCTTTTATCGCGTCGAACGAAGCGTCCGATATATCATGCTCCATTTTGCATGCGTCCTCGGCGGCTGTCTTTTCGCTTACGCCGAGTTTTATTAAAAATGACGTCAGGGTAGTGTGGCGGTCGTATATTTTTTCGCCGATTTCCCTGCCCTCGGGCGTTAAGGTGAGATATCCGTCTTTATCCATAAGAAGATACCCGTTTCTTTTGAGAATACCGACGGCACGGCTTACGCTCGGCTTGGAGAACCCCATATGCATTGCGACGTCAAGAGAGCGAACCGCGCTGCTTTTCATAGAGAGAACATATATGGTTTCAAGATACATTTGACCTGATTCTTTCAATTTCACGCAACTCACCGTCCTATTATACCGATTATTTTTCATAATAGCACAAATTTAAAGCAAAATCAAGCATTATGTTCATATTGCAATTTATAACGCTAAAATGTGTTGCTTTATATCCTTGACATTCAGATTCCGCTTTGATATCATCTAATAAGAGCATAGAAATGTCTCCTTTGCGAATTGTTTGTATGGCTACTACAATTTTGGAACTTTCTACGCTCTTTTTCAATACTTATTTTTATTTATTTCCCACAAATCCGTGATGAGGAAAAAAACGATGCGAACCGCAGTCAGCCGGCTTAGTCCGCATCTGTTTTTATTTCATTTTTTTGTATTTTTCCTTTGTTGCAAGACCGCCTCTGATGTGACGCTGTGCTTTGTTTACCTCGAGAACCTCCCTTACCTGAGCGTACAGGGAGGGATTTAGTTTTTTCAGCCTTTGTGCAACATCCGTATGAACGGTGGATTTGCTTATTCCGAATTTTTTTGCCGCGGCTCTGACGGTAGACTTGTGAGTCGCTATGTATTCGCCTAATTCAACGGCTCTTTCCTCAACAATTTCATTCAAGCAAAAACCTCCTTACGGGAATAGAATAAAACCTTTTCCCTTCAAGATATTACTATGAACGATTTGTTGCTTATATGAAAAATTTATATGTTACGGTATGACAGTGCAGTCTCCGATTTGAAATATGAAATCGTTTTCTTTTAGTAATTTTACAAGCTCGAACGAGTCCTCAGGTATGCTTTTAAATCTTATCGCGGAAAATCCCGCGTGCTTATATTCGTGAAAATCCGTTCCGCATGTGATCATTTTATTGTTTTCTCTTGCGTGTTTTTCCGCCAGAATAATACGTGAATTATGATTTGGATGAATATTAAACACTTCAACTCCGTCAAGAAGGGACGCGTCGGCTCTTATCTGATCGTCTCTGAACGGATGAGCCTGAATTAAAAATGAGCGCGGGTCTTTATAATTTTTTGCAAATGTTTCTATATCATAATCAAGAGAATCTATTACATTAGATAATATTTCCCTGTTAATTCCGTAAAGAAGGTAATCGCTGTCGCTTTCATTGATAAAACGAAGCTCAGCCCCCCACAGTATATTAATATTGTATTTTTTTCCCTCCCGGCGGGCTGTATTTATTTCATTTTCAATAAAGTCAAGATATTTTTCTTTGCCGCCGTGTCTGTTAACATATGAAGAGGATAAGTGATTTGTAAGAGCAACGGCGCTATATCCTTTTTCGGCGTAGACTTTTACAAGATCGGGTATCAGAACCTGTCCGCAGGTGCTTGCGGGGGAGGAATGAGCATGAATCTCCGTTTTGTACGGATACGTCCGGGTTAATATCTGTTTTATTTCGTCCTTCTTTTTTGTCATTATTATTTCATCCTTTTTTTGCTTTAGCATGCTTAAAAGGCATGCACGCGAAATTGCTTTAAACATTGTCCGATATTTTTTTCTACACAAAATTATATTACTTTTTTTGTAAAAAAGCAACAATTAATTTTTATTGCTGTCTTAATAAAAAAACTTATGCTTTACTTTAAATATTTTAAATGCTAAAATAAATTGTAACAATATATGAAAGGCGAGAACTCGGAATGGATAATATAAAAAAATGCTGGTATAAGGAAATGTCCGTTTATCAAGTGTGGCCGAGAAGTTTCTGCGACTCGAACGGAGACGGCATAGGCGATCTCAAAGGCGTTTATTCAAAGCTCGATTATATAAAAAAACTCGGTGTCGACGCAATATGGTTTTCTCCTTTATATAAATCTCCGCAGAAAGATTATGGATACGACATAGCGGACTATCGCTCCATTCAGCCTGAATACGGCACCATGGAGGATTTTAAGGAGGTTCTTGACGGAGCGCACGAACGCGGACTCAGAGTTATAATGGATTTGGTAATAAATCATACGTCGGATCAACACGAATGGTTCAGGGAAAGTCTGAAAGGAAAAGATAATCCCTATCATGATTATTATTTTTGGCGTAAGGGGAAAGGTCCGTTTCCTCCGAACAATTGGATGTCGACATTTGCGGGTCCCGCATGGGAATACAACGAAAAGCTTGATGAATATTATCTTCATCTCTTTGCCGTTGAACAGCCCGATCTCAATATGGATAATCCGAATGTCCGCAAAGAGGTCAAGGAAATAATGAAATTCTGGCTGGATATGGGTGTGGATGGCTTCAGAGAGGACGTTATAACATTTATATCGAAGCGTGAGGGGCTGCCGTCAAGTCCTTATTGGATTCCCGTCGCGACAGGTATAGAAAATTATATGCACGGACCTCATTTGGATGAATATTTAAATGAATTTAAAAACGACGTTTTTTCAAAATACGATTGTATGACAGTCGGAGAAGCTCCAATGATGACAACAAAATCTGCTCTGAAGCATATTACGGAGGGTGAAAATCAGCAGCTTAGTATGATGTTTCATTTTGAACATATGGCGGCGGATTGTTTTATATACAGTTGGTTTAAAACAAAGTTTAATTTGAAAAAACTGAAAAAAGTATATACAAGATGGCAGAATGACCTTTATGCAAAAGCATGGAACGCTCTTTATATCGAGAACCACGATCAGCCGAGAATAATAAACCGTTACGGCAGCGCAGAATACAGAGAAGAGAGCGCAAAAATGCTTGCGGTCATGTATATCTGTCAGTGTGGAACACCGTTCATATATCAGGGACAGGAAATCGGTATGACAAACATCGAGTTTGACTCGATTGATAAGTATACTGATATTTCAACGAAAAATAATTATAATGTTGCAAAGAAAATTCTTGGAGAAAAGAAAGCTTTGAAGCTCGCAAATTACTCTTCCCGCGACAATGCCCGTACACCGGTTCAGTGGTCGGACGAGAAAAATGCGGGATTTACCACGGCGGATAAGGCATGGTTTTATGTGAACCCGAATTATAAGGAAATAAATGTTGCTTCTCAGGAAAATGACCCGGATTCAATACTCAATTTTTACAGAAAGCTTCTTAAATTCAGAAAAGAGAACGAGGTTTGCATTTACGGAAAATATGAGGAATATTATAAAGACAGCGACAAGCTTTATGTTTATTCAAGACTGTATGAGAACGAGCGCATGCTTGTAATTCTTTCTTTTTGTGATAAGCCGCATTTGTTTGAAGCTCCGGTCGGATTTGATTTAAAAGACGGCGAATGCGTTCTGTGCAATTATCACAACCCGAAGATTATTGATAACCGTTGTCTTTTAAAACCGTATGAGGCAAGGGTATATTTATATAAATAAGACAGATAAGGCGGAGATTAAAGATGTCGGTAATAAAAAAAGAAGCATATTTCATGTCCTCGAATGGATATACAAAAATCAGAACTCTTATATGGGAGGATGACGAGGCTGAACATATAGGTATTTTTCAAATCGCACATGGCTTGAGCGAGCATATTGACAGATATGATGAATTTGCGCGTTTCCTTGCTTCGGACGGCTTCGTTGTATGCGGAAACGACCATATCGGACACGGTAAATCTGCTTCAACGTTTGACGAACTTGGCAATTTCGGAGAAGAAGATACATATGTCAGGATGATTGACGATATGCATATTCTTCATAATATAATGGTTAAGAGAAATCCGGGGCTTCCGTATTATCTTTTGGGACACAGCATGGGTTCTTTCTGTGCAAGGCTTTACGCTCAGAATTTCGGTTATGAGTTAAGCGGTCTTATAATCTGCGGAACGGGTAATTTCTCCGATAAGTTTGCGCCGCTCGAAATTGCCGCCGAGATTGCGGCCGATAAGATAGGCAGAGATAAGCGTTCGGATATAGCAGGCGAGCTTTTCGGTACCGTAACGTCCAAAATATACGGCGATCAGGATATAAGGGCATGGCTTTCCCTGAGCCGCGCGAACAGAGAGAAATATTCGGCCGATCCGCTCTGCGGCGGAGATATAACGCTCGGCAGCTCTCTTACCGTAATGAAGCTTGCTCTTAAGGCTTCATCTAAGCAATGGTATGATACGTTTCCCGTTGAGCTCCCCGTACTGCTTATTTCGGGCGCTAAGGATTCGGTGGGTATGTTCGGCAGGGGAGTTTTGCAGGTCTGCGACGGGCTTGAATCACGCTCGGTTGAGACTGAGATGATTCTTTATCCGGGAATGAGACATGAAATACTTAATGAGGATGACCATGAAAAGGTGTTCGGAGATATAAGAAAATGGCTCTTTATGCATCTTAATGTTTATATGTAATTTTTGAACGGGCAGACAAACTGCCCGTTTAGACTGACGGGAGATATGCGTCGAATCTCGTCAGCATAAGTAAATTTTTTTAATAAAAAATTAAGGAAATTAATTCTGTTTTCTTTAAATTATTTTTGGTATCATACAGTTAAGGGGGCTGGGTTACATATGTACAGCATTTTAATTTGCGACGACGAAAAGGATATTGTTTCCGCTTTAAAAATTTATCTTGAATCAGAGGGATACGGCACCGTCTGCGCCTATAACGGTTCCCAGGCGGTTGAGGCTGTAAGTCAAAATGATATACAGCTTGTCATTATGGATATAATGATGCCCGTAATGGACGGAATTTCCGCGATGATAAGGATAAGAGAAATTTCAAACGTTCCCGTAATTTTGCTTACCGCAAAAAGCGAGGATACCGATAAGATTCTCGGACTCAATGTCGGAGCGGACGACTATATTACAAAGCCGTTTAATCCGGTGGAGCTTATAGCGCGCGTAAAGTCTCAGCTGAGACGTTATACGCAGCTCGGCTGCTCCGGTTCGCCGGATATGAAGGATAAGTCCCTCATAGTATCCGGAGGTGTTACAATCGACGATAAGGCAAAGGATGTTTTTATCGACGGTGAGAAGATTTTTCTTACGCCGACCGAGTATGATATATTAAAGCTTATGATGACCCGACACGGCGAGGTTATTTCCCCGGCGGAGATATACAGAAGCGTCTGGAATGCTCCGGCTATAGGGACGGAAAGCACCGTTGCCGTTCATATAAGACATCTGAGAGAAAAAATAGAAATCAACCCGGCTGAGCCGAGATATATAAAAGTACTATGGGGACAGGGCTATAAATTTGAGGGTGACAAGTAATGAAAAACCGTTTTCGCGGTAATTTTGCTTTTAAAACGCTGTGTATCGTTCTGTCATTGGTTTCACTGAGCGTAACCGTTGCGGGGCTTATCGGTTCAATATGGTTTACGGAAATCGGCGTATGGCAGTATACGCAGGAGGAGGCGATTGAAAACGCGCTGACTCAATATATGTATCAGGACATGTATGCTTCTCTTTATTGGAACGGAATAAATTTTAATCTGTACGTAAACGACTCCTACTACAGAGATGTGGAAGTTAATTTTTTCTACGAACTTAAAACGCAGGACGGCTATATTATCGGCACAAATATTACGGATGATTCGATATGGACGAATCATTCCTATTCCATAAGCGATGTTTATACCTCTGTTGTGTCCTCCGACGGAGAATTGATAACTGAGGATCTGGATTGGGCATATAAAAATTTGAACGGAACAATTTCGCCCGACGTTCCGCCGTACGGATATGAATCTAACGGATATTCTGAGTATGAGGTATACAATATAGAGGACGGTATTGCATATTATTCCGAGTCTGTTCATGATATTCAAATCAATGCGTTTCTTAACTCGGAATTAAAAAAAGGCGACAGATATTATTACACAGCCGAATTAATTGAGGCATTTTACCCGTATGCGAATTTGATCATTGCACTTACCGTGCTTTCATTTTTCGTTTCTATACTGTTTATTGCAATGATTTGCTCCTGTTCGGCGGTTCACTCCGGCGAGGACGCTTTGAAGCTTTCCGGAAACGAGAAATTTCCTGCGGATTTGTTGGCGCTTATTCTTCTTATTCTTGGTTGCTCCGAATATATAATTTTTATCTGGGGCGTTACATCTCACGCATCGAAAATAGAACCGATTTTTGCACTGACGGTAACGGTTATAATCTTTGACGAACTGTTGCTTATTTTATGTATTAACAGCTTTGCGGCGAAGATTAAAACGCGCTCGTTTTTCTCTTCGATGATTACTGTTCGTTTTTTCAAATTTATCGGAAGAAAGCTGAAATCGGTTATCGATAATACGGTTTATAAAATAACCAATCTTAAATTTGTAAAAAAGACGGTTCTTTTCATTCTTGCAATATTGATATTTGATTTGATAATATGTATTATTACCGGATTCAGCGCAAAAACCGTATATATTATGGCGTTTACCGAATTGATTATTTTTATTCCTATTGTTATTTCAATTGCCGTTCAATACAGAAATATCGAACTGGGCGTAAAAAAAATCGTAAGCGGAGATTTTTTCTTTAAAATTGACACAAAGTACATGTTCGGTGATTTTAAGCGTATGGCCGAAGCTGTCAACGGTATAAATACCGGTATGCAAAAAGCCGTTGATGAAAGAATGAAAAGCGAACGCTTTAAAACGGAGCTTATTACAAATGTTTCGCATGATTTGAAAACTCCGCTTACATCGATTATAAATTATGTCGATTTAATAAAAAAAGAAAACGTCGATAATGAAACCGTTTGCGAGTATATAAACGTTCTTGACAGACAATCCTCAAGATTGAAAAAGCTGATTGAAGACTTAATCGAGGCGTCAAAAGCGTCAACGGGCAATATTCAGGTTAATTTTGCGCCCTGCGACGCGGGTATTCTGTTATCCCAGGCGGCGGCGGAGTACTCCGAACGCATACAAAATTCCAATCTTGAACTGGTTGTTTCCGCTGATGAAAATTCTCATTACATAATGGCGGACAGCCGTCTTCTTTGGCGCGTTTACGATAATCTTCTGAGTAATATCTGCAAATATACTTTTCCGGGCACGAGGGTATATCTCTCTGTCGAAACAAAGAATAACAGGGTAGTAACAATATTTAAAAATATTTCAAGGGCAAAACTGAATATTACCTCGGAGGAGCTTATGGAACGTTTTGTAAGAGGCGATTCGTCCCGTAATACAGAGGGAAGCGGACTCGGCTTGTCTATCGTAAAAAGTCTGACTTCTATTCAAAACGGCGAAATAAATATTTTTATTGACGGAGATATGTTTACAGTAAGCGTTTCCTTCGATTTGTTAAACCGAATTGACGGGGATGCTCTTTCCTAATAAAAAATTAAAAATTTTTAAATTTGCTATTGACAACTAAAAAAATGTGTGATAATATTCTGTTAAACTGATGAGGGAGAGTAAGTAAGTCTTACCCCCGTCCTTTAAGAGAGCTGTTGATGATGGGAATACGGCAGGACAGGATTTGACCGAATGGACTTCCAAGGGCAAGCGGAAAGGCGTAAGCCGAGTATGTGCGACGGAGACGACGCTTCGTGAACAAAGTCAGCGTATGTTTGTACGTATGAGTGGATATTTTCGTAAGGAAATATCAAGCAGGGTGGCACCGCAGGATGATATTTGTTCCTGTCCCGGCAATGTAATGATTGCGGGGACAGGTTTTTTTGTTTCCCCTCCGATCAAAAAATTTGCTGATAAAATGAAAGGCGGAAAAGAAAATGAAAAACACAATGAAGAAAATTATCGCTGCTGCGCTTGCCGCAGCTGTCATGCTCTGTATGTTTGCGTCGTGTGCAAAAACGGAAGCGGACGAACCGAGCTCGGGTAAATCCGATACAGTTTCATCAAAGACTTTAAAGGTAGGCATTTGCAATTATGTTGACGACGCGTCTCTCAATCAGATTGTCGATAATATAAAGTCGCAGCTTGAAACAATAGGCGAACAGAATAACGTTACATTTGATATCTCTTATGACAACTGCAATGCTGATTCAAATGTTATGTCGCAGATTATAGCAAACTTTATGGCGGACAACGTTGATCTTATGGTAGCCGTTGCAACACCAGTCGCTATGGCAATGCAATCGGCGACGGAAGGAACGGATATTCCCGTTGTTTTTGCCGCGGTTTCCGACCCTGTCAGCGTTAACCTTGTTGATTCGCTCGAAAAGCCCGGTAAAAATATAACCGGTACGTCAGATTATCTCGATACCGAATCCGTAATGAAGCTTATAAGCGTTGTTAAACCCGAAACAAAGAATGTAGCCCTTCTTTATGACGTCGGTCAGGATTCCGCTACAAGCGCAATCGAAGCGGCTAAAAAATATCTTTCGGCTAACAACATAAATTATAAAGAGTATACCGGTACGTCTGTTGACGAGGTTTCCCTTGCAGTCGATTCGATTATCGCCGACAAAATGGACGCCGTGTTCACTCCTACCGACAACACTATCATGAAGTCTGAGCTTACTATTTATGAAAAGCTCGCAGAGGCTAAAATTCCTCATTTCACGGGAGCCGATTCGTTCGCTCTTAACGGCGCATTCCTCGGCTACGGTGTTGATTATGCAAATCTCGGCGTTAAAACTGCCGATATCATAGGACAGATTCTTATAGATGGTAAAAACGCGGGAGATATTTCCGTTCTTACATTCGATAACGGAACCGCTACCGTAAATACCGAGACATGCGAAGCTCTCGGATATGACTACAGTAAAATAGCGGCCGATCTCGCTCCTTACTGCACTAAGGTTCAGAGTATCACGACTGCTGAAGAGTTTGATTAATTTTATTTAGAGAAACGGGTTTTATATTATGACGATTGGTTCGGCATTAACTTTACTTCAATCGGCAGGTGAATTAGGTTTAATCAGCGCGCTTACCGTACTTGCATTATTTTTAAGTTATTCAATGCTCAATGTCTGCGACCTTTCCACCGACGGCTGTTTCACTCTCGGAGCGACCGTCGGCGCGGTTGTTGCAATAGCGGGGCATCCTTATCTCTCAATTGCCGCAGCGATGTGCGCGGGTATTGTTTCCGGATTTGTTACGGCTGTACTCCAAACAAAAATGGGCATTAACAGTCTTCTTGCAGGTATAATAGTAAATACCGCGCTTTATTCGGTTAATATCGGTGTGATGGGTAATTCATCGGTTCTTAATATGAATAAAACGGTAACGATATTTACAAAAGTACAGGATTTGTTAAGAAAATCCGGTATGGACGGTCAGTATAAACTGATTGTATCGACCGCGGCGGTTTTGCTTGTTTGTTTATTTCTTGCCTTTTTCCTGAAAACCCGTCTCGGACTTGCGATAAGAGCGACCGGCAACAATCCCGATATGGTTAAATCGTCGTCGATTAATCCCACGTTTACAACGACGGTCGGTCTTTGCATTGCCAATTCGTTTACCGCTCTTTCCGGATGTCTTCTTGCTCAGTCACAGAAGTCGGTAAACATTGACATCGGAACGGGAATGGTCACAATTGCGCTTGCATCGCTTCTTATCGGCGGCGTATTTGCATCGAAACGTAAAATTCCCTTTCAGATATTCGGTATGGTGCTCGGAGCGTTTATCTTCAGACTTGTATACACTGTTGCACTGAGACTTGACATGCCTGCGTTTATGCTTAAATTTGTCTCGTCCGTAATAGTGGTTATTGCTATCTCCGCACCGTATCTTAAACAGAAAATGCCTCTCTTCAAGCGCAGAATGTCACTGAAAAAAGAAGGGAGAACGGTATAATGCTTGAGCTTATTAATATTTCAAAAACGTTCAATCCCGGAACCTCCGATGCGAAAAAGGCTATTGATGATTTAAGCTTAAATGTTAAAAACGGTGATTTTATAACGATTATCGGTGCAAACGGAGCCGGAAAATCAACTCTTTTCAATGCGATAGCGGGTAGTTTTATTACCGATTCGGGTAAGATAAAATTGGACGGCAGAGATATCACTCTTATGCCCGAATATAAGAGAGCAAGGCAAATAGGCAGACTGTTTCAGGATCCTATGCGCGGAAGCGCTCCGGGAATGACTGTGGAGGAAAATCTTTCTCTTGCGGCAGGTCACGGAGGATGGCTGAGCAGCACATCAAAAAGCGATATAAAGAAATTCAGAGAACGCGTCGCGCTCCTCGATATGGGGCTTGAGGACAGAATGGGGCAACAGGTTGGATTGCTGTCGGGCGGTCAGCGTCAGGCGCTGACGCTTATGATGGCAACGATTAATCCTCCAAAGGTTCTGCTTCTTGACGAACATACCGCGGCTCTTGACCCCTCAACTGCCGACAAGGTGCTTAATCTTACAAAAAGCATAGTCGAGGAAAATCATCTTACATGTATGATGATAACGCATAATATGCAGTCGGCGTTGGATCTCGGAAACAGAACCGTCATGATGAATTTAGGGAAAATTGTTTTTGACGTGAAAGGCGAAAAACGAAAAGGTCTTACGGTTTCCGACTTGTTAAATGAATTTAAAAAGATATCGGGAAAAGAACTTGATAACGATCGCATGCTTCTTATAGATAATTTATAAGTTTCTTAAAATCATGCTTATCTTTAATATCGAAAGATCAAATCTGACGTTGATCGATTAAGTCATGTCAATGCAATAAAAATTAAAAAATGTGCAAATACCGCCTTACCGGATTGCTCCGATAAGACGGTAAATTTTTTTTGATTGAAATAAATTCTTACTCCTCCAACAGACCGAATCCGGCAATTTGCGTTGTCGGCAGTGAAAATACAAGCGCGCCCGCTTTTGTATCAGGTCCTGCGTTTTTGAGTATCGAACGCATTATATCTGCTTTTTTATCTTCGGAGGATATAATTAAAATTACTTCTTTTTCGGAGGCTATTGACAGGTTATAAAATTTCTGCGTTTGCGTTCCTCCGGTGCCCTTGCCGTGAATTACGGTTCCTCCGCGTGCGCCGGCTTTTCTTGCCGCGTTCATAACCTCGTCCGTGCTTCCTACATTTGCAACAGCGACAATAAGTTCATGCTCCGCGTTTATCTGCGGAGTGTATTTTACATTTTCGTCGTTTGAATTAAGATAAGTCAACGCTTTTTCGCCTCCTACGCTTTTTATCGGAATTGCCGCCGCTATTCCCTGAGACGGCATACCGACATTAAGTTTACTGTGAATTTGTTTGAAAAATAATTTTGTTTTCTCAATGTTTGCAACGCACATTACGATGCTTTTGTCGTTATCTTCTATTCCGAGAAGATCCAGCATACTTTGCTCGGCAGTTCCTTTTCCGAGCATTGAAATTATAACCGGAAGCTTAAGTTCTTTACAGATTTTCTGCATTTTTTTATGTGAGTACGGCGGAATTATTGATATAATATAATTCATGCGTTATCCTCCTGCCAAAGCTCCATGATTTCGTAGTCCGAATAGGAATCGTCTTTCATTTCTTTCTTTGATTTTCTTTCGTAAATAAGTCCTATTACTTGAATTGAGATAAGAGGCATCATCGCGACCATGGCGACGCATCCGAACGCGTCGGAAATTACGTTTCCTCCGAGTGCGGAGCTTGCGCCCATCATAAATTGAAGCATAAACGCAGCGGTCATCGGACCCGATGCGACTCCGCCGGAGTCAAAAGCAATCGCCGTATATATATCGGGAACGAACAGTGAAAGTATCAATGCCGCCGCGTAACCGGGGAGCAGAAACCATAATATCGATATTCCGGTTAATACTCTGAGCATCGATAATCCCATTGCAAGCGCAACGGCAATCGAAAGGCTTATTTTGATTACTCTTCCCGGTATTGCTCCTGAGCTTACGCTCTCTATTTGTTTTTCAAGAACGCCGACAGCAGGTTCTGCCGATATGATAAACCAACCCAAAAGAACCGCAAACGGTATTAACATATATGTTTTTTCATCATTTACAAGCGCTGAACCCAACTGTGCGGAAAGCGGAGAAAATCCGACATTAACGCCTGTTAAAAACAAAACAAGTCCGACATATGTATATACGATTCCTATAAGAATTTTTGCAAGATTTCTTTTTGACATTTTCAACGTAACAATCTGGAATATCAAAAATATAACGATTATCGGAAGCATCGAAACAGCCATTTCATTCATATAGGCGGGTATTTCTTTTAAAAATCCCGCACCTATTTGAGCGGTATTTTCATATGACGCGGTTTCCAAAGCTGAACTCCCGGCACTGCCCGTATAAAACAAACCGAGAAGAAGTACTGCCAAAATCGGACCTATTGAACACAATGCGACAAGTCCGAAGCTGTCGGATTCCGCCTTTTTATCGCTTCGAACATTGGAAACGCCTACTCCCATTGCCAGAATGAACGGAACCGTCATCGGACCTGTAGTAACCCCGCCCGAGTCAAACGCAACGCTTAAAAAATCCTTATCGGTGAATAAGGCGAGAACGAAAATTAATATATAACAAATTATGAGTATTAATTTTAAACTTGCGCCTGTTAAGATTCTCAGCATACAAACGGACATAAACAGACCGACTCCCGCACCCACCGTTATAAGCAAAACAGTGTTGCCTATATGCGGAACAGTCTGCGCGAGAACCTGTAAATCGGGTTCTGCAATTGTAATTGCAAAGCCAAGTATAAAACTTACTGTAATTATCAGAGGCATATTTTTACTTTTTGTAAGCGCTGTTCCGGTTTTACTTCCTATCGGCGTCATTGACTGTTCCGCGCCGAGCGAAAAAAGCCCCATACCTACAATAAGCATCACAGCGCCGATTAAAAAGCAAAGTAAAACATCTGTTCCCACGGGAGCTGTAAATAAACACGCGAGGGAAACTATAATTACAATCGGCAGAACAGACGCCGCAGATTCCGTAATCTTATCTTTTAAAGCTGTTTTCATTATTTTTACGCTACGTTCCGATATTTTCATCGCCTTCTTTCAAATTTTTTTAATTATAATACAATGTGTTTATTAACTTAACTTTAAAAATTTTAACACAAAAATATGTTTTACGCAACATATTGAAAAAAACGAGCAAATAATATATAATTTATAAAAAAGCAAATACAAAATACAGAGGCGTTTTTTATGACCGAACTTGAAAAAATGATGAGAGCGAAAATGTATATAAACAAACTTGCAAACGGCATTGATCCTCTGACTGACGGCGAAATGCCGGATGACAAGGTTCTCAATAACGTAAGAATAAGCAGATGTTTTTTTTATGTGTCCGAAATTCTTTCAAAGATTATTGAAAACGGCGGGGAAGTCGGCAGAAAACAGTTTGTGAAGATATCCCCGTTTATTATAACCGACGAACAGCTTGAAAAGGTTGAAGTCAGCGAACAGCCGGTCGGCGTTCAGGTTATTTCAAAAAGAATCAATGAAGTTATCGATGACAGCGTAAAAAAATGTTCGGCGGTTCATATATCCTCGTGGCTTTTGAACGAGGGCTACTTAAGCGAGATAATACGTGCCGATAAAAAGGTAAAAATTGCAACCGATAAAGGAATTTCAATCGGTATAAGAACAGTTGATTCCGTTTCTGTTACGGGGATAGGCTATAAAAAGAATGTTTATGACGCCGGAGCGCAAAGATTTGTTATATCGAATATTACAAATATAGAAAATTTTTCGGCGGAAAATTCATAAAATAAAAAAGCCAAAAATTTTAAGGGTGAGTTCAAAACCTTGGCAGAACGCTGTTTTGAATATGTTTCGGAAACGCCGGAATCCTTTCCACGGGGATTCCGGCGAAGTTTCGTTTTTTTTCGGGTTCGGAAAGCAAAAAATAACGGCATAATAAATTTTAATTAAAATCATTACCTGTTAATGACGACTTCTAATATTGTACCGTTTCGTTATAAATTATCTATTGATACATAAAAAAAATAATGGTATAATAACTTTGCAAAACACATTCCAAATGCAGGATTCGGAGCATTTCGGGAGAATATTGAATCATACCGTTTCGGCATAATTTATCCGGGCGGCAAGTCGTAATATTAGAATAAAAAAGAAGAAAACGGTTATACTATTTCCAATGGGAGTGGTATGATGTTTTATTCGCAGTATCAATACGGTTTTACTATGCCGTCGCCCTTTTCTCCGCAGAATCCGGACCCTTCTCAGGCGGATAACTCCGATGAAACGGCAGACGCCGTATCGGATGAAATAAAGGATTACGGGAGCGTCACCGTAGGAGAAAACGGTCGTTTTATTCATTGTCTTACTGTTATCGGACAGATAGAGGGGCATTATGTGCTCGGTTCGGGAACTAAATCGACAAAATACGAACATGTTATCCCTCAAATTGTCGCTGTGGAGGAAAGCAGGGATATTGACGGACTTATTGTTATTCTTAATACCGTCGGCGGCGATATCGAGGCCGGACTTGCGCTTGCCGAGCTTATCGCGGGAATGACAAAGCCTGTAGTTTCGCTTGTTCTCGGAGGCGGTCATTCCATCGGAGTGCCTCTTGCGGTTGCCGCGGACAGATCTTTTATAGCTCCCAGCGCGACCATGACAATACATCCGGTAAGGATGAACGGACTTGTTCTCGGAGTTCCGCAGACGCTTAACTATTTTCAGAATATGCAGGAACGAATAGTGCGTTTCGTGTGTAAAAATTCAAATATTAAACCTGAAAGATTCAGAGAGCTTATGCTTTCTACCGGCGAACTTGTTACAGACGTGGGAACGGTTCTTAACGGAGACGACGCCGTTAGGGAAGGACTTATAGATAATCCCGGTTCGCTCGGCGACGCGCTGCAATGTCTGTATCTGATGATAAAGCAAAAAAACGGAGGAAAAAATGGCAGCTGATTCAAAAACGAAGAAGACCGGCGCAAAAAAACAGCCGGCTAAAAACACTCCAAAAAAAAATGACGGTAAAAATTCAAAAAAACAGACGGGCGGTTCGTCATCTTCAAAAAACAGACAGTCGTCTTCGGTGAAGAAAAATACACAGCAGGAAAGAGATACCGCTTCTTTTATGCAGGGTAGAAATCAAATTGCCGCAATAATTATTTTCGCGTCGGCGTTTCTTCTTTTTTTTGTCGGAATCATAAACGGCGCGGAGGGGACGGTGTGGAATGCGCTCAGGGGCATTACATTCGGTTTTCTCGGATATAATACGTTTGTTATACCTGTTATGCTTATTTATATTGCCGTAATAATGACAATGGATAAGCTTGAAAATAACATAGTCATTAAAATATTCGAAGGTTTGCTTCTGCTGACATTTATAAGTTCGTTTGTTTACATATTCAGACATTCCGAAGATATTTATTTTGCTGACGATATTAAAAATGAATTTATGCTTTATTTCAACGAAGGAAGCACGGGATGCGGTGTATTCGGCGCGTTTTTCGGTGAACTTCTTTTGATTATCGGCAGAAAAAAAGCCCCAGCGTACGTTATTCTCGGTCTTTTTATATTTGTTTCATTTATGTTTTTCACAGGCTTTACGCTTATAAGACTTTTCAGGATGATTATGAATCCCGTAAAAAAAGTAGGTGAAATAACTCAGCAAAAATACGCAAAAAACGCCGAAATGAAAATTTCGGACAGTACTAAATCCGTTGCAAGAAGAAGGAAAATATTTACGGTTTACGACGAATCCGCTCTTGACGATGACGAAAAGGACGCTCAGAAGAAAAAAGAAAAAGAGAAAAATTACGAAATAAAAGATTTTGACGAGAACGAGTCTATGCCTGTTATCGAATCGGACGAGATTAAGGATATCTTTTCTCTTCCTCCAAAAGAAGAGAAAATCGAAAGTATAGATTTTAACGATGAAAAGACGGATTCGGATATACAGAGTATTTTCACGATTCCGACCGAAATCGGTATCGGTTCAGATAAGAAGGAAAAGGCAAAAGAGAAAATATCGGATTCGGAGGTTGAGTCAGTAAAACTGGAAATAAATAATGAAATAACGGACCTGAAACCGGAATCGGATGACAATTACATGCTTCCGAGCGTTGAGATTTTAAACAAACCGGCAAAAAATGCAAGAGCCGCAAGTCAGGCTGATTTAAAAGCGACGGCAGACAAGCTTATCGGTGCGCTTAAAAGTTTTAACGTATCTGCGCAAATTACAGAAATTGTACCGGGGCCGTCGGTTACGCGTTACGAGGTAGCTCCCGCACCAGGCGTTAAAATTAGTAAATTTACCGGACTTGCCGACGATTTGGCGCTTCATCTTGCAGCTCCTGCCGGCGTCAGAATCGAGGCTCCCATTCCGAATAAATCGGCTATAGGCATAGAAGTTCCGAACAGGGGCAGAACAACGGTCACAATGCGCGAAATTGTTTCAAGCGACGTATATGAAAATGCAAAGAGCAAGCTTAATGTCGCTTTGGGCAAGGATATTGCAGGTAATGTCGTATGCTGTGACATAGCAAAAATGCCGCACTTATTAATTGCGGGAACTACCGGCTCCGGTAAATCCGTGTGCCTAAACGCAATGATTGTAAGCATACTTTACAACGCTAAGCCTTCTGAAGTAAAAATACTTCTCATAGATCCGAAGCAGGTTGAATTTTCCGTTTATAACGGGATTCCGCATTTGCTCGTTCCCGTTGTATCCGACGCCAGGAAAGCCGCAGGTGCGCTTGCATGGGCTGTAACGGAAATGCTTAACAGATATAAAACGCTCCAGGAAAACGGTGTAAGAGATATCGGAGCTTACAACAGTCTTTGCGACGAACAGGACAATCTTGAAAAAATGCCTCAGGTTGTTATTGTTATAGACGAGCTGTCCGATCTTATGTCCGTCGCTCCGTCGGAGGTTGAGGATTCGATCACACGTCTTGCGCAGATGGCTCGAGCCGCCGGTATGCATCTGGTTGTCGCAACTCAAAGACCCTCGGTAGATGTTATCACCGGTCTTATTAAAGCAAATATTCCGAGCCGTATTGCATTGTCCGTATCTTCGCAGATAGATTCAAGAACCATAATCGATACCTCCGGCGCGGAAAAACTGCTCGGTCTGGGCGATATGCTTTATTATCCGGTCGGAATGTCAAAGCCGAAACGAGTCCAGGGATGCTTCTTATCCGACGCGGAAATAGAAAGAGTTGTTGAATTTGTAAAAAGTCAGGAATCGACTGTTTATGATGACGCCGTTCAGCAGGAAATTGAAAAGAATGCGCTGTCAACGGCAAAAAAAGGTTCAAAGGATTCTTCTTCGGCCGACGGCGGAAATGTTTCGGACGCGGATATGCAGGTTATTAACAAAGCCGCTCTTCTTGTTATCGAAAATCCCGAAAAGGCGTCAATTTCCGCTTTTCAGCGCAATCTTTCACTCGGATTCTCAAAGGCAGGAAGAATTATGGACGAGCTTGAAAACAGAGGCGTTGTCGGTCCGTCCGCCGGAAGCAAGCCGAGAAAGGTTCTTATGTCTAAGGCTCAATGGTACGAAATGAACGCCATGAGCGGCGGCGAAGCCGATAATGAAAACGAGGAAAAAAAGGATGAATGATTTTCTGCCCGTTAATAAAGAAGACATGTTAAGCAGAGGATGGGACAGCGTAGATTTTGTTTATGTAAACGGCGACGCATATGTAGACCATCCAAGCTTCGGAGCGGCAATAATAACGCGAGTACTTGAGCATGCGGGATTTACCGTTGCCTTTCTTGCTCAACCCGATTGGCGAAAAAATGATGATTTTACGCAGTTCGGAACGCCGAGACTCGGTTTTCTGGTTTCAAGCGGAAATATTGACTCAATGGTCGCGCATTATTCCGTTGCAAAGCGTCCGAGAAGTGTTGATACATATTCTCCGGGCGGCAGAACGGGCAAACGTCCCGACAGAGCTGTAGATGTTTATTGCCGTAAAATAAGAGAAATTTACGGAAACGATATACCTGTTATAATAGGAGGACTTGAGGCTTCGCTGAGACGTTTTGCTCACTATGATTACTGGGACGACTGCATAAAGCCCTCGATTCTCGTTTCCTCCGGCGCGGATTTGCTCATATACGGTATGGGCGAAAAGCAGATAGTTGAAATTGCGGAACGGCTCAGAAACGGCGAGGATGTTCACTCGTTAACCGACATACGCGGTACATGTTATCTCACCGATGTCAGATTGACTCCGTACGGCGGTGTTGAATGCCCGTCTCTCGATAATGTAATTAACAACAAAAGGGAATATGCGGTTTCCGTAAAGCTTGAGCAGGATGAACAGGACCATGTGCGCGGTAAAATGCTAAAACAAAAGCATGGCAAAATGATGCTGGTTCAAAATGAACCGACGCCCCCCTTAACGACGGAAGAACTTGACGAGGTTTATGAACTGCCGTATGTGCGCACATATCATCCGATGTATGAATCCGAGGGCGGTGTGCCGGCAATAAAAGAAGTGCGCTTTTCCATAACTCATAACAGGGGATGCTTCGGCGCATGCAATTTCTGTTCGCTTGCATTTCATCAGGGCCGTTACGTAACTTCAAGAAGCAAGGAATCCATTATAAAAGAGGCAAAGCTTCTTTCTTCTTTGCCTGATTTTAAGGGATATATTCATGACATAGGCGGTCCGTCGGCAAACTTCAGGCATCCGTCATGCGAACATCAGGATCAGCGAGGACTGTGTAAAGGAAAAAAATGTCTTGCTCCCGTACCGTGCGCAAGGTTGAAAGCCGATCATAGGGAATATATTGATATTCTGCGTTCGGTAAGAGAGCTTCCGGGAATAAAAAAAGTTTTTATACGTTCAGGAATAAGATTTGATTACATGCTTGAGGATGAAAGCGAAGAATTTTTCAAAGAGCTTGTCCGTTATCACGTAAGTGGGCAGCTTAAGGTGGCTCCGGAGCACTGCTCTGCCGCAGTTCTCGATAAAATGGGGAAACCGCATATTGAAACATATATTAAGTTTGCAAAAAGATATTTTGAATTAAGCAAATCAGCCGGTAAGGAACAGTATCTTGTACCTTATTTAATGTCGTCTCATCCGGGTTCGGATCTGAATGACGCAATTGAACTTGCTTTGTTTATAAAACAACAAGGTCTTCATCCGGAACAGGTGCAGGATTTTTATCCTACTCCGGGAACTGTTTCGACGGCTATGTTCTATACGGGGCTTGATCCGTATACAATGAAAGAGGTCTATGTCGCAAAATCGTCGAAGGATAAGGCAATGCAGAGAGCGTTGCTTCGTTATTTTGCACCGGAAAGCCGAGATCTTGTCGAACAAGCTCTGATTAAAGCTCACAGAACTGATTTAATCGGGTATTCGGACAAATGTCTTATTAAACCGTCGGTAAGAAAAAACCAACAGAAAAATAACGGTTTATATTTTAAAAAAAATTCAAATAATTCCGACAGAGGCAGGAGCGTAAAGAGAAACAGCCATGGCAAAAAGAAAAAATAAAAGTAAGCTCTCTGCCGTCATAACGTTTTTAATTGCGGCGGTTGTTGTAATATCCGGGTACATATATCCGAAAATTGCAGGGAATAAATCCGATGTGTATCTGCCGTCGAACTCGGATTTTACCGCGTCCGTTCATTTTATCGACGTCGGTCAGGGAGATTCGGCATTGTTTGTAAACAACGGTCATTATGTTTTGATTGATTCGGGAGAGAGCGAATATTCAGATAAGGTTGAGGAGTACTGCCGTTCGCTCGGCGTTGAAAAATTCGACTGTATTATGGTTTCGCATCCGCATTCCGACCATGCCGGCGGAATGGCTGATATAATCAGAGATATCGGGTGCGGTGATATTATTATTCCTGAAATTGACGCACAGTATATAACGTCGTCGTTTTATGAGGATTTTATCGACGCCGCGTCGCAGAGCGGCGCGGATATTTATTACGCATATAAAGGCGATAAGTATATCTACGGAGATATGAATTTTGAAATTCTTTCTTCTTCTCAGACGGGAAAGGATTTAAACAATGATTCAATCGTCACGCTTTTCACATATTCCGACGTGTCGGTATTAATGACCGGCGATGCGGAAAAGAAAATCGAAAAACAGATAATAAACGATTATCCGTTGCTTTCATGCGACGTGCTGAAGGTCGCTCATCATGGCAGTTCAACGTCTTCATGCTCTGATTTTATTAAAACAGTTTCTCCGAAAGACGCTGTAATTTCCGTCGGTGAAAATAATAAATATTCTCATCCGTCCGTGATGACGCTCAAAGCTTTTGAGGAAAACAAAATCACGGTTTATCGAACCGATTATGACGGAAACGTTATTCTTAAGACAAACGGCAGTCAATATAAAATCGAAACCGAGAAGGGAAAATAAATGAAGAAGTATTATTCAGTCGACAGAATCGAGGGAAAAATTGCAGTTTTGATTTCAGACGGGGATAAAAATAGAATTAATGTCGATATTTCCTTGTTGCCAAATATTTCTGAAAGTGATATACTGTTTTTTGACGGTGAAAAATACTTAAAAGACGACAATGAAAAGTCAGTCAGAATTAAACGCATTGAAAGCAAATTGTCAAAATTGAATGTAAAAAATAAAACTACGGAGTGGTAAAATATGCAGTGTAAATATTGCAATTCTCAAATAAAGGATTCGGCTAAAATATGTCCGTTCTGCGGAAGAAGCGTTTCTGCATTAAACGAGGGTATGAGACGCGACGCAGACACGGTTTTTGAGCATGAGGCATCTTATCAAAAGCCTAAGCAGAAACCGCAGAAGGCGCAGAGAAGCACAGAAATTAAAAAAGATGAAATCTATGCCGACGATTACGGCGACGACAATATGAAGAGCGGGTCAAAATCCGGTATTAAGGCGGTTGTTATAATTGCCGTTGTTGTCCTTATTCTTGCGGGCGGAACGTTTTTCCTCTTTAAAGGCGGATATCTTGACGCTCTGACTGCTAAAATATCTTCATCAAAAGAGATTACGACGGACGATACAGGTATAACCGCAAGCGCGGCAGAGACTTCTGCTGTGCCCGAAACTACCGTAAAAACCGAAGATTACAAGACCGGCTATTACAAGGTTACGAAAAAAGGCGGAGCCGGAATGTATACAAGCAACAGGATTAATTCCGAAAGCGCGTTTCATATTGCCGCTTCGGATACGTATGTCGAGATAAAAGCTTTTCTTTATGAAGACGGATATTCTCTCGGTTTTGCTGCGGACGGAACGCAGTATTTCGGCTGGCTCAAGATGACGGACGTTGAGTATGATCCCGATTATGTACCACAGTCGGAGACTAATAAAACAACCAAGGCTGAGGAAACTACAAAAAAAGCCGAAACTACAACAAAAAAATCTGTCGAAACAACAGCTAAACCTGCCGAAACAACAACGAAAACAGCGGAAACGACAAAGAGCGCGGAAACAACGACCTACAAATATACAGCTGCGGGAAATTATTCTGTCAGTGATTCTGTCGGCGATTCTCTTAACGTAAGAAAAGGTCCGGGAACTGATTATGATGTTGTTAAAGAGCTTAAAATAGGCGATAAGGTTACCGTTGTTGAATGGAACGGTAACTGGGCGCATATTACCGTTGACGGCGAGGATATCGGTTATGTTTCGGGAACATATCTTGATAAGGAATAATTGTTGACGGCAAAAAAGCTCTGATTTGCTGTATGATTTTGATTTTAAAGAATAAAAATGAATTATTCGTTAGCGGTTTAAACAATAATGAATAAAATTTAATTTAACTATTGCATTTTTGCTTGTCATGTGATATTATACTACGGTAAATCTCACGCAGATTGATTATGAGACCCCTGCGCAAAGTGTGCCGTCTTATAAAGCGATGTCTGCGGCGGTTAAATAAAAGGAGGAAAAAAATTATGTCAGTTGTATCAATGAAACAGCTTCTTGAAGCGGGCGTTCATTTCGGTCATCAGACCAGAAGATGGAATCCCAAAATGGCTCCCTACATTTTTACGGAGCGTAACGGAATTTACATTATCGATCTTCAGAAGACGGTTAAAAAGTTAGAGGACGCTTATATGTTCGTCCGTGAGCTTTCCGCAAACGGCGGCGAGATTCTTTTTGTCGGAACAAAGAAACAGGCTATGGATTCCGTTAAGGAAGAAGCTGAGCGTTGCGGTATGCCTTTTGTAAACGCACGTTGGCTCGGCGGTATGCTTACAAACTTCAACACTATTAAATTAAGAATTAAAAGACTTGCTCAGCTTAAAGCAATGGAGGCTGACGGTACATTCGATCTTCTGCCCAAAAAGGAAGTTGCAAAGCTTAAGCTTCAGATTGAAAAGCTTGAGAAATTCCTCGGCGGTATCACCGAAATGAAGAAGATGCCTGCGGCTATGTTCATCGTAGACCCCAGAAAAGAAAGAATCGCCGTTGCCGAGGCTCATAAGCTCGGAATCCCTATCGTTGCTATTGTCGATACAAACTGCGATCCTGATGAAATTGATTATGTTATCCCCGGAAACGATGACGCTATCCGTGCCGTTAAACTTATTGCCGGCGCTATGGCTGACGCGGTTATCGAGGGCAGACAGGGTGAACAGTCGGCTCCCGAGGCTGAATCGGCTGAGGCTGAGGAAGCTAAGGCAGAATAATAAATGATAATTAGCCCGTGCCTTTCTGTGCGGGCTGATTTTAGATGATAACAGGAGGAAAAAAATATGGCATTTACAGCTAAGGACGTACAGGCTCTTCGTGAAAAAACCGGCGTCGGAATGATGGATTGTAAAAAAGCTCTCGTCGAGTCAGACGGAGATATGGATAAGGCTGTGGACATTCTCAGAGAAAAAGGTCTTGCTTCTCAAGCAAAGAAGTCCGGCAGAGTTGCCGCTGAGGGAGTTGTTGCCGCTTACAGCGATGACAAAGCAGGCGCACTTGTTGAGATTAACTGTGAAACTGACTTTGTCGCAAAGGGTGAACCGTTTGTTGCTCTTGCAAACAAGGTTGCCAAAACTGCATGCACAGCCGCACCCGCGGACGTTGATTCTCTTCTCAAAACCGATGTTGCCGACGGAAACGGCACTGTTGAGGAGGCTGTTCAGGAGGTATTTCTTGCTCTTCGCGAGAACATGAAAGTAAGAAGATTTGCACGCGTAGAAGGACATGTTGCTACCTATATTCACGCAGGCGGTACTGTAGGTGTTATGGTATCGTTTGATGTTGACGACGAAACGGCCGCAAAGCCCGAATTTGACGCAATGGGTAAAAATGTTGCAATGCAGATTGCGGCAATGAATCCTTCGTATCTTGACGAGGCAAGCGTTCCCGCAGATGTTCTTGATAAGGAAAAGGCAATTCTTGTTGCTCAGATGAAAGAAGATCCCAAGATGGCGTCAAAGCCCGAGGCTGTTCTTCAGAAAATTGTCGAGGGTAAAATCGGTAAGTACTATAAAGAAAATTGTCTTGTTGACCAGGAGTTTGTCCGTTCGGACATCTTTGAAGGCAGCGTAGGCAAGTATGTTGAAAATGTTGCCAAGACTTTGGGTTCGGCAATTAAACTCACCGGTTTCGTTCGTTACGAAAGAGGCGAGGGTATCGAGAAGAAGCAGGAGGATTTTGCTGCTGAAATCGAGAGCATGGTCAAGTAATTAAAATTATTTATAATTAACAGAGCGGATTTAAAACGATTCGCTCTGTTTTTCTCTTTGTAATGTCATAGATCATAACGCCATATCGTTAATTTATTGTCAATGTGCATATTGATTGTGAAAAAGTAAACAATCTTTTTTGTTGACTTATACAAAAAGCTTTGTTATAATTTAGAAGACGAAGATATAAACCGAATTTTTCAATCTTAGTATTCAGCATTGTAAATTCGGATAAGTTTACAGGAGGAATTTCGATGATTTATGATGTGGCAATCATCGGCGCGGGCGTAAGCGGCGCTATGATCGCAAGAGAGCTGTCAAAATATAATTTAAAAATAGCTCTTTTTGAAAAAGCTAATGATGTCGCAATGGGCGCGTCAAAGGCAAACAGCGGTATCGTGCACGCAGGTTTTGACGCTGTTCCCGGTTCGCTGAAAGCCAAACTGAATGTTGACGGCTGCGCTCTTATGCCTCAGACGTGTAAGGATCTCAGCGTTCCGTATAAGAATAACGGTTCTCTTGTCGTTGCTTTTTCCGAAAAGGAAATGAAAACTGTTTGGGAGCTTTATTACAGAGGAATTGCTAATAAGGTTCCCGGCATGGAGATAATAGATAAAACCGAGCTTCAGATTATGGAGCCGAATATCAGCGATGAAGCCGTCGGGGCGCTTCTCGCAAAAACAGCCGGTATCGTATGTCCTTATGAGCTTACGATTGCGGCCGCCGAGGTCGCGTGCGAAAACGGCGTTGAGCTTTTCAGAAACTGTCGCGTTACCGGTACGCAGACCACAGACGAATGCGTTATTATGAATACCACTGTGGGTAAATTCAAGGCTAAATATATTATTAATGCAACCGGCGTTCATTCCGGTCATGTAGCGCAGAGAGCCGGCGACGACAGTATAAATATTATAGCAAGAAAAGGCGAATACTATCTTCTTGACAAATCTGTCGGAAACCTTGTTAACAAAACAATTTTCCAGTGTCCGTCCGATATGGGTAAGGGTATACTTGTCGCTCCGACCGTTGACGGAAATCTTATTATAGGTCCTACAGCGGCAGATATTCCCGACGAGGATGACACATCCACCTCACTTGACGGACTTAAAGAGGTTCGTACCCTTGCGACAAAGAGTATTCCGAGCGTTTCCGTGAAATATGCAATAACGTCTTTTGCGGGACTCAGAGCGCATGACGCTTCTACGGATTTTGTTATCGGACAGTCAAAATCAAATCCGAGACTTATAAATGTAGCCGGCATTGAATCGCCGGGACTTTCTGCGGCTCCGGCAACCGCAAAGTATGTTGAGGATATCATAGTAAATCTTTTCCCCGGCGTTACTGTTAAGGAACATTATGAATTAAAGCGAAAACCTCCCGTTCGCTTCAGGCATATGACTGATGAACAGAGAGAAAAAATAATTGAGGAAAACCCAAAATACGGAAATATAATCTGCCGATGCGAAACAATAACCGAGGGCGAGATAGTCGACGCGATTAAAGGTCCTGTCGGAGCTATGGACGTAGACGGCGTGAAAAGACGAACAAGAGCCGGAATGGGAAGATGTCAGGGCGGTTTCTGCGGTTCTAAGGTTGTAGAAATTCTTGCAAGAGAACTCGGATGCGAAATCAACGAGATTACGAAATTCGGTAAAACTTCAAGAATCCTTTTTGATAAAACAAAGTGAGGTGGCTGTAATGATAAATTATGATCTTGTAGTTGTCGGCGGCGGACCCGCCGGAATGGCAGCCGCTTTAAAGGCAAAGGAATGCGGTGTCGAAAGTATTGTTATTCTTGAACGTGCGGAAACGCTCGGCGGTATTCTCGAGCAGTGCATACATACGGGTTTCGGTCTTCATTATTTCGGCGAAGAACTCTCAGGTCCCGAATATGCCGACAGATTCATACAGCAGGTTTCTCAATCCGATATCGATGTTAAGATTAATACCATGGTTCTCGGAATTTCCGAAGATAAAGTCGTTACTGCCGTAAGCGTGCAAGACGGACTTATGAAAATTCAGGCAAAAGCAGTCATCCTTGCTATGGGATGCCGTGAAAGACCCAGAGGCGCGCTTACAATCGCGGGTACGAGAGCCGCAGGCGTCCTTACAGCCGGTACTGCTCAGAAATACGTAAATATAGACGGCTATATGCCCGGTAAAAAGGTTGTTATCCTCGGTTCGGGTGATATAGGACTTATAATGGCAAGACGAATGACCCTGGAAGGCGCGGAGGTAAAGCTTGTTTGCGAATTAATGCCGTTTTCGGGCGGTCTTACGCGTAATATCGTTCAATGTCTTAACGACTTTAACATTCCGCTGAAGCTCAGCACAACAGTTATAAAAACTCATGGAAGAGAAAGGCTTGAGGGGGTTACGATTGCCAAGGTTGACGATAAACTTCAGCCCATCCCCGGTACTGAGGAATATATTGAATGTGATACGCTTCTTCTCTCCGTAGGTCTTATTCCCGAAAACGAGCTTACAAAGGCAAGCATGATTTCACTCGACAGAATCACAAACGGCGCCGTTGTTGACGAGATGAGACAGACGGATCACGACGGTATATTTGCTTGCGGAAATGTTCTGCATGTTCATGACCTTGTCGACTATGTTACGCTTGAGGCACAGACAGCAGGCGAGGGGGCGGCCGAATATATTAAAAATCCCGTTAACTCCGAGAATATGAAATATATAGATACCGTTCCCGAAAACGGCGTAAGATATATCGTTCCTCAGAAAATCAGACTCGGAGAGGATAAAGATGTAAAACTTTATTTCAGAGTCGGCGGTGTTTTCAAAAATAAAAAAGTTACCGTTAAAGCTGACGGCGAGGTTATTTCGTCAAAAAAGAAAATCAAGCTTGCTCCCGGTGAAATGGAGAATGTGGTTATTCCGGCTGAAGTGTTGAGAAAGCTTGACGCGGGCAGTTCAATTACGGTAAAGGTGGAGGAGTGATATTTATGAAAAAAGAAATGAACTGTATATCATGTCCTTTGGGCTGTCTTATAACGGTCGAATACGAAGGCTCCACGGTAATTTCGATAAAGGGCAACTCTTGCAAGCGCGGCGAAATGTATGCCAAGACTGAGATTACAAGTCCTGTCAGAAGCATTCATTCAACTGTAAAGCTTATCGGAGGTAAACATCCCGTAGTTCCCTGTAAAACGAATCAGCCGATTCCGAAGGGGATGATTTTCGATGTAATGAAGGAGATTAATTCCCTTGAAATTGAAGCCCCTGTTAAAATCGGAGACATATTTATTGAAAATGTTTTGGGAACAGGCGCAAATATAGTTGCAACCAATAACGATTGCGGTGTATAATATACAGGACTGCCGATAACGGTCGGCAGTCCTGTTAAAATTGAGGGGTGTTTTGTGTGTCCAAAGGATATGAAAATACAATTGATATAAAACCGTCGAGCAGACAGCTTAACTGGGCTCAGAATGATTACTACGGTATGGTCAGCTTTTCAATGGGAACATTCACAGGCAAGCAGGTCGGCGACGGATATGCCGTTCCCGATACTTTTGCACCTGAGGATATAGATACGGACGAGTGGGCAATGATTGCATCGAAAGCCGGTATGAGCGGTCTTATTATTACGGCAAAATCATATGACGGTTTTTGTATATGGCAGACCGAAAGTACGGATTATTCCGTTAAAAATGCGTCGTGGATGAACGGCGGCGGCGACGTAGTCGGGATGCTTGCTCAGTCGTGCCGAAAATACGGTTTGAAATTCGGGATCAATTTAACCGTTTGGGACAGACACGATCCGTCATTTAAGCGCGGAAACGGATATAATGAAATTTTCAAAAAACAGGTAGAAGAACTGCTTGCAAATTACGGTGAAATTTTTGAAATACGCATAGATGACGCATGCGGTGAGGATATGACGTTTGATTTTGACTATAAGGGCGTTTTTGAGCTTATCCGCAGATTGCAGCCTGACGCCGTAATTTCATATAGCGGTCCGGACGTACGCTGGGTCGGAAACGACAGAGGTTTTACAAGGAAAGAGGAATGGAGCGTTATTCCGTCATGTTATAAGCGCAATGAGGACGGAACCGTAAATATTTCATCAAAAAAAATAAAATCAAACGAAATGATACTGGATTTAGGCAGCAGGAAAGCCGTTAAACGTGAGAGTGAATTTGTATGGTATCCGTGTGAGGTAAACGTTAATATGCGTGATCATGCGTTTTATCTTAAGGATGATAATTATTCGGTTAAAACAAAGGATAAGCTTCACCGGCTGTATCTTGCAACAGTCGGAAGCAACAGCGCATTTTTGCTGAACATTTCTCCTGATAAACGGGGACGTATTTTTGATACGGATTCACAGATACTTACTTCATTCGGACACGATTTAAAAGTTATGTTCGGATATAACTTATTAAAAGAATCCTCGGTTTCAGCCTCGTCATCCGTCAGCGAATTATATTCGGCTGATAATGTTACTTCGGAGGATACGGAACGCTTCTGGCGGGCTGGATTAAATGATAAAAAACCGGAACTTATTATTAAACTTAACGGGAAAGATATGTTTGACAAGGTTTTAATCAGGGAGCATATTGCTAATGGACAGCATGTTGAAAAATTCAAGGTTTTTGTTATGAATTCCGGCAAATGGACTTTATTCGGGAAAGGAACGGTTATAGGAAATAAATGCATTATTGCCAACAAACCTGTCGAAACGGATGGAGTTAAAATTATTTTTGAAAAATACAGAGGATTTGTTGAAATTTCATCCGTGGTTATAAATTAAAAGAGGGAAGCCGAGAACCGGCTTCCCTTAGGTTTATTCAGATTTTATTGAGCCGAATCCTGCTCTTTTTTAATATTTTCGGATACCTGCTGCGTTATTTTATCCATATATTCACCGTGAAGTTTGTATTTTGTACTGAAAATAATTAAAGACGCGGTAAGCAGGATAATCGGAGCTATATACATCATAAATGAAATTGAACCGTGGACAGCTTTTGCATTTTGGGAGTGCAAATCTCCGTTGTATTTTGTTCCCCAAAGGAATGAATATAACATGATTGTCTGAAGCGTATATGCCATCTTCTGCAGGAAGCCCTTCATCGAGAACGTAACGCTCTGCGCTCTGAATCCCATCTTAACCTCGCCGTAGTCGACAATGTCAGAAAGGAATACGGTCTGAGCAACAAACATGGAAGCAATTCCTACCGAGGCTATTATATAAGCAATATCCATCGGAATCATAAGCTTCATTTCACCGAAAATACACATGAAGAGATATCCGACGATTCCCATAAGAAGAGATATCTGATACGTACGTTTTTTAGACGTGTATTTTGTAAGTACGGGAATAACCAGCAATCCGGCTATAGAGCCGACTGCGCCGAATGTGCCGAATGTTGACTGCTTTGTCGTATCTCCGATTACTACGTCAAAATAATATGCGCTTGTTGCTGAGGTAAGATACCAGCCTGCGTTTGAAAGCATTGCAAAAAGCATGAAAACGAGAAGCTGATCATTGCTTTTTATAATTTTAAAGGAATTTTTAAATGAGAACTTTTCGCTTGACGGGGGAGTTCTTCGCGTTTCCTTTGTCACACTGACGCAAAGAACGGCAAAAATTATAAGAAATACGGCGCAGACAATTGACGAATACCTGAAACTCGCCGCATCATAAACCTTTTTGTTTGAGCCCGGATCGGTTGTAACGCTGACAGCTGTCATTAAAAGAGGGAAAAGTATCTGAACTATGCCTTGTCCAAGACCCGAAAATGCTCTTGCTATAGTCGCAACAAGGTTTCTTTCCTTGGGATTGTTTGTAAAGGACGGAACCATCGACCAGTACGGAATATCCGCAACGGTATTGCTCATTCCCCAGAATACATACATAAATGCCATATATATATACAACGCCGTCGAGCTGAGTGAAAAAATATTATTAAACAGAAATATCAGCACTACAGCATTTGCGCATGTTCCGAATAAAATCCACGGTCTGTATTTACCCATTTTCAAATTGGATCTGTCAACGATGGAACCCATCATAGGGTCGTTTATTCCGTCCCAGATTCTTGCAAAGGAAGATAAAAACAATAGAAAGCTTGAATGCAGCTTCAATACGTCCGTCAGATACTTATTAAGGAACTGATTGAACATTCCGTAACTTAAATCAAGACCGATTGCGCCGAGTCCGAATCCGCAGTATCTTGCAATAGAGCCGCCTTTTTTTTCTTTTTTTTCTGAAGCCATATAATTCCTCCGTGCCGCGCCGAAGCGTTGTTATGATTTAAATTATATTATATATTTAAAAATTATTCAACACTCAAAACGTAAATAAAACTGTGTAAATGTTATTTTTTACATAAATATATATTGTTTTTTTCAGCTTCTGACGTTATAATATATTTTATTAACTGCATTTGGGATGAAAATATGGAATACAACGAATTGAAAATTTCAAATACAAGAGAAAACGCCAAAAAAAAAATTATAACGGCACTCATTGTTTTTGTCGTTGCAATAACAGTCGGAGCGATTGCAAGCGCCGTCGTAATTGCAAGAAATGATAAAGAAGCGGAAGAGTCTCTTGCAATGTCATCGGCTATTCCGGGGCTGACGGGCGACTGCTCGTTTTTTGCGGCGGTGGTAGAGGACAATAAAACCGACGTCGATTTTGCTTTGATAATTCGCGCGCAGCTTTACAATAAAACGTTTGTAATCGTACCTGTCGATATTAATAAAAAATATGATGAAAATAATTCCATGTCTCTGACGGACAGCTATAAAAACGGCGGAATAGCAGAGATGACCGAGGCGGCTGAAAAAATAACAGGTATTGACGCGGACAGATATGTACGTATCACCCGTTCGGGACTTGAAATGATTTTCGGAGAACTGGGGCATGTCGTTTTTAATATAGATTCCCCGATTACGCTTACCGTATCCGAGGGTACCGTTAATATCCCGGCAGGGGAGAACGAGCTTGATTATGAAGAGATAACGGACTATTTAATATACGGCTCAAAGGAGAGTAATAATCTTGATTTTATTGCCGATAAGGTTACGGTAATAATGAAACAGTATCTCGGTTCTGTCGATTACGAGAATACGGATAAACTGTTCAATACGTTAATAAATAACGTTGACACCGATATAACGGCGTCGGATTACTTGTCTGCAAAGGACTGTATAAAGGCGTTTGAATCGACAACTTTTATTTTTAAATCGGAATTTTGACATATACCGAAGGGATATCTAATTGAAAAAGTTTATTAATTTTCTGCTTTGCATAGCAATCGGAGCGGGACTTGCCGCATTATTTTATAACGTTTATAACTCCGAAGCAATCCGCGCATATCTTACGGAACACGCGGAGTCTTCTCTTCCGTCCGATTTTGAAGACGAAAAGCCTTTTTCCGACTACTATTACAAAAAGCTTAACGATAAGCAGAAAAGGGCATACATATGTATTTTTAACGAGGTGAGAAATCATCCCGAAAAAATTCAAATTCCGTCTATTTCATTTGACGATATGAAAAAAGTATTTCAGTATCTCAAGTATGATAATCCCGATATAATATGTTTGTCGGATAAATGCTATCTTATTACGGAATCGTTCAGAACATATTTCAGCGCTGATTACAGGTTTGACAGAGATGTTTGCGCAAAACATACGGAAGAGATGATTTCAGCTTCAAAAAGACTTGCCGACGAAGCGTCGAAAATGTCAGACTCCGTCTATGACAGAGAGCTTTATATACATGATTATATTGTTAATCGATGCGTTTACGGTTCATCTGAGCTTGACTCTACGGCGTACGGATGTCTTATCGATTCACGGGCGGTATGTACGGGATATGCGTATTCGGCGATGCTTGCGCTTAACTTCGCGGGTATAGAAACTGTCGTAATTTCCGGCAAGGCGACTTCCGATAATAAAACGGAGCTTCACTTGTGGAATATGGTTAAGCTTGACGGCGAAGAATATTTTCTTGACGTTACATGGGATGACCCTGATTTTGATAAAAGCGTTTCACCGTCTCATTTATATTTTAACGTAACGGAATCCTTTATCTCTGAAACGCATTCCGACTTTGATGCGCTGAGCGTTCATTGCACGGGTACGAAATATAATTATTTCGTATATAATTCATTGCTGTTTGATAAATATGACTATACCGTTACAGACAAAATTATTAACCGATGCATCAGTGAGGTTAATGAAGGTGTGTATTCGGTCGAGTTTATGTTTACAAACGATTGTTTTAATAACGCTGTGACCGCGCTTTTCGGAACCGGTTCGGATGATGCCGACGCTGATATCAGAAAGGTAATATATTATGTTTCCGCGTCATGCGAAAATAAAATTACAAGTAATAAAATTTCTTATACCGTAGACGACGCCACCGACAGCATACGGATTATTTTTGAATAGGAATTGAAATTTAATGGATAAACAAAGAATTGAAAATGCCGTGCGTGAAATTCTTCTTGCCGTAGGTGAGAACCCTGACCGCGAGGGACTCAGAGAAACGCCGTACAGGGTCGCTCAGATGTACGAAGAGATATTTTCGGGACTTGAAGACGATCCGAAACAATATGTAAAAATATTTTCGGAATCCGACAGTGACGAGATTGTTATTGTCAGGGACATACCTCTTTACTCAATGTGCGAACATCATTTGCTTCCGTTTTCGGGCAGGGCGCATATTGCATATATTCCGTCGGACGGCAGAATTATCGGATTATCTAAAACGGCGCGCATCGTATCGTCGTTTGCAAAACGCCCGCAGGTTCAGGAGAGACTAACGTCGCAGATTGCTGATTTTCTCAATGATGAACTCAGCCCGAAGGGAGTAGCGGTTTTTATAGAAGCCGAACATCTTTGCATGTCTATGCGCGGAATAAGAGCGGCGGGCGCGAAAACAAAAACGTCGGCGCTTCGCGGAGTAATAAGAAAAGACCCTCGGACAAGAGCTGAGGTTTTATCCCTTATAAACCACCCGTAAGGAATGATGAAAATGAAAAATAAATTTATAACGGCTGTGTGTATTACACTTTGTTCGGCATTTATTCTTACTTCATGTTCTTCTTCGCAGATAAAAACATATACAGATAAAGACGGTAAGTCATATGATGTGGTTTACGATGAGAACGGCAATTTTGTTACGAACGATAACGGCGAATTAAAAGTTTACCTTTTATCGGATAATGGAAAACGTATAAAAGACGAAAGCGGAGAATACAGAACCGATTTTGTTGATTTTAACGGACAGATTACAGACGACAGGCATGTTGTTACAAAGAATATTGAATTTATGCTTCCGTCCGGATTTGTTCAGTCATATGATACGGGACTGTTGTTTTTATATGACGACAAATCGGCTCAGATATATATAAGCGAGCTTGCCGATACGGACATTGAACAACAGTATAAAATGATTGAGAGCAATTGTTCTCAGCTTCAGGAAAGTTACGGTTCGGATGAATTTACATATGATATCTATGATCTGAAAACATCAAAGAATGATATTTCTGTCAGGGTTTTTAAATTAATCTGTACGGCGTCCGATTATCCTAAAACGGATTATTATTACTATTTTAATGTTAATGATAAAATTTATCTTGTAAACGCGAGTGTAGCTACCGATTATGTTAAAAGGGTCGATTTTGATTCCTTTGCCGAATCGTTTGTTTTTAAATAATTATGGGTAAGTGTTTAATTATCGGAATTTCCGGAGGTTCGGGAAGCGGGAAATCAACGATTGCAAATCTCATTAAAAATAGATATCCGGAAATGACGGAAATTGTATGTTACGATGATTATTACAAATCGAACGACGGCATATCTGTTGATGAACGCAGAAAAATAAACTACGACAGCCCCGACGCTTTTGATAACGATTTGTTTTTAAACGACCTTTTCAAACTTAAAAATTCGGAGGCAATTAAATGTCCGCAGTATGATTATACAATTCATAATAGAACTAATAATTATAAAATTATTAATCCTAATAGTATAATCATTGCCGACGGTATAATGCTGTTTCACAATAAAGGATTGCGGGAATTTTTCGATTTGAAAATTTATGTTGATACTTCCGCCGATATCAGGCTGATAAGAAGAATTGACCGTGATATGAACTGCCGGGGCAGAACTCTTAAATCCGTTTTAACGCAATATCTTAAAACGGTTAAACCCATGTACGATAAATATGTCGAGCCGTATAAGAAATATGCCGATATAATAATAAATAACGACGGTTATTACGATGCTGACTATTGTCCGATTTTTGAACTGATCGACGAATTTTTGAAAAAATCCGATTCATTTTAAATTTTTTAAGATAAAGACTTGATTTTTTATTATAAATTGTATATAATATGTTTCGTCGTTTGGAGAGTTGTCCGAGCTGGTCGAAGGAGCACGATTGGAAATCGTGTAACGGGTTAACCCCTGTTCGAGGGTTCGAATCCCTTGCTCTCCGCCATAAGTCCACCGCAATTTTGATAGAATTGCGGTGGACTTTTTGATTTTATATTTAGTTTGAAAAAATGGAATTTCGACACCTGCTGCAGCGTACCGGCCAACTGTTTTAAGAAATGCGGAAGCAATATGGGATAAAGAGTGTTTCGTCATTCCCGAGTACATATTTATCTTGTGAGGATTTATACGGCAATAAAAAATATCAGCCGACAATATCGACTGATATTCTTGGTGGAAGAGGGTGGATTCGAACCACCGAAGTCACTGACGACAGATTTACAGTCTGTTCCCTTTGGCCGCTCGGGAACTCTTCCATATTAAATTGGAGCTGGTGGACGGACTTGAACCCCCGACCTGCTGATTACAAATCAGCTGCTCTACCAACTGAGCTACACCAGC
>CAVGCY010000002.1:0-24377 GCA_963627915.1 Bacteroidaceae bacterium | reverse complement strand
ATAGCATTTTTTGTCCTTGGAGAGGGACATTAAAAACTACTACTTTATTATACGGGGAGGTGTACATATGTTGGATGCGGTCAATGCGAAACTGTTAGCTATCTATGTTGCAATTCAGACCAGTCTCTACTTTTTCAAGAATGAAGAGCGGGGTGACACAAACTTCATCTCGATTTCGATCATTCTGGCGATTGTTGTCATCTTGGTTGCAACTTTTTTAGGATTCAGGGATCAAATAATGTCCGTCGTAAGTGATAAGGTTAATAAATTTGCTATTTATTAACAAAAGCGATGCAGGATCGGATGCCGGGGTTGCAGATACTGTAACCCCGCTTGTCAAAAAAAGTTGGTTTTCCATATTATGTATAATATCTATTAATCAAAGGAGTGAAAGTGTTGAGGTATTTGTCTTCGAGTGTTCTTGCTCTTATTTCAGCTTTTGTCGCAGTTGGATCGTTGGAAAACAGAATAAAAATATTTAATATTTTCAGCTCTGATGATTACAAACAATTTATCACATTGCCTAAATGGCTTAAAATACTGATATCTGTATTTGTCGGTGTCGGAGGATTCTTCTCAACAATTATGCTCTATGAGAACTGTTCTCTTACAATTAATATAATACGTTTACAAATAGGGTATGTTTCTATGTCTGGGGCAGCGTGTTTTGATTTGCGAGAACATAGAATCCCAAACATATTCCCGGCAGCAATGGCATTTACAGGCATAGTTTGTTTATCTGTTATGTACTTCTCGAATAGCGACGGAGTGATAGCGTATATCGTAAGTTCATTGGTTGGCGCTGTTTTGTGTGCAGTTAGTATGTTAATTGTATATGCATTAACTAAGGGAGGAATAGGTATTGGAGATATTAAGTTGTTTTGTTCTTTAGCATTGTTGTGCGGAGCAAATGCTCTCGGGTGTACGGTTGCGATTGGTGCTGTTGCCTGTGGATTAACAACGATTGTTTTGCTTTTATCAAAAAGGAAAACGAAAAAGGATGCTTTGCCATTTGCCCCATTTGCATTTTTAGGTTTTTTGATATCAATTCTATTCCCGATTGCATGAAGAGTGAAGAACGAAGGGTGAACATATGAAGACAATACGCTTGATTATCACAATTGCATTAATAGTTTTTGTTACTTTTGGCTGGCTTTCTTTTGGTTCAGCTTTACTAAAAAGCTCTGCTTCTCGAAGTTCTTTTGTTAAGGAAGGCGCCATTTTTTATTCAGAAGGATTGTATCAGAAATCTGTGGAATCATATAAAAAAGCACAGGCTGAGAAATATAAAACTGATACAGAAGAAGCATTAATTCAATCTATGAAAGCTGCGTATTTTGATGGCACAGGAGAAGCCTCTTATTACACCGCAGCATTACTTGAATTGTGCAAGCAGAAGCCAAAAGAGATAAAGTATTGGAAAGAACTGCTTTCTTTTTGCTTGGAGGAAGAGGATTACAACACGGGGGTATCTGTGTGCGAAATCATGCACAAAATGAATATAAAAGATGCCACTCTATTTGAGCTAACAGATAAATTCGATTTTTACTTTAGTGAGAAAAATAAGATATATAATACTCTTTCTGGAGGAACAACTGGTTATTATTCTGCATTTGACGGAAAACGTTGGAGAGTTGTAACGCCAGATAACGACACCATGTATGATGATGTGGGGTCGTACATTGGTGGAATATCCTCGAATAATGATTTCATCGTTGTTTATGAAAAAGATGTGAGGTTGATTGATAAAAACGGAGTTGTCCAAGCATTTTTGACAGAGCATACGGATAATATGCGTGCTTATGGATGTGGATTAATTCCAATGCAACAGGAAAAAGGCACTTGGAACTACTATGATGTTCAAGGAAAAAAATATTCTCTTACAGGATACAAGAATGCATCTTCTTTTCAAAATGATTTAGCCGCAGTTGAAACAGATTCCGGATGGACAGTAATTAGAACGAATGGAGAACCTGTAAAAGATGTCGTTTTTTCAGATGTAAAGATATATGACAATGGCGAGTTTATGAGAAATGGTCTTTTTGTTGCTGCTGTTGATGGAAAATATAATGTCTTTAACAAGGACCTTGTTGCCACAACTTCTATTGATGCAAAAGATATGGATAGGATATATGATAGTCTGATTGCATTCTGCAATGCGGACAATTTGTGGGGATATATGGATATTGATGGTAATGTCGTCATTGATCCTCAATACGAAGGGGCTATCAGTTTTTCAAATGGTCTTGCTGGAGTTTGCGACGGAGCGAAATGGGCATTTGTAAATGAAGCGGGAAGAATTGTGTCAGAATATAGGTTTATGTATATTGGTTATAATTCACCTGACAATTATTGCCCGGTTGGAGAAATGAATAACGAATACTATTTAGTTCATTTCGATTTTAAATAATAAACAAAAGTGGTGAAGTGTTTTGATTGCTTATCTTTTTCTATGCGGTATAGTATCTCTTTTGCCTGCTTTCCTCGGGACACATTGGTTATATGTAGAATATACCAAATATCCGGAAGGGATAAAAGGCTCTCCGAAAAAAAAAGAGGCAATTGAGAAGGCAAAAACAGATGGACGATATGCGGTTGCTCGTTTGGTAAAGTGTGGGCCTAGAGATAATGATCCTCCTTATGATATGCGTGTTAAATATGAATATGTCTACAATAAGAAAACATATCACATGCGATTTGATTATAGACCTGTAAGTCCGTCAGATCACCCTCCTACAGAAATGGAAGTTTATTTTCGTAAGTCTCCCAAATATGCAAAAAGATATTCAGAGTTTGGTCATATGGAGACAGAGCGAATAATTGTATTTTTTGCCCTATGGGTTACTTTTTCAGTAATACTATTCATTTTACTTTCGCGGAAAGTTAAAGAGGCAGGGTTGTTATGATAAAAAACGAAAAAGGAGCCGTAATGATTGAAGGAATGATTGTTGTTCTTATAACAATGATGATTCTTGTTTGGTTGATCTCGCTTGGTTTTGTATACTACCAGAGATATTTAGTTACTACAATTACAAATGATGCATGTACCAAGGTCGCGGCCACATATAACAATGCGGATAGTGATATTGTTATGGGATACATTAACTCCTCGGATATTACGAATCGGAATCTATATAGGACATCTTCCTCGACAGATTCACAGTTTTCAGTTAACAAGGAAAAGGTTGTTCAATATATTAATTATATTCTAAAAAAGACAAATTTTATTGGGACAATTAAAAGTGTTGATGTGCAGATGGAACTTGTCAAAGATTCAGCATTACGACAACATATCGAACTTGAAACAAGAGTAACATTTAATACCCCGTTGGGCTTCGTATTAGATTTCTTTGGTATGGATGGGGTTAAATCATATTATTCAAGCTCTCGATCTGATTGTACAGACATCATTAATTATATGTCATCAGTAGATTTTGGTAGTTATGTTCTGAGTGGAGAAGAAGTAGACTCAAGAGTTATTAAATTGATTAATTCTTTGATTGGAGTTTACAACAAATTTAAGTGGGTTGAAAACTAAGGGGCGAAAAAATATGATGAAACGCAGGAGAAAAACATATCGTTTTATAAATGGAACAAAAGGTGTTATTTCATTATTTTTAGCGTGTCTGCTTGTACCGTTTACTACATTAGCCTGTGCCTTATTGACTGCGGCACGTATTAATAGTGCGGTTGCTATCTTTGACGAGGCTTTATGTAATGCATCGAATTCCACATTAGGAACATATGATTCTTTTTTGCGCAAACGTTTTGGTCTTTTGGCTATGGAACAAAATACCAGCGGAAAGAAAGGTGTGGGGGGAACTGCCTATACTATAAATGACTTGATAAATGAAACATTTGACAAATATCTAAAGGAAAATCTAAAGACACTGAGCAATACTTATACAAAAAGTCAAGCGGAAGCTAAAGGTGTATATGCTCTAGCTGATACTGATATACTTTTGGCGCAAATATTAGAATACAGCAAATATAGTGTTCCCACGAAAATGCTTACTGATGGCTTGGATTTGGATGATCTCGCCGAATATATTGAAAAATATTTTAAGGGCGGTTTTGCCATTACAGATTTTATATCATCTATGCTGGGGTCTTTTGGCAGTATGATAACATTGTGTGGGGATTATCAAACTTTAAAAAATGATGTTAGTAATGAAGAGACATCGAAGAAATCTTATACAAATAAATGGACAGCATTTCAAACTGCTGCATCTGCCTATAAAAACAAATACGATGAAATGCAGCGGAAAATTCAGGAACAGCAAGGAATCATTGATGCAGAGTCTCCCAATGTTGAATCGCAAAGAAATGCAATGAATTCCGCAAAAATATATTATGATCAAAGTACAGATCGAATTAATGCTTATACTTCAATAATTCAACGACTGGAGTGTCTTCGAGACGGAAAAACAATTTCTCCCGGCGATAATGAGTTTTTAAACAATTTAAGAAACAACTATGGTTTTTCTCTTTCACAAGAGGAATATGATTCATATTGCCAAGATTATGAATCCTCTATTAATTATTTTGAAGACCTGAAAAAACAGGAGACCACTAACAATAACTCTCTAAAATCATCTTACAATCAAACAAAAAGTGCATATGACTCTTCAAATTCAAAGATTACGGCTGCGCAACAAGAAATATCAAATATCCAAACAACATATGCTGCTGAGTTGAATCGTTTAGAATCAGATGCAAACTCAAAAAAAGCAGAATACATTTCAGCACTTGAAACGCTGCAAGACAAGTTAAAAGCAACAAAGAACAGTCTTACTACCGTTCAAGGAGATATAATTTCCGCAACTTCGTCATTAACAAACACAGTTACCCAAGGGATTTCTTCCTCATTAACACTGCAAAGACAGAATGTTGAAAAGCAGTTGAGTGAAACTGATAAGCTTATTTCTGAATATGAGAAACAATATGATGCACAAAAAGTTCAGGAACTTTATTCCCAAAGAAGCGAATTGCAAAAGCAGTATGAGGAATTAAGCGATAACAATAACAGCGAATATGCAAAAGCTTTTTCAAGTGGTCTATCAAGTGGATTGAATTCAATAAAAATAGGGGAAAAAGATAAGAATATTGCAGATTATGATTCTATTTTGTCAGAACTTGATAATGCAAAATCAACCACTCAAGGCGTTGTAGACTACCGGCAAGTCCTTCCTTCCGGTTGCTATGTTAGCTTTAATCAAGTGGTTACACCTGATGAAGCAAAAACAATGTGGAAGAGTTTTTTGAAGCAGCTTTTTAGTAGCACACTGTGGGCAACTATAGACTCAATGAAAACCATTCTAAAAACATTACTTGCTTTTGAAGGTGCGGTTAATAGCGCATTAAATGCCCTTGTTGATGCAGGATATTTTCCTAATGGTTTACCTTCAACTCAAAACACAAAATCTGTTATTATCGAAGATGATAAAAACAAATCCTCCGGTTGGAAAGACTTGCTTGGCTCGTATTCCACCATTGGAGATGATGCTAATGGTACCGGAGATTTGATAAACGTGTTGAACACAATGAGCGGGCAATTCGATTCAATTGCCGGAACAGATAAAGGAAGTGAAGATCAAGAGCCTTCGGAAACAAAGAGTTTCTTTAGCACATGTAAGGATTTGTTTACGGGATTTCTGAACTTAATTACAACCGCAATTGATTCCGTAAAAGAAATATTTAACACAAGCAATCTTTATCAAAAATTACTTGTAAGTGGGTATTTTGTATATATGACACAGAATCGCACCACATATACAGATGAAAATTTAAGTGGGAATAGTTTTAATTTAAGGGGCCAACCAACATCGACAAGTGAGACAGGTCTCGTAGAGGGTGGTTGGAATTCATTTGCAGGATTATTTGGGGCAGTTGGTGCAATGTCAACTGTCAATACAAGGTGCTTTTTTGGGGCAGAGACAGAATACCTGTTTGGGAAAAGCATGAATGAACTCCAAAACCAAAAATCAACATTTGGATTGATTTATCTTATACGGTTAGTTTTTGATTTGCCTAGTCTGTTGATGAGTTCTGATTTTATTAGTTTGGTTTCATCGTTAGCGCCTACCATTATTGGTGCTGTTGTAATCGTGTTTCTTTATGTATTGGTTGAACCTTTGCTTGATACTTTAATTTTGGTTAATGGGGGACAAATTCCAATAATTAAAACTGCACCATTTCTCACTTCAAATGGCTTTAAAAAACTAATGAAGTGTATTTCGAGCTGCTCTAATGGTAAACTAAACCAAGATTCGGTGAAAGAAACTCTAGCAAACAATATGAACGATATGTATTACAAATCTGGAACGACGATGAATAGCAACGTTTCAATAGATACTGGCGATAATTTGTTGGATAAATGGAATCCGTTAAATATTGATTATACGGAGCAATTGCTTCTGCTTACCATTTGTTGTAACCAGGATGATATCTTGGATTGTCTTTCGGATATTATCCAAATGGAAGGATCTGAGAATCAGCAGCATAAAGATGGTGACGTTAAATCCTTTGATCTAACTCAGGCGTTTACTTATATTCGTGTTGAGGCGTCTTTTACTACACAAGAGTTTATAAAACTGACGGACACAGGGATGTTTAACTCTACTGAAAGAATAATGTATAGGGGGTACTAATAGATGCGCACCAGAGAGCGTGGAGCTTTGACCCTTGAGGCAAGTGTTGCTGTAACGCTATTCATTTTTTTAATGCTATTCTTATATAGCCTTTTCATAGTATTTGAGACAAGGAATGCATTAGCACATATTGTCCTTTCAACAGCAGATTCGTTAGCATTGGATACATATGAGATTGATAAGTTGGAAAATAGCGGCACTCTTTCTGACTTTTTTATGTTACTTTATAACACGAATTTTCGTGAAGATAGAGGATTTACCTCTGGACGCATTTGGAATCAAATCGCTGCAGGAACAGCCGATGCTTCATCAACGGCGGGAGCCTCCGATTCAGAAGAAGAGGATGTATATGTTGGATGGGATAAATCAATTTATGTCCCGGGATCAACATCTGGGACAAGTCAAGGAAAGATTTCGTCAGAGCTTGGTAATGTGATTAAAGAAAGATTTATTGCTTATTTGGCTAACGGTGATGAAGGTAAGGCAAATGAGTTGTTGACAAAAAGATATCACGTTCATGATGGGTTAAATGGTATAAGTTTCGCAGAGTCGCATATAAGTTCTGGAAAGATATATGTTGTTATTAGATACAAACTTGACTTGGAATATTCGGGCCTAATGATAGGACGAAGCGAAAAAGGTTTTGTTGAATTTGAACAATCAGCCTGCTCAAAACTATGGAGTTAAACAATCGAATTATTTATGATTATCATTTACTGAAATAGGAGAATGAAGAATGATATCCTTTTCTTATGAGAACCAAGGCACTAATACATATTTGGTTTATCAAATCGGTGAAGAAGACTCAATCGATTCGATGAGCCTCGGAATGATTACCAATAATCAAATCGTAGGAATGGCTCCGACGGTCTATACGCAGATGGATACCAATAAGTATATCAAGTACAATGTATCCGCAAAAATATCTGTAAGACAGTTTTTCACGGGGCCGGTAAACAGACGTCGTTTGTTGGGTGTTTTCAACGGTATTGTAGCAGCAATGCTGTCCGCCGAAGACTATATGATTGACGACAGAATGATTTTACTCGATACAGATTACATATTTGCCGATGTTTCAACCTGCGAAACTGTATTGATTTGTTTGCCTATTCAAAATGATGGCGCTGTGACAGATTTAGGTGCTTTTTTTAAGAACATAATGTTCAATACGCAGTTCGATCAGACCGAAAACTGCGACTATGTTGCGAGAATCATCAATCATCTAAATAGTACTCCTGTGTTTTCTTTGGCGCAGTTCAAAGCTGTCTTAGATGATCTGAACGGACAAAGTTCGCAGAGCGCGGCCGCTCGAACAGTTTCTACGGTATCGGAGGCGACATTGGTTCAGCAAAAAAAATCGCAACCGGTTGTTTCTCCTTCGTCTGTTGAAGTGAAAAGCCAACTGCCTGTACAGCCCGTTAGACCGGTCCAACAACCTGTACAGCCGGTTGCCTCACAACCGCCTGTTGCTCCTGTGCAGAAAATAACCATCCCCGCAAAACAGACAATGCCGGTTTCGCCGGATTCGAAACAACCCGAAACACAACAACCTGCGTCCGACGAGAAAGAAATCTCCCTGTTCTATCTGTTGCAGCACTACAACAGCGAGAACGCAGCCGCGTATAAAGCGCAGAAAGCGGCTAAAAAGGCCGGTGGCTCTGCTCCTGCTCACGCAGCGGCACCAGCCGGGAAAAGGAAAGGCGGCGCAAAGAAAAAGAACCAAGGACAGTCTGCCGCAACGTCATTTGCAATCCCCGGACAAGCTGCTCCCGTTGCACAAAATCCCACTCAGCAGCAAAATCAGCAACCCGTGCAACCTGCAAAACCTATTCAGCAGCCTGTTCAGCCGATTCGCCAGCAACCTGTAACGCCGATTCCTGCGGCGTCGCAGCCTGTTGTTCAAATGCCGATTATACCAAGACCGGTTCAGCCGATGCCTGGCGCTAATTTCGGAGAAACAACAGTACTTGGCGGAGGTGTTGCAGGCGAGACGACCGTGCTGAATGCAGGAGCCACCGCAGCGCGGCAAATCAATCCGCACCTGATTCGCGCTAAGAACAATGAAAATATACCCGTGAATAAACCGGTTTTCAGAATTGGCAAGGAAAAAAGTTATGTGGATTATTTTGTGGCGGACAATACGGCGATTAGCAGAAGCCATGCAAATATAATCACAAGAGAAGATAAATATTTTGTACTTGATACGAATTCCACAAACCATACATTTGTAAACGGGCAGATGATATCGAGCAGTACAGAAGTTGAAATTACACACGGTACAAAGCTGCGTTTTGCAAATGAGGATTTTGAATTTCAACTTTATTGATGGGTGAAAAGCAATGATTTTGCTTCTTCTGATTGCGGCATTTGTTACTTTATCTGCATTAGGTATGTTGGTTATGCTTTGCATTCAGGCCCCGGCAGAGGTTACGGTAACTTTGATCGTAATAAGCATAATTATTGCCGTTGCATTTGTCATTTTAATGATTTTCACGATTAGGAAATCAAAGCAAAAGGATAACCCGTATTATTTGATCTCGATTGCAGGTTTACTTATTGTATGTTTACTGCTGTTCGCATTAAGAAATCAAATGTACGATTTTCTTCTTGCTGTCCTTTCGCCTATCGGTCTCGGTAGCTTGCCGACGGATATGGTGAATTAAGGAGGTAATTGTTTGAATTATATAGTAGCAGCATGTACTGATATAGGAAATACAAAAAGTACAAATCAAGACAGCTACGGAGTAAAAGTTTTAAACACGCCGCTTGGCAGGATGGTTTTTGCCATTCTCTGCGATGGTATGGGCGGACTTGCAAAGGGTGAGGTCGCTAGCGCGACCGTTGTAAACGCTTTTTATAAATGGATTGACGCCAGATTACCTATACTCTGCTCTTCGGGGATGATCTCCGACGCTGACATCAGAAATGATTGGACGCAGATTGCGGTGGACTATAACGAAAAAATTAAGCAATTCGGCGCAAGTAACGGGATTAATTTAGGAACAACAGTTACCGCAATGTTGATTACCGATCAGAGGTATTACATTATCAACGTCGGGGATACAAGAGCTTATGAAATTGCTGATGATCTCAAAGTGCTGACAAAAGATCAGACGCTCGTTGCACGGGAAGTTGAACTTGGAATAATTACGGCGGAACAAGCGGAAACCGATCCGCGCCGCAGCGTCCTTTTGCAATGCATCGGTGCTTCCGACTCTGTCGTTCTCGATTTCTTCTTTGGAAAGACAGTATTAAATGCAGTGTATATGCTATGCAGCGACGGTTTTCGACACGAAATCACAGCAGAGGAAATTTTTCAATATTTACACCCATCCGTTATGATGGATGCGGACGGAATGCAGGCAAATATGGGAGCTTTGATAGAAATCAACAAGCAACGACAGGAGCGGGATAATATTACCGTTTTGTCTGTACGAACATTTTAATCTGTTGTAGTGGAGGAAGCAGTATGCTTGAAGTCGGATCACTGCTTGACGGCAAATATAAAATTCTTGACGAGGTAGGACACGGCGGCATGAGCGTCGTGTATATGGTTCGTAATGAAAAAGCGAATAAAACATGGGCGGTAAAGGTTGTTCGTAAAGATGGTAAGATGGACTTTAATACCGTTCGTGCAGGGCTTGTTGCGGAAATAGAAACACTGAAAAACTTAAACCATCCGAATTTGCCGAGCATTTTCGATGTTATTGAGGATGACGAGAGTTTCATTATTGTTATGGACTTCATCGAGGGCAATTCCCTTGATAAGGTTCTGGAGGAAAGCGGCGCGCAGCCCGAAGAATTTGTCGTTGAGTGGGCAATGCAGCTTTGCGATGTGTTTGGGTATTTACATTCCCGGACGCCTCCGATCATATATCGTGATATGAAGCCCGCAAATGTCATGCTGAAACCGGACGGTAATGTGACGGTAATTGACTTCGGAACTGCAAAAGCATATGACATTGATCTGGGACAAACAACGGGGATCGGAACGATAGGCTATGCCGCACCGGAACAATATCGTGGCAGCGGATATGGTCGCACAGATGCGAGAACCGATATTTATTGTTTGGGCATGACGCTGTATCACCTATTAACCGGCGTTGACCCCTGTAAAAACATTATTGCAGACAAATCAATCCGCGCAATCAACCCTGGACTTTCGATCGGATTGGATATGATTATTCAAAAATGTATCCAAGAACACCCCGACGCCAGATATCAGTCTTGTGCGGAATTGATGTATGATCTGGATCACTATAAAGATCTTGAACCGATTGTCAGGAAAAGACAGAAAAGAAAGCTTACAACAGTTGTGCTGACGGTTATCCTCTCTGTCGTATTTGCACTTAGCGGTTTATTTCTAAACGTTTATGCGCTGAAAAAAGCATCGGATACATACGATTCAAAATTAAATGAGGCTGATGGAAAATCAAATTACGCAGAGCAGGTTAAGTTATATGAAGAGGCAATCAATATTCCTGAACAGGGGACGAAGAAGGATGCCTATCTGAAATTGCTGACTGCATATGACAGGGATAATATATTCAGTGAAGATGAGGTTGCGCAGCTTGACCGTATTATGACGGCAAATCGAGAAGAATTGCAAAAAAGCGATCCCGAAGGATATGCCGAAATATGTTTTGAGATTGGCAGTTTGTATTGGTACTCTTTTTATGATACAAATCAGCTTACGCGAGCACAGTATTCAGTTTACTGGTTTAATGAAGCGTATCAGTATGCGGCAGATGATTATGAAGATAAAGGTACTGCCAGAGCCTATGTGAGTATCGGAGAGTTTTATCGGGATATACAGTCAAAGGTGGATAAGGGAAAAGACAGAGGTATGTACAAAACATTGTTTTCGGATTTGCAAGAGGTTATTGCTACGATTGCTGAAAACAGCGAAGAATCCGACAAAGTTCGCTTAGATGTTTTGGAACTTGCGAGAGCTGCAATTCACCAATATGCTACAGGTTTTAAGAAAGATGGTATTACAAAAGCAGAGATTGATAAAATTCTGAATGATATTGAGCAATGTTTACAGGGAATTACGGATTCGACAACCTTGATTGAGCAAATGAAAAAGAATATCAATGGATTGTTGCCGGATACGGAAACCGCAGTAAACACAGCATATGGGACAAGTAGAGGGGGCAATTAACATGACTGTTCAATTACTGCAAACGATGTCGCTTGTTGCCTTTATCGCTGCCGGTGTCTTATTCCTTGTTGCGATTGCGTTATTTTTCCTGTTTAATATTCCTAAAGTTTTTGGTGAGGTTACAGGTTCAACAGCTCGAAAAGCTATTGAAATGATTCGGCAACAAAATGAGCAAACCGGAAATAAAGCATATCGACCGAGTCCTGTGAATGCTGAACGCGGGAAAATAACGGAAAAAATAACGCCGTCGCGTAAATTGGAACGTAAAGCAGGTAACGCCGGTGTTTCTGTCGGAACAGCAAAGCTGAAAACTGCCGAACTTGAGAACGAGGCACAAGAAACAACGGTTTTATCTACACCTGCTTCGGAAACAACCGTTTTAAACTCTTCGACCGGCGAAACAACGGTATTAGACTCGGTTCCAGAGATGTATGACGATAGAAATTCCGCAAATGCAGCTGTTGGCGATATTACGGTTGAATATGAGATCGGATTCACCGGAAGTTCAGAAGTGATTGAATAGGGGGTGATCGTATGCGTTTGTTAAAGAAATACCAAAATCTTATCGCCATATCAGGTATTGGTTGTTTGGTTGCCGGTCTATCTCTTGCATTTATACCGTTGGTTGACTTAGATGGCTCAGTAGTGCAGAAAACTTTTGCAATTGTTGTAGCTCTCCTGTTTTGGCTTGGCTTGATAACGGAAATTGTATTTTTTGTTTTAGCGAATAAACAATGCAGTGTGATAGAAGAAAGGCTTATAAAAAAGGGAAGCAAGTCCTTTAATGATACTAAAATTGGCGTTATATCCTTTTTTACCTGTCGAGAGGCTATGATCGCTGATATTTTGTCTGCAATCACCTTAATTGTGGTGATTTTAATGATCGCATTCAAGGTAACAAGCGATTGGTTGTTTATTATTTTTGCGGTAATACTATTCTTTTCATTTAATTTGCATTGTTTCTTAAATGGGAAGAATTATAAATATCTCAAGGAGATTCAAAAATTTATGAAAGAGCAAGGAGCGAAGAAAGATGAGTAATCTCAAAGTCCGATTTTCTGACAGAGTGTTGTCGGTTGTTCTTGCAGTTATGATGGTGGTTAGTGTTTTCCCGATTACCACATTTGCAACCACGGAAAACAGCAGCGTTCTGACAACAAACATCGGACAGCAAACTTTTAAGGTCGGCGTTCCGACGGAATTTACATTTACGACAACTGCCAATGACGATGCCGGCATTATGGTTGTCGGCACTTCGGATTTCAGCGATTCAAGTGCGATTGAAAAGTTGGAATATTTGGAAACAAAGGACGGAAAATGGTATGAGTTTGCAGGTGATTTTGGACCATCTACCGGTTTCCCGATGAGCGATGCCACAAGCACATTCCGTGTTACCTTCAATAAGAGTGGTACATATTCGTTCAGTGCTTCCATGAAAACGGTAGAGGACGGCTCGACACTTTGCTCCACAAACGTATCGTTTACAGTCAATAGTAAGGATAAAAGCATATTGACAACGGATATTGGTGAAAAGGATTTTATTGTCGGAGAGGCAACAGAATTTACTTTTACAACAACCGCGAACGACTATGCCGGTGTAATGGTTATTGGAACATCCGATTTCAGCGATGATTCTGCAATAGAAAAGTTGGAATATTACGAAACACAGAATGGTAAATGGTATGAGCTTACCGGAGATTTCGGTCCATCGACTGGTTTCCCGATGAGCAACGCTACCAGCAGGTTTCGTGTGACCTTCAAAAAAGGCGGAGATTACACTTTTACTGCCTCAATGAAGTATGCTGACGGAGAAAATAAGGGGGAGGTTCTTTGTGCCTCCGGTGAAATTAAATTTCACGTTAAAGATAAATATGTTGTTGCAGTCGATCAGTCAGGCGAAGGAACCGTAAAGCTGAACGGTGAGATCGTGGATTCGGACGGACTTGCTGCTGTCGAAGGAGAAACTGTTTCCCTTTCCGTTTCCCCCGAGGAGGGATGGCAGATTTCTTCTGTTGCAATCGACGGCGCAAGCCAAGTAATTACAGACAGAGAATCCTTTGAGGAAAATATTACTATTAAAAAAGCTAACATTTCCGTTGAAGTAACTTTTGTTAAGGTATATACAGTGACGGTAGATTATGAGAGCACGAAGGGCGCAGTCGTTACTTCGCCCGAAAGTACCGCCGGTGTCGTTACGGTTGATACAGGAACAACGGTGAACATAACAGCGACTCCGAATGAATCGTACAGGGTAACAAAGGTCGAGATCACGGGCAAAACAGCAGTTGAGTTCTCAGACAATACATACAATACCGCAAATCCATATAAAACAACTTTAACTGCAGACAAGGATTATACGGTTAAAATTACATTTGCTCCTTTAGCATATGATGTTGTGATTGATGCCACGACAAACGGTACGGTTACGGTCAATAAGGATCGGGTGGAATATGGGGATAACGTGCTTGTTACATTAAAGCCTGCTGCCGGATATACCATTGATACCGCAAAAGTGAACAACAAGAGTATTTATACTGCTATTTCCGAAACTGATGATGAATCGGTTTTTGAGTTCATAATTGATGACATTCAGGAAGATCAGAACATTGCCGTTACTTTCAAAGAGTGTGAAACAACGACAATGGGGAATGTCTCTTGGAATTCAGCGGATGCACTCCGCAAGGACGGCAATCTGTATGTATTTGCAAATGATGCGACTGTGACGTTCAGCACCGAAAAACAGGGAGTTCGTGTTACAGATTCAGATGGAAACATATACGGCGACAAGGACACGCAAAGCATCACCTTCAAAAACAATACGCAAATCAAAAAGGTCGAATTGCGTTATGATTTCGGTTGGCATGAGGTTCTTGTTGACAGCGCACCAGTAAACTATAAGATCGCATTTGACGCCGGTAAACCTGTAGCAAATATCAAGGCCAATGCAGAGCCTAATGCAAACGGATACTATAATTCTGATGTCGAGCTAACAATCTCCGCAAAAGACAGCGGGGACTATTCCGGTGTTGATTATCTTGAGTATTGGATAGTCTGCGATGGTGAAGAGAAAGAGGCAATCAGGCTTTATACATACGAAGCGAATGCAGCTATAGAAGAATCTGTCAGTTATGATGATGTCAAAGTTGTCGCCGCAGAGAATAACAGTGAAAATGTAACGGTTTATGTCAGAACCGTTGACAGAGCGGGAAATGAGGCTGATGAGCAATCATTGAATCTGAAGATTTGTATAACAGTTCCGAGCGTATCAATCAAATTCGAGGACGCGCAATCTGAAGAAGCAAATTCCGACGACATTTGGTATAACTTCAGCAGAAAAGCAACAATTTCTGTCAATGATCGTGCTGATGTTTTTGATGAAACTGCCGCAACCAACGGAATCGCTTTTGCCGCTGGTTCTGCTGACGGTTATACGCTTTCCGAGTGGGCAAATGATGATAATCTTCATACTGCAACGATTACATTTACGGATGAGGGAACTTACGATTGGAGTTACTCTTATACCAATAAGGCCGATCTTGATGCGACAATTAGTAAGGCCGGCAAACATACAGACGCCTTTAAAATTGATAAAACTGCTCCTTTCGGAACAATGGCGGCTCAGTCATCGGCATGGGGTAGTGAAGGTCATGAGTGGAGCCTGACAGAAGAAGATGATTGGAGGCTGATATTGGAAAAACTGAAGGGAATTTTTGGATTTGGTCTATTTGCCAATGAAAAAGTATTCGTCGGGTTGAAAAACGATGTCGGTTCCGACTTGCTTTCAGGTTTTCAGACGGTTACTTACTATGTATCCAATGAAGACGAGGCGCTAACAGAGTCGGCGCTTGTTGATTTGTATAATGATGGCGCATTTAGTTCGGCGCGAATCGAGATCTCTCAAGATGAGCAATTCTCTGTTTATGCCAGAATTGTTGATAATGCCGGTAACATTGCCTTTATTGGCACAAATGGCGTTATTTATGATTTGACCGCAAGCGATATTGAAATTGATGTTACGGACAAACCGAATGGCAATTCTATATATGGCGTGAATCAGGTTAAGGCATATGATACGGAAGATGGAAAAACGATTCGCGGAATTAACGCAGATATTGAAGTAACGGATAATAAAACCGGGGCTTATTATTCAGGTATTAAAAAGATTGAGTATGTTGTTTCTATGGGAATGACTCCGACACAATCCGGCACGCTCTACGAATTCAAGAACGCAAAACCCGAAAAGAAGGATTTGACAAAAGAATGGTCGGGATCCGTTATCATTGATGCGGATAAAAACAACGGCAAGGATGTCACGCTTACCGTTACCGTAACGGATAATGCCGGTAATACGTCCGAAAAGAGTGTAACGATCAAGGAGATCAACATTGATGATATTACTTCAACTGTTACTATGACTGGTAAAGCAGTCAAGATTGATGACGGCTTTGGGTGGTATAATGCCGGCAGAACGGCGTTTATTACAATTATCGACCGCGGCTCGACATTTGATGCGGCGGCCGCTACGGCTGGTATCATCTTTGAAACAACGGATAAAGATGGCAATCCGATTGAAGTTTCCGATGATGATGTGTCAATAGGTGATTGGAATAACTCCGGTGATCTTCATACTGTTACGGTGATGTTTAACCGTGACGGCAAATACAATTGGCATTTGGACTATACGAACAAAGCCGAAAACAAACTCAGCGAAACCAATATAAACTATGGCACATCGGAATCGGTGAAGGCATTTACGATAGATACAACCGCTCCGCACGGAACTGTAACAGTCAGCGGTTATTCGTGGACGGATAAGCTTCTTTCCGTTCTGACTTTTGGGTTATACAGTAAAGAAGGATTTACGCTGGATGTCAGTGCTTCAGACGATGAAAATATCAGCCCGGTTACAGAAGCATATTACAAGTATAGCGGCTCAACCGCGCTCAGTTGGGCAAAGCTAGATTCGCTTTACAACAGCGGGGAATTCAGTAAGGATGTTACTGTCTTGACAGGCGAGCAGCAATTTACGGTATATGTTCGCATTACGGATAACGCCGGAAATTATATTTATGTTTCATCGGACGGTCATGTAATCGATGCGACACAGACGGAACTGGATGTTGCTGCCATTGATCTCCCGAATGAAAACGGAATTTATGGCTTGGACAATGTTGGAGTTGTTGGAGATGTGGCGTCCGGTATCAGAGTTTCCGTCAGCGCAAAAGAAACTGACAGTGCGGTCGATAGCTATGCCGGTATTAAGGAAATTCGTTATGAAGTTAAATCCCGAAATTCCGACAAGGAAGCATATACTGTTACGCAGAGCGGAACACTCTACAGCTTGGAGTATGAAAGAAACTCCGGAGAAAACTCCAATGGCGGAAAGCTTACGATCAATGATGTAAACAGCGGGACAAAGACATATGACGTTTCTGAAAAAGTTCCGACGAAGGAAATGCTTTGCCGTGAATGGGCAGGTGTGATTGTTGTTGACGCAGATGCCAATAACAAATGCTATGTACTTGTTACTGTTACCGTAACCGATAATGCGGGCAACTCCACTTCTGAAAATCTTGTGCTTGACGTTGATATTACACCTCCTTCAGTCGAAGTGTCGTTTGATAATAACAGAGCCCAAAATGAACGATATTTCGCAGCGCTTCGTACAGCCACGGTAGCTTATACCGAAAGAACCTATCACTTTGATCAAGCGGCAGCGGAGAAATATATCAGAGACAGCATCACAGCCGTTAAGCTTGATAAATCCGAGGTTAAGGAATCCTATACAATTAGTTGGAGTCAAGATGCGGATAATTCCAATCTTGACACAGATAAGCACATCGCAACCGTTCAATTCATAACTGACGCCAACTATACCTTTGATGTCGCCTGTACAGACAAAGCAGGTAATACAAACGGAACTGTAAATTATAACGGAAGCGTTGCTCCGACTCGCTTCACTGTTGATCGCACATCTCCGGAGGGTTCTGTAACTGTAAACGGATGGACATGGAGCAAGGTTCTCGATACGTTGACATTTGGTCTGTTCAGCAGAACAACGGCATCTGTTTCTGTGACTGCAAAGGACGACATTAGCCCTGTAAAGATTGAGTATTATAGGTCAAACTCGGATACGGTAGAGACAAATCTTTCCGGTCTGGAGCTTACATCTATCGGGGAATATTCTGATAGCAAAGATGAAAAGCTCTTTGATGTCACTTCCAAAGAGCAATTTGCGGTCTATGTTAAAGTATCGGATAGTGCAGGTAATTTCGTTTGGTTTAATTCCGATGGCTATATCGTCGACCGAGCAGAAAGTGCAGTCTCGGTGACGGCTGTTGACCCGGATAACGGCAGCGGATACTACGGAATTGCGAACGTAAAGGATTATTCTGGCATCGGCGAAGCGGCGCAAGGTATTAAAGCCCATATTGATGTAAATGAAACTGATAAAACGGTCAACTCCGGTATTAAATCTATAAAATATGAAATCATTTCCAAGCTGGACGGTGAGGACAAGGTTACGCAATCCGGAACGCTGTATAGCTTTGACTATACCCATGATAAGGTTGAAAACTCGAACGGTGGTATTTTGAAAATCACGGACGCAGAGGATTCTAACACCTATTCTTCCGAGAACAGCTCGCAAGTTCCGACAAAAGAGCAACTAAAAGCATCTTGGAACGGTGACATCATTGTGGATGCGGCGAAAAATAATAGCTGCGATGTTCGGGTTGTTGTTACGGTGGAAGACAATGCGGGCAATATCAATTCAGATACGCTGTATCTGGATATCGACCTCACACCTCCGTCTATCAAAGTAACATTTAACAATAACAATGCGCTTAATGACTTCTATTTTGATGCGCCGAGAACTGCAACAGTTGTAATTACCGAAAGAACGCATCATTTCAATTCTGCTCAGGCAACCGAAAATATTATTAATCTTCTGACAGCCAAAATACATGTTGATGACAAGAATTACAATAACGAGCTGAAAAAGTCTGTCGTTGACAGCATTTCCGGCTGGACGGAGAATCGAAATTCAAAAGAACCTGATAAAACGACATGGACCGCAACCGTTGAATTCAGTAATGATGGCGTATATACCTTTGGAACGGAATATACAGATCTTGCCGGAAATGCAAACATGTTGAATGAACCTGCCGTAAATATCGGAGAGTGCGTGGCATGGAACAGCTTCGTCGTGGATACTACTGAACCGGATGCTGTGATTACCGTCAATGAGCATTCATGGGATAGGATTCTCAAAATCCTCACATTTGGTTTGTACAGCAATACAAAGGCAGAAGTCGAGGTTGAATCTTCCGATGTCACAAGCCCGATTAAAACAGAGTACTATAAGACCAACGATCCGATTGCAAAGACTGTAAATGAACTTGATGAACTGTATGAAGATGGGAAATTTGTTCCGTACAAGGAGTTTACTGTCAAAACGAATGAGCAGTTTGTGGTTTATGTAAGAATCACCGATGATGCAGGGAACTACAAATATATCAGTTCCGATGGGTATATCGTTGATCATGCCGGTCCGAATCTGACGTTGACGCCAGATGAGCCGAATGATAACAACATTTACAACAGAGATGTCAATATAAAGATTGATACATCGGACGACGAGCCTTATTCCGGTATTTCAAAGGTTGAGTATTGGGTTGTATCGAAAGGGAAAGAAACGCAGCGGCAGACGCTCTTCAATTTCGACTATACACGTGAAGAAGGAGAGAATACCAATAAAAGAACGCTTGTTATTACCGATTGGGCCGACGGTACTGAAAAGATTACCAATCTGACGGGCAATGTTCCCACGCAGGCACAGCTTTACGCGGATTGGTCCGGTTCGTTCGTGGTTGACGCTTCCCTCAATGATTCAAGTGATGTGAAGGTTTATGTCGGCGTCACAGATAATGCCGGGAACTACACGGAAAAGAACATTTCACTTGATATTGACATAACCGATCCTGTTATCAAGGTTACGTATGACAGTACTGCGAACGACAATGCGAAGGACGGTTACTATACCGAAAGAACTGCAACGGTAGCGATTACTGAGCGCACAAACCACTTTGACGCTTCGGCGGCAACCAACGGTATTATAATAACCGCTGTTGACGCAAAGGGTGTTGAGATTGAAAACGCTTATACAATCAGCGCATGGACAACGGTTGAAGGAGAAACGCCGAACGACGCTGTTCATACGGCAACGATCCGTTATCTCGCCGATGCGAATTATACCTTTGCTATTGCTTATACTGACAAGGCTGATAATGAGAATATGCCCGTCAATGTAAGTGGTCAGAAAAATCCTTATAAATTTACCGTTGATAAGACTGCGCCTGTCGGTACTGTAACGGCGAAATCCGCAGAAGGCAGAGAAGAAACATGGAGCAGCATTGTGGATACTCTGACATTTGGCTTCTGGTCTAATACCAAGATTTCAATTTCCGGGACTTCCGACGACGAAACATCCCCGATTCAGAGCGTTGAGTATTATATGCCTGTTTCTGAAATTGCCAGCGATAACACAACGGTCCTGAAGAAAGCTGATCTTGACACTGTTAGCGAATGGCAATCATTCAAAGCATTTGATGTGACCTCAAATATGCAGTTTACCGTTTATATTAAAATAACGGATAATGCAGGTAATTATACCTATATCGCAACAAACGGTTTGATTGTAGATGAGGAGCATCCTATCGAGGAATCTGTTTCGCCTGAAATTTCCGTGTCTCCTGCAAAGCCTGTCAATGGCATTTACAGCGACGACGTAAAGGTTACGATTGAAGTTGTTGATCCGATGGTCGGCGGTGCTTATTCGGGACTGAAAGAGGTCAGCTATGCGGTATTTGACCGAGACAGTGCTACACCGGATAAACCTACGCAGGAGGGCACGCTGTTTACCTTTGATATGGCGTATCCTAAGCAGTCCGATCTGCAGCAGAAGTGGACTGGTGAGATTACGGTATCCGCAGCGAAGAACAACAGTAACAATATTCAGATCGTTGTTTATGCAAAGGATAACTCGCTCAATGCAGTGGATAACTCGCAGAAAGAATCCAAGAGCTACACCGTAATCCAAATTGACACAACGGCTCCGGTGATTGACATTTCCTACGACAACAACAATGCAGACAGCGGCACCTACTTCAAGGCAAACCGCACTGCGACCGTAACAGTTACGGAACGGAACTTTAACGCAGACGATGTCAAAATCACGATCACCAATACAGATGGTGTGATTCCTGCAGTTGTCGGATGGTCGAACAGCACGGGAACTTATAACAGGGATAACGCGACACATACCGCTACGATTACTTATAAAGCAGATGGCGATTACACATTCGCGATTGAGTATACCGATCTCGCGGGTAATAAATGTACAAGTGTGAATTACGCTTCCGGGACTGTAGCGGGAACTGTATTTACGATTGACAAGACCGTACCGACCATCAGCGTATCGTATAGCAATAATTCCGCATTGAATACGAATTATTATAGAGATCCGAGGACCGCTACAATTACAATCAACGAGCACAACTTCAGCACAGATCGCATCAATATTACTATGACGGCAACGGATGACGGCGCGACTGCCTCCATTCCATCGGTGAATGGCTGGTCTACAAACGGTGATACGCATACGGGGACGATTACCTTTGCAAATGATTCGCTTTACACCTTTGATATCGCCTATACCGATTTGGCAGGCAATGAGTCGGCTGATTATGAGCAGGATACATTCTATGTGGACAATACCGATCCGACGCTGGAAATTACACCCGAGGCGTTGAACGGCTCTGCCAATAACGGCGAGGTTATACCGATTGTCACCTCCTCGGATACAAACTTCGATCAGGTCAGCATAACGCTCACCGGTGCAAACCGCAGAGAGATCAAGCAGCTTATCGGCAGCTATTCTGACATTCACAACGGCCGTGTGTTTACTTTCGCCAACTTTTCAGAGGAGAAAGAGATTGATGACATTTACACGCTATCTGCTACCGTTACGGATAAAGCGGGAAGAAGTGTGACAAAGTCGGTCACATTCTCGGTCAACAGATTCGGTTCGACCTATGCAATGGACGATAACACAAAGAAGCTGAACAACTCTTATGTCCAAGAGGCAACCGACGTCGTAATTACCGAGATTAACGCTAATGCTCTTTCCAACATCAAGATTACATTGTTTAAGAATAATGAAACCATCGTTCTGAAATCTGGCACCGATTACAAGATTGACGAAACTGGCGGAAACGGTCAGTGGTATCAGTATGTTTACACCATTTTTGCAAAGAACTTTGCAGACGACGGCATATACAGACTTTCCATTCATTCCGAAGACGCAGCCGGCAATATCGCCGAAAACACGCTTGATACGAAGGATATGGAAATTAACTTTGGTGTTGACAGCACCTTGCCTACAATCAACATCAATAATCTTGAGAGCGGCGTGGCCTATGCGCTTGAGAATTTGACGGTGATGATGTCTATCAGCGACAATTTAAATCTGACAAAAGTTATCGTTTATCTTGACGGAGCAGAGTATGTGAGCTGGAGTGGAGATGCAATTACTGCAATCATTGCAGAAGGAGGCAACTTCTCATTTGATATTGCGGGCGACTCTACAGAGGCGCATACATTGAAAGTGGTCGCAGTTGACGCGGCGGGTAACGAGCTTACGGAAGAGATCAAAGATTTTTATGTGACGACAAATCTTTGGGTTCGGTATTATAACAATAAGGTCGCATTCTACGGTTCCATTGCCGGGGTAATTGTTGTTGCCGGTCTGATCGTATTCCTTGTCGTGTGGAAACGCCGCAAAGATGAAAAAAATGCGTAAAATGTTAATCTAAAATCATGCGGGCATCATATCAAGAAACAAGATTCCTTAGGTATGATGCCCAAATTAAGAAGGAGAAGTTGAAACACTATGATGATTTGTCCGAAATGTAACAGTCAGGTAGAAGATAACGTAAGCTTTTGCCCGAATTGCGGGGTGCCGTTTGTAGCGCAGTCTGGAGATTCCAGCGCACAAACGACAGTTTTAACTGCGGATATGTACTCGCAATATCAATCACAGGCGCAGCAACAGGCTGAAATGAGAAGCGTGAAACAAATCCAGCCGCCGATACAGAATATTCAACAACCAACTGTCGGTTATCAGCAGATACCTCAACAGCCATATCAGCATGGAGGACCTGTTGCGCAGTTGAAAACTGACAGAAGCTTTATAAAAACATTGTTGTTATCACTTGTTACATTTGGCATTTATGCACTTATATGTTACGGACATGTTGCTGACGATGTGAATCTCGTATGCTCCCGTTATGACGGGCGTAAGAGCATGAATTATTATTTGCTTGTGTTTCTTGTAGGACCGATCACTTTGGAGATTGCGACAATTGTATGGATGCATAATCTTTGCGATAGAATTGGAAATGAACTGAAGCGCAGACGGATTAATTATGATTTCGGGGCAAAAGACTTTTGGCTCTGGGGCGTACTTGGTTCGCTTATTGTAGTCGGACCATTTATCTTTGCACATAAATTTTTCCAATCTGTTAATAAGATGAACGAAAGTTTTAACCAAATAGGATAGAAAGCTATCATTCAACGGTAGATGTTATGTCTGCTGTTGATTGCGTAATAATATTGAAAAACTAAGAAAAATAATTCATTGTAAAAACAATTGGTTTAGAATGTTTGATGGATAAAATTAAGACGAAAATCAGCAGGAAGCAACCGATGAATACACAAGAGGAAAGCGATGGCGAAAGGGATAAGATTGTAGTAATATCGTTATTTTTAAATGAGTATCCCAAGTGAAAAGCAATGGCATATATGGAAAACAAAAGCAGACAATAAATATTTATTAATTTGATCAAAGTATTTGCATACCAAATCAAAAATCTTTTTGGATATGAAATCAATGAAATTACTATCGGCAATAGACCCCCTGATAGGCCAATGATAATTTGTTTTTTTTGAGATAGGAAACCCGTATTGCAGAGGACCCTTTGAACTGGAAAAAAAGAGACTTGTTCTATTTTCCCTCCAAGTAGAATTGCAGAAAAAATGTGGCCCAACTCATGAAGAGCAGGGTACAAAAACAACGCAACAGCAACCCCAACAACGAGAATCAATATGAATTTTTTGATTAAAGTTTTCATTTTCATTACTCATATTATGAGAAAATGCAGAAAACTTATTCAAAAAAATCGCCAATACATTAAGAGTGTCGGCGTTTTATATTATGACCTTGTAAAATAAAGTGTGTAAGTTAGAAAAACAACTTGCACACTTTTGGTAATTTTGGTAAAGTGTGCTACAATGAAAGAAAGGAAAAAAAGACTCATCACGAATTTGTGGTGAATAAATAAAAATAAGTATTGAAAAAAGACCTCCCGGACTGATTGCTCATGCTGAGCATCCTATCAGTACCGGAAAGCTTGAAGGCTTTAACAACAAAATTAAAGTCGCTAAAAGAATTGGTTACGGTTATCGGGATGATGACTTCTTCTTCCTGCTGGTTAAGTTTATTT
>CAVGCY010000001.1:0-5240 GCA_963627915.1 Bacteroidaceae bacterium | reverse complement strand
GCATTCACTAGGACCTGAACCTAGCGCGTCTGCCAATTCCGCCACATCCGCATATAAAATTTCTGCCGCTGCATGAACGGCAGAATTATTATACATTAGAGATTGAATTATGTCAAGATTTAATTTTTGAAAAATGCGCCGCCGGAAATATTAAGCGGCGCATAAAATTATTACGGAAAATCAGTACGTAACCTTGATTGTTTTGATTTCAAAAGGCTTAAAAGCAAGTGTGTTTGAAACTGCGTCGGGAAGAACGGACTGCGTTTCTTCAAGCATGTTTGTAATTTCCGTTTTCTTGGCTGAGTTCAAAACGGTTACGTTTGTATTTACCGCGGAACCCTCCGCTTCGTACATTCTGACGATATACGCCTTTTCCGCGTCTTCGCAGGGTTTGATTGCCTCAACGATTATATTTGAAGCGTCAATGTTTACAAGCCGGTTAAGCTTGTATTCGCTTTCAGATTCGATTACCGGAACGTTCAGCTCGTATGCGGGGCGTATAACGTTTTCCGCCGAGAATCCGCCGTCGTGAGGCAGGAACGAGTAAACTGCTCTGTGAAGTCCGTCATGGTCGCCCTTATAGTCGGGACGTGTTCCGCCCTTATGAAGCGAAAGTCTCATCTGTCCGCCGTTTACGGAGATGCCGTACTTGCAGTCGTTGAGAATCGAAACGCCGAAACGAGGCTCGGAAAGGTCTGTATACTTGTGATTGACAAGCTCGAATTTTGCCTGCTCGACAGAGTCGTTTCTCGTCGTCGGGCGTTTAACGTTTCCGAACTGAATTTCAAATCTTGCGTAGTCGTTGCATATGCTCGTGTCAAACGCTGTTTTGAGGAATCTGTGGTCATTCTGCCAGTCCATTATCGTATCAAAACGAACTTCGGCAGAGTCCGCGAAGAACATAACGTCCTGCTTAACCGAGGATTTATCGCTGATTTTATATTCGTTTCTGACAATATATGCACATTCGCCGTCCGAAACGGTCTCGGAGGAAATAAGATTTGAAACATCCTCGAATTTAGGCTCAATGTCTGCGTCTACGTCCCAGTTGTCCCATGCGCTCGGCACGTCCTCCGCCATTATAAATGTATTTAAATTATAACCCTCGCCTTTAAGCTCTCTGTTTTCTCTCTTGTCCGTAAATGAACTCATTGTGCCGTTGGGGGCAAATTCGACCTTCGCAAAGGGCGTTTCGAGAGACGAATCAACACGTTTGAACGCGCTCTTATTTGAAATTTCTCCCTTTTTGAGTTTTAACGTTACAGACGACATCGCGGGAACGGTTACGCCTGATACAATGAGTTTTTTATTGCCGTCAAGATCCGTATAAATCTGCTGTCTGTAATCGCCGTCGACAATATATCCGTCTTTATAATCAATAAATACGGGGTCTTTTCTGTCAAATGAAAGAGTATTCGTAAGCGTTATTACGCCGTTTTTATTATTTTTTGAAACGCTTTCGGCAACGTATTCTCTTGCTTTTGAAATAAGCTCTGACGTTTGCGCTCTGCTTTCTACGTGCGCTCTGTTAAGACATGTGCCCGGCAGAATATCATGGAATTGATTGAGCAAAAGAGTTTCGTAAAGCGGATTTATCTTTTCGCCGCTTGCAATGCTGTCCGAGGAAACCGCGTCGTTTACTGTTATTATTTCAAGATCTCTTAACGCAAGCTCGCTCTTTCTGTTGTTGCGCTTGATTGTGTGCTGATTCGTAAGAGTGCCTCTGTGAAGCTCGAGATAAAGCTCGCCTCTGTATGTGTTGGGATTTACGCTTGACGCTTCAAGCTCCTTCATGAAATCGCCGACGGTTGTATTTTTAACCGTGCCGACTTCGCTCAGGCTCTCTGCGCGTCTTGCAAATTCTATCATCTCATACTGCGGTCCGCCGCCTCCGTCGCCGTAGCCGTAGGCAATAAGACGCTTGTTATTAACGCTCTTTTGACAAATCTGGTCTTTTGTTGCCTCGATAATGTCCATAATCTCGGGGAAAAGATGCGTTCTGTTAAAGTGAGAAAATACCTTTGTTCCGTCGATACCCTGCCAGTAGAACGTGTCATACGGGAATTTGTTTGTATCATTCCACGAAATTTTTGTCGTAAGGAAGTAGTCAACGCCGCATCCCTTCATAATCTGCGGAATTGCCGCCGAATATCCGAATGTGTCGGGAAGCCAGAAGCAGTTTGACGTAAAAGCAAAATACTTTCTTGTGAATCTCTGTCCCCAGAGGAACTGCCTTACCATGGATTCGCCCGAAGTAATGTTGCAGTCGCATTCGACCCATACTCCGCCGTTAGGCTCGTATCTGCCCTCGGCAACGGCTTTTTGGATTCTCTCGAAAAGCTCGGGGTAGTTTATTCTTAAGAAGTTTGAATGACATGCGGAGCTTTGAATGAATTTGTATTCGGGATACTGCTGCATGAGCGAAAGCTGGTTTGCGTAAGTTCTCGCGCATTTCTTAACGGTTTCGCCGACATGCCACAGCCATGCCGTGTCCATGTGCGAATGACCTATCATATAGGATTCGGCGTCCGTTTCGCCGGCTTTTAAGCTTAATACCGCTTTGAGGTCGGGTGCGCTCGCTCTTATGCCCTGCATAAATGTTTCATGATCGCAGTCGAACGGGAAGTAGTGAACTTTTTTATGAACCTCAAAAAGGGCGTTCACCGCTTTTCCTCTCATAAAGCTGTTTTCGGGCAGGAATTTTGCAAGCTGATAAACGCTGACAAGGTCGAAATAGAAGTCCTGGATTTCATAATTTTTGACGCATATGTCGGCACCGTCGTAATTATAGTTAAAATCCTTTATCGGGGTAAATTCGTTGGGCTGCGTACCGGGCATGTGATGTCCTCCGTACCACTCGATTGCAAGCTCTATCTTTTGCCCCGCCTTGGGATTCATTGAAATAAGGTCGCAGTAGTGATTGCCGTGCGCGGTATATGTTATTTTCGTCGCGTACGTGCCGAAAACCTTGCCGTCGACCCAGAGCATAGCCTCGTAGCCCTGCATTTTGGGTTTAAGATAAATAGGCTGAGAGTCAAGAGCCTCGTCCACGGTATAGCTGCCCTTGAACCAGCAGTATTTGTTTTCACCGTACCATGCAGAACCCTTTTCCATCGGAGTGAAATTTTCATCGTCCGGAATGGAATGATACTGTTTGTCTGTAAGGAACGCCGTAAAATCGACCTCTCCGACCTTTTCAAAAATCATAGGCTCAAGAATGTTTGTAAATCTGTCGATTTTTTCAAGCATTCTGTTTATCTGCGGATTGTTTAGCATTGATACACCTCGTAAATTAGAATTTTACCCGTCAATTATACACATTTGAATAAAAATTTTCAACATATTTTTAAATATTTATTGTGCAAAACAAAACATTGTGTTAAAATAAACATATGAACGTTTATGATTTTGATAATACGATATACGACGGCGAGAGCGCGCTCGATTTCTTTTTTGCATACGTTAAGGTAAATCCCGCGCTTGTTAAAATGATTCCGAAGGTCGTACGCGCCATGGCTCTGTATGCCAAGGGTAAAATAACCGTTGAGGAAGCTATGAACAAATATGCTCCGTATATCAAAAAATACTACTGCGAATATGACAAATGGGAAGAATTTACTAAGCGTTTCTGGGATGAACGGATGGATAAAATCAAGCCGTTCTATAAGAAAATACAACGCGATGACGATGTGATTCTGACCGCCTCTCCCGACCTTACGATAGGTGAAATATGCAAAAGGCTCGGGATTGAAAATTATATCTGTACTCATATCGATAACGATTCGGGGCAGATAACGCGGCTGTGTATGAGAGAGAATAAAATAAAATACTTTTTTGAACGCTATCCGGATGCGGAAATTGAGAATTTTTATACCGATTCAATAGAAAATGACGGATTCTTTGCTGAAAACGCCCGGAATGTTTACCTTGTAAAGGGCGATAAAATTACAAAAATTAAATAGAAAAAATGCGGATCGGTACAGTGAGTTGATCCGCATTTTTTTAATTCGGGTTATTTGTCCGTTTCGGGTTTTGAGGTTATTTCCGCTTTTTGAATTTCCGGCGCGTTGTTATCGTCGCATTTTTCGTTTTTTTCGTTATTGCCCGTTTTGAACAGATGAATAACGCCCTCGTCGTTCAAAAGCTTTATTATAATACACGCAAGGGGCAGAATGAAAATTCCGAGAACTCCGAAGCATTTTGTGCCTATATACATTGTAGATATCGTAAGAACTGGGGACACGTCAACCTGTCCGGCTACGAGCTTCGGTTCGATAATCTGTCGTATTATAAGGATTATTGCGTACAGAACCAAAAGTCCTATTCCGAATCCCACGTTTCCCGTTATCAGAGAATAAACAGCCCAGGGAATGAGTACGGTTCCCGTTCCGAGTACGGGGATAATATCTATCAGTGCGATTATTATGCTGATTATGATAACATAATCACCGGAATACAGCTTCAGCAGGGTAAGAATATAAAGTCCGACAGCAAGCTCCGTTGTCGTAATCAGTATAATGAGAGCGTATGCCTTCAGAATTTTCGCGACCGACGTGAGGGTTATGCGTTTTGCTTTTGAAATTTTTTCGCGTTTTTCCGCCGGAATCTGATTCATTATAAATCCGCGGACGCGTTCGTAGTCTGCCGTCATAAAGCAGGTTGCGACTATCGTTATGATAATTCCGACGATTATTGACGGAATCTGTTTTGCCGTGCCCCATACCGCGCTTAACGGAGTTGAGAGAATCGAGAAGTCAAAGCCTTTTGCCGCCGTTGTGCCCGTCTGCGCCGAATCCGCCGCTGACGAAGCCGTAATTTTAGATACGATATCGTCTATTGTTTCGAGCAAAGACGTTTTTATTCCGTCGGGAAGCTTCTTAACGAGCGAAAGACTTCCTATCCAGTCTCCGATTTTTGCCGCCGCCGTTTCGATATTTTCAAATCTTGCCATCATGCTTGCCGTGAAATTCTTGACCTCAACGACTATTTTTGCGCCGAGCAGAACTATCAGGGCAATCAGTACCGCGAATATCGCAAGCGACAACAATGTGCCGGCAAGACCTTTTTTCAGCGGCGTTTTCCGTGTTATGAAATTTACGGGTCTTTGAAGAATCATCGCCATGATGAACGCGATTATTATCGGATAAACAACGCCGAACGCGTATTTCATGAACAGATAAAATGCGGCTACGAAAAAAGCGAAATACAGGAAATTAATTAAAAAAGCTTTTCGTTTTTCA